>JAOAUD010000134.1 GCA_030157755.1 Candidatus Nanopelagicales bacterium
AGATTTCGCAGTACTTTGTTCGCATGCCAACGACTAACGCCGGGGGAACCTCCGTTCCAGACTATGCAGCAGGATTCGCAGACCAGCCAACTGAGATCGAGATCGACTCGCTCGAGACTGCGGGAACAATTCCCGCATGGCTTGAGGGTGACCTTCTGCGTAACGGCCCCGCAATGTGGCGTGTTGGCGGGCACCGGTTGAACCACTGGTTTGACGGCATGGCAATGCTTCATCGTTTCGGCATTCGCGCTGGGAAGGTGTCTTACACGAATCGGTTTCTCCGCAGCAAGGACTACCAGGCCGCGCAGAATGGCGCGATCGAATTCTCCGAGTTCGCCACGGACCCCTGCCGGTCATTGTTCAAACGAATGACAGCCAATTTCTCCCCGGTCTACAGCAGTAACGCAAACGTCAACATCACGAAGGTCGCAGACGAATTCGTTGCGATGACAGAGACTCCGATTCAGGTCGCCTTCGACCCTGAGACGCTCGACACCCTTGGCGTCGTTGCATACGAAGATTCATTAACACCGGGAATCACGACGGCACACCCTCACTACGACACTTCCACCCACGAGTCGTTCAACTACATGTTGAAACTGGGGCGGAAGTCCACATATACGGTCTTTGGTGTCCCGCAGGATTCAAAGCGCCGACGCACGATCGGAACTGCAGACACCGCTCGACCCTCGTATATGCACAGCTTCGCGATGACCGAGAACTACATCGTTTTGATGGAATTCCCTTTCGTCGTCAATCCAGTCAGCATGCTCCTGAGTGGTCGGCCCTTCATCGAAAACTACCGATGGAAACCTGAACTCGGCACCACGTTCACGATTGTCAACCGAGCCGACGGATCAACTAAGCGGTTACACACCGACGACCCGTGGTTCGCATTTCATCACGTCAATGCGTTCGAAGAATCCGGCCAGATCATCCTTGACGTGAGTGTCTATGCCGATGCCGAGATTGTGTCCGACCTCTTCTTGAACTCCTTGCTCGGACCCGCTCCCGAATCATCGGACTACCGTCCACCAAAGCTGCCGCCATTCTCGTTGCGCCGCTTCACACTCGACCTGCAAGCAAGCACCGTGTCGTCGCGCCAACTGTGCGATCAGCCAATCGAGCTACCTCGAATCCACTACGGAAAACACAATGCGCGCCCGTACCAATTCGCCTACGGCATCTCAGTGGACCCGGCAGATCCGGCGGCCTTCCTCGATCGCCTCACTAAGATCGATGTCCGCAGCGGCGAATCCTGGGTTTGGCACGAACCACACACGTATCCCGGCGAACCTGTCTTTGTGCCACGACCTGGGGCAGAAGCTGAAGACGACGGAGTGATCCTGTCGGTCGTTCTGGACGCCACTGCAGGAACATCCTTCCTGCTCGTCTTGGACGCATCGAACCTGTCGGAGGTCGCGCGGGCGACAGTTCCACAAGCCGTCCCGTTCGGCTTCCATGGGCAGTTCATTCGTTCGGCCTGAGCAGTCAGACTGAACAGATCGCGATCAGAGCGTGATTTCAGGCTTCAGATCGCTCATGGAAATGACGCGCTTACGCGTGGTCACCAGCACGGTGAGCAGAAAAGCGCCGACCCCGAATATTGCCAAGATCAGGCAGTCGACAACGACCGAACTGAGCTCTCCACCGTTGATCGTTCGGCGTAGCGCATCGACCGCATAGGTCATCGGCATAAACGGGCTGATGGTCTTGAAGAACCATGGCGAGAGTGCAACCGGATACGTGCCACCACTGGAGCACAGCTGCAGCATCAGCAACACCAGCGCCACCAATCTGCCCGCGACTCCCAGCGCGACCATCAACAACTGGATGATCGCCAGGAATACCACCGAGATGAGCAGACTGATCCCGCCAACCAGGACCGGATGAACGGCGTGGACCCCAACGAAGAACCGCAGAACGATGGAAAGCACGGCGACTTGGGCAATGCCGACGATCACCATCGGTGTCATGCCCGTGATGACCGCGCCAAACGACGACTGATACTGCGAAACCCGCGAGCGCATCGGCAAGGGCGCAAACATCATGAATGCCACCAACGTGCCTACCCACAGCGCTAGAGGCATGAAGTAAGGCGCGAATCCTGTCCCATAGGACGCTGAGGCATTGACCGTCTGGTCGTCGACGCTGACTGGGTTCGCCACCATCTGCGCCACCGCTGCCTGCTGGGCCGGGGTGTAGGTCGGAATCTGTTCCACACCTTGCTGAAGTCCAGTGGCGAGTTCATGCGCACCGGCATCCAGCTTGGTAATACCTGCCGCGAGACTCGCCATTCCGGTAGCAACCTGCTGTGAGCCTGCGCCGAGCTTGTCGATCTGGGCGATGCTTGCATCCGCCTTGGTCACGACACCGTCGAACTTCGCCTGCAGGGCAACCAAACCCTGGGCGATCTTCTGCGCGATCGGATCTGTGGGATGCGACTGGGCATACGACTGCGCTTGGGCGACCGCCGACTTCAGATCCGACTCGGCCACTGACAGGCCCGAGCGAACGTCGTTCGCCACCGTCGCCAACTGCTGATCTCCGGCAGCCACTTCTTTCGTTCCGGTCACCAACTGAGCTGCGCCACTATTGGCTGTGTCCAGCCCAGTAGCGAGCGTCTGCGCGCCAGCGGCGGCTTTGACCAGCGACGCTCTGATCGTCTGCAATCCGGACAGAGTCGTGGCCGCGAACTGCGAATCAACTTGTTGAGTCAGAGCTTGGGTGATCTGGGTGGAGGCCTGTTCGGCAATCAGCGACACCAAGTAGCTGTTCGCATTGTTGGTGGTGAGTTGCAACTGAGCTGGCTTCGGCTGGTTCGTAGCAAGCGATGCAATGTCGGCGCTGGTGCTCGAGGGAATCGTGAGCACCATGTAATACGTGCCGTTGTCGAGGCCCGAGCTCGCCGTCGCGGCATCCGTCACGGTCCAGTCGAACTGCTTTCCGTTAACGAGCGTGGTGGTGAGTTGGTTTCCAACATCGACTTGCTTGCCGCTTGCCGTCACGGGCTGGTCTTGGTTGACCACAGCAACCGGCAGAGCACTGAGGTTGTTGTACGGATTCCAGAAAGCAACGAGGTACACGCAGCCATACAGCAGCGGCAACAACACCATCGCAACGACTGCAGCACGGCCAAGCGGCCCGCGACGGTAACGCCTCAGCTCAAAGATGCCGAGCAGGATGCTTCTCACGATGCCTGCGCTTCGACGTGACGATCAAGCTCCACGATCACGGTGTTCGCGGTTAACTCCCCAGGGACCTCGATGCCCGTCCCGAGGACCGTGACACCGGTGTCTCGCGCCCACTGCGCCAACCACGCCCAGAGTTGATGCTTCTGTGAGACCGGGATGCCGTTACCGATGCCGTCGATCGCAACCACACGAGCTGCGGGTACGACGCCGAGCGCGATCTTCAATCGTGCCCGTTGCCAGGCAGTGAGTTCACCAAGCAAGGTTCGCGGATCAATATCAGCGCACCAAGGTGTGAGGATTTCTTCAAGGCGGTCCGCCAATTGTTTGCCACGAGCTTGCCGGTAGCCGGGACGTCCGAGCAATACAGCGCGCTGCACTTCCTCGCGAACTCGGAGCCCACCGTCGAAGCCGCCGTCCGCCTCACTCAGGTGGATCGCCGAATTCCTGCGCACCCACCGCTGATCTTCAGGGAGGCTGCGACTGCCTACCTCGATCCGGCCAGAGGCGATCTTGAAGCGACCAGTCATCGCCAATAACAGCGCGCTGTGACCAGTGCCGGCAGAGCCAATCAGGACCCCGAAAGAGCCGCCCGGAATGTCGGCATTGATGCCCTCCACCACAAATCCACCACGGCGCGTACTGATCGAAACGTCGCGCAACGAAATATCAATGGAGTGGCCTTCACGCGTCGACTGCACAATCCCAGCACTGGACATGGCGTGAGAATGGCACAGCACGAAAGCCCGGCGCCACCTGTCTCGCAGGAAGCTTCCGGGCTTAACGCGTGGTCACTGCTGATGTTTGGCTCTGAACGCGTAGGCAATGCCTGTGCGTGGTCGCGTGAGGCTTAACGATCAGCGAGTTCGTGCGTGACCTGTTTATGCCCCGGCGTGCGCCGGTCTAAACCATCGGCCGCAAGTATTTGCGAAACTATCGAATTTCGGTGATTTCCGGCCCACGTTCGAACGGGTCTAGCGGCGGACGATCTTCGCCCTCTGCCCCTTCTTCTGCGTCTTCGGGTGTGGCGACGGCATCTTCTGGCAGCTGCAGCGGAAGCATCTCCCCTGGCGCCATCGGCTGGGCTCCGCGGTCAATGATGCAGCCGGCAAAGATGTCTTCGAATACTTCAGCGGCCCGTTCATCGACGGCTGCGGCACCGAGGAACACGCCGCGCAACATCCAGCGCTGTCCGTCTACGCCAGCGAACCGAACGTTCTGGAGTGCGTGCTCGCCCTCTTCATTGACGGCTGGGACAGTTGCTTTGATCTCGATGCCGAACCGACCTTCAACCTCGTCGATCGCCCCGCCAGCCGTCGTGATTCCCTGGCCCAGTTCTGCCCGCACTTCCTCCCAGAAGCCGCCGCTGCGTGGCGCCGCAAATGGTTGGAGTTGCAGGCCACCCTCACCGAGCACGATCGTGATGGCAACAACTGCATCGCTCTGCTCATCAACTTCGAGATTGACGTTCATTCCCTCAACACCAGGAATCTTCAGCGAGCCGAAGTCAATTCGGACGACGTTGTCTTCTGGTGCTTCACTAATGTCGTACGGCCCGTCAAGGCCAGGAGTTACAACAACGGATTCAGACTCGTCGGTCACAGTGTCAGCCTCGGGCGCAGTGTCGGTGGATTCGGTTGGTTCGTCATTTTGACGGTTTCGTCGGAACACCTGCGCCACGCTACTCCCACAAGTGCGACCTAACCAGTCGAGCCAAAGCCACCTTGGCCCCGCTGCGTGCCAGGAAGGCCGTCCACCGGCACAAATTGGGCACGCGCCACTTCTTGGACAACCAGCTGCGCGATTCGATCACCGCGGTTCAGGGTCACGGGAGCTTCGAGATCGTGGTTGATCAGATTGACGCTGATCTCACCTCGGTACGCCGCATCGATGGTTCCTGGCGCATTCACCATGCCGACACCGCTGCGCACGGACAGGCCACTGCGGGGGTGCACGAAGGCTGCATATCCGTCTGGCAGCGCGATAGCGATTCCGGTGCGCACCAGTCGGCGCTCACCTGGTGCAAGCGTCACGGATTCGGCGGCATACAGGTCAGCCCCAGCATCGCCCGGGTGTGAATACGAGGGCATCGGAAGTTCTGGATCGAGCTGTTCAATCAGCACCTGGACGTCATGCGGCCGCCGTGGTGGTTGAGTGCTCATGGGCTGACATCCAGATGCGCCCATGGTGCCGCGCCTCCGGCGGCTCGCTCGGCCGCCGTGCGCTCGACATCCTCTGGTCGTCCGTTGTCTTGGAAGTGCTCAAGGCCCACTTGGATGAACAGTGCCGCTGCAGTCAGCACCACTGGACCGTCCGCTCCCCCAAGTCGCCCAACAGCTTGGGTGTAGACCTTTCGCCCATCAACACCGACGATCTTGCCGTCAATGTGCACGATCTGCCCAACCGGAACGGGCTTGCGAAAGTCCGTCTCCAGGCGCGCCGTCACGGCAGGCATCCGAAGCAGCCAGTTGAGGGCGCCCAGTGCCTCATCAAACGCCGCGGCAAGCACCCCGCCGTGAGCAAGTCCAGGCGCACCCTGATGGTGCTCCGTCACTTCGAATTCAGCGCTAATGCCCAACCCGTCAGTTGCGAATACCTGCATATGAAGGCCAGTCGGGTGGTCAGCCCCACAGCCAAAACACCTCGGGTAGTGACTTGCCAACTCAGACCCCGGTGCAGGCGCGTCCGGATGCCGGTCGGGAATAGTTGCCGACTCTGGTGGGTCTGTCGGAAGTACGTATGAGGCCACCACGCCAGGCTAGCCCCCCCAGCCGTGGCACGCTATAGCCATGTCGCCCGAAACCGGTCCTGCCGCGAGGATTCCAGAAGCCGCGCCGAAGCAGACACCCAATGCGAATGCTGAAGTACGTTTCCGCGAACACCTCGGCGCACCTGCGTGGGCATGGCTTGTCATGTTCGGACTGGTCCTGTGCCTGACTGTCGCGTTTTGGGTTCCGCTTGGCGACGTGGCCGGATTGGTATGCCTGGTCGTTGGGTCCGCGCTCGTGACCTGGCTGCTGTTAACAACAGCGACCACAACTGTGGTGACCGGGACGGAACTGCGCGCTGGGCGGGCACATATCGGCGGCGATTCCATCGGCATCATCGCCACCCTCGATGCGGCGGCCACAGCGGATGCCCGGGGGCCCAATGCAGATCCACGCGCCTTCACAGTCATGCGACCCTTGAGTGCCAAAGAGTCCGTGTCACTGGAAGTACTTGACGACGAAGATCCACATCCCTATTGGCTAATCAGCACGCGTCGGCCATTGGAACTCGGTCAGGCAATTCGTTCCCTCAATCCCGACTCCTAGGTTCCCGACCTGACCTTCATCGCGAGACGCTGCAGCACGACGTCACGCGTGAACCTGCAGTAGGGTTCACCGGCAAAGCAGTTCACTCACACTCGGAGGTATCGCGTGCCAGTCCTTACCGCTCGCACCGTGGCGCCATTTGCTGCCATGGGGGCCACCTGGATTGCCCGTAAGGGACTGTCGTCGGCCTACGCCCGTCGCACGGGTCACGTTCCCCCGAAGGCTGACGACACTGAAGTGTCGATCGTGAGTGTGCTCGCCTGGGCTCTGACAACTGCTGTTGTCTCGGCAGCGATCGAAGTGATCATCACGCGTATCGCAGCAGAGATGACGGACTCACAAGAGGTCTCGTCCTTCAAGGAACAAGACGCTGTCACTGGTTAGTCGCACCGGCGCTCACGCGCCGATGACTTAGTGCGCTAGACGCATTCTGTGCACACCGGCATGCCCTTGACCTCTTTGGCCAACTGGCTGCGGTGATGCACAAGGAAACACACGGAACAAGTGAACTCGTCTTCTTGCCGGGGCAGCACCCGAACGGTCAGCGACTCGTCCGAAAGATCGGCTCCAGGCAATTCGAGGTTCTCAGCCAATTCCGTTTCATCGACATCTACGGTCGATGCTGCTTTGTCGGCACGGCGCGCTTTGAGCTCTTCGAGGCTGTCCTCGGCGAGCTCTTCGTCTGTCTTACGCGGCGCGTCATAGTCGGTCGCCATCTTGCGCCCCCCACGATTTCGGAAGTAGGTCGGACGCACTTTGCGCCCGGCTAGTCGGTGAGAACAACGCAGACCTCGGGATGATTCCCACGTCTGTGCTGTGGAGCGGCAGATTGTGCCGCATCTGGCCCGTCGGTTGCAGCGCGGGGTCCATTCGAGGATCCCCAACCAGCCCAACAGCCCCTTCAGAAAGCCTCCACAAGTGCGATGTGGTGTGCTTTTCCCATGCCTATCTACGCGCTCGGCGACCGAGTTCCCACTATCGATCCATCAGCCTTTGTGCACCCGGACGCGGTGCTGATCGGCAACGTGATCATCGGAGCTGAATCGTCGGTGTGGCCGACGGCCGTGCTGCGAGGAGACCACGGAACTATCAAAGTCGGCTCTCGTACTTCCGTGCAAGACGGCACCATCGTGCACTGCACATCAACCCTCGACACCGTGATCGGCGACGGCTGCACGGTTGGACACAACGTTCACCTTGAGGGTTGCACCATTGAGGACGACTGTCTGATCGGCTCTGGCTCGATCGTCCTCCACGAAGCCCTCATCAAGTCCGGAGCCCTCGTCGGGGCCCAAGCCCTCATTCCCAACGGCATGATCGTGCCTTCAGGCGCGATGGCGCTCGGGGTACCTGCGAAGATTCGGGAAGACGCAGTTAACAAGGAACTCCTCGAACATGCTGCAGAGATCTATGTCCGCAACACCCACTGGTACAACGCGGAATTGCGCCGACTCGACTAAACCGGCTTACCCGCACCGAGCTGCTTGAGCCGGTCGTGGAACTTTGCAAATAGCACCGGGTTCGCTGCGATGGTCAGGTCAGCGTTAGGTCCGCGACCGTCGAGCCCCGCAACCACCGCTCCAGCCTCTCGTGCGATCACTGAAGCTGCTAGGTAATCCCAGGGATTCAGCCCCTTCTCGTACACAGCATCAACCTTGCCGTCTGCGACCCAGCAGATGTCAACGGCGGCCGATCCCGCCCGGCGAATGTCCCGGATCTCAGGCAGCAGCGTTCGAAGGATCTCTGCCTGAAACGCGCGCTGCGTCGAGGCGTATCCGAATCCGGTTGCCGTCAATGCCATTGGCAGGTCCGCCACATGTGACGGGGAAATTGGTTCACTCGCACCAGATGTCTCCCGGAAGGCTCCGAGACCCCGTGCCGCGTAGTAGGTGACACCGTACGTAGGCGCCGAAACCACTCCCACGATCGGTTCGCCCTCGTATTCAAGGCCCACACATACCGACCAGCCAGGCAGGCCATACAGGTAGTTGACCGTCCCATCGATCGGGTCGATCACCCAACGGAACCCGGAAGTGCCGGGACGATTTGAGCCCTCCTCGCCAAGCACACCGTCCGATTCGCGACCGTCGAGTAAGTGGGACACCAGAAGCGACTCGCTTCGCTTGTCCATGACTGTGACGGCATCCGTCGGAGTCGCCTTCGTCTCAATCGCGAGGTCTGCCGGCGGGCTCAGTAGCAACACCGATGCCGCCTGCGCAGCATCACGCGCGCGAGTCAGGAGTTCATTGAGCAGATCAGCGGTCGGCGCTGTCATGAATCAGCGCCGCACAGAGCACCGCGGTCGGTTCGCGGATTCGGACAACAACCCACTGGGCACACATCGGGTGCCGGACCCCACGGTGCCAACGCAACGCGGTCACGTTCGGGGACGTTCTGCTCGCGCTCACGCACCAGGTTGGCCAGCGAAGCCACGAACCGCGGATCGCAGCCAACGGTGGACGCGCGGCTAGCGTTCAGACCGACCTCGCGGGCGTGCTGCAAGGCGACCGTATCCAAATCCCACATGACTTCCATGTGGTCTGAAATGAATCCGATCGGGACAATCACGACGTCGCGAGCGCCCGTGGCCTTGAGTTCATCAAGATGATCGCTGATGTCTGGTTCGAGCCACGGCATGCTGGGGGGCCCGGAGCGAGATTGATAGACGAGCTTCCACGGAAGCGGCGCTCCAACCCTGTCCGACACAGCTTCAGCAATCGCAGCGGCGGCGAACTCGTGCTGCTTGACATACATGTCCCCACCGAGCGCGGGATCGCCGCTGCTTTGCGCCTGTCCGATCGGGATCGAGTGAGTGGTGAAAGCCAGGTGCGGCGGATCTTCGGAAGCCGAACCCAACGCGTCGATGGCGGCCAGCACGTTGTCCGTCATCGCCTCAATGAAAGCGGGTTGGTCGAACCACCGACGAATCTTGCTGAGCACAGGAACTGAGCCATCGCCGTCGCCATTGACCTCGGTCACCGCATCGAACAAATTCTCGCGGTATTGCCGACACCCGGAATAGGAGGAGTAACCACTCGTGACGACAACCGCTGCGTTGAGCACCCCGTCGGTTCGCATTTGCCGAAGGGTGTCGGCCAGGAACGGATCCCAATTCCGATTTCCCCAATAGACGGGCAGATAGCTCTCAGAATCCGGCTCAACCCCGGCATTCAGTTCAGCTTCGAGTGCTTCTCGCAGCGCTTTGGTCTGCGCATTGATAGGCGAGATTCCGCCGAAGGCCTGGTACTGCTGGGCCACGGCAGCGAGTCGCTCGTCGGGGATTCCGCGGCCGGCTGTCACCCGCCGCAGAAACGGCATCACATCGTCGGGTGCCTCAGGACCACCAAAGGAGAGCAGGAGCACGGCATCAAATGAGGACATACCCGTGATTCTGCTACCTGACTCCATAACGGGAGGGGTTACCCTGCCGTGTCCGATAAATCCGTTGGATCAGCCAAGCACCGGTAAACGACATCGCCAGCGAAGAACGGGGAATCCGAGTGGCGCGTAAGTGGCAGAACTGGGCACATACAGCGTCCGCGACTCCAATCGACGTGGTTGCAGCCGCAGACCCGCAACAGATCGCAGACCAAGTAGCTCAAGCAGGCGCCGACGGTCGCACAATTCGCATGATTGGGTCCGGGCATTCATTCACCCCCACAGCCGTTGCGAACGACATCATGCTGACACCGGGTGGATTGACTCGGGTGCGATCGATTGACGCGGAAGCCGGACGTATCACCGTCGACGCCGGTATCGACTTGACCACGCTTTGTCAGGTGTTGGACGCGAACGGGCTCGCGCTGACCAACATGGGTGACGTTCGCGTTCAAACCCTTGCCGGCGCCCTCCAGACCGGCACGCACGGCTGTGGGCGGGCAACTGGCACCTTCGCAGACATGGTCGTAGGTCTGGAGCTTGTTCTCGGCGACGGTTCAATCGTCACCGTTGATGCCAACAACGACCCAGACCTGTTCAACAGTGCTCGCGTCGGCCTAGGCGCGTTCGGAATCGTCACGGCCATCACGCTCGCCGTCGAACCGCGCTTCCGGCTTCACGCTCACGAGTTCCCAGCGTCGTTTGAGGAAGTCAGCGCATCGTTCGACGCGTGGACTGCTGCGCACGACCACGTGGAGTTCTACTGGTTCCCGCACACGGACAAGTGCCTCGTCAAACACAACGACCGCACGTACGACGATGCGCAACCCCCCGGCAAGTTTGCGAACTGGTGGGAGGAGGACTTCCTCTCCAACACGGTATTTGGGGCGATGTGTCGCTTTGGGCGCGCTGCACCTGGATACATTCCGCTCCTCAACAAAGCCGCCGCCCGGGTCCTGTCCGAACGCGACTACGTCAACGACTCGTGGCTGGTGTTCACCTCGCCGCGCAATGTCCGGTTCAAAGAGATGGAGTATGCAATCCCACGTTCGGCGCTGATTCCGGCTCTCACTCGGGTTCGGAAGTTGATGGACGACCGCAACTGGCGGATTTCGTTCCCCGTCGAGGTCCGGTCGGTGCCGGGCGACACGTCTTGGTTGTCGCCGGCAACCGAACGAGATACCGGGTACCTGGCCTTCCACGCGTTCGATCGAACCGATCACGAATGGTTCGTTGCGGTAGAAGAGGTACTGCGCGAGTACAACGGCCGACCCCATTGGGGGAAGATGCATACAAGAAGCCGCGATGATCTGGCACCGGCCTACCCGAAGTGGGACGACGCCATGCGGGTCCGGGACCGAGTCGACCCGAATCGCGTCTTCGCCAATGACTACACCAGAACTGTGCTGGGAGACTGACTGTGTCGGACGAGCAACCGCCAACGAGGAGCCAAAGCGTGCGCGAACTTTCGTTTATGGGCCCATCGAACGACGGGAAGCGCCTGCTACTTGTGGCCGAAGACGGCACCCAATTTGAGTTAGTGGTCGACTCTCGTTTGGTGTCAGTGGTGTCGCGAGAGCACGGCACATCAGCGCGGCCGACGAAGGCCAGTGGCAAGGGACCCACCATGCCGAGTCCACGCGAGATCCAGGATCAGATCCGCCACGGTGCAACTGTTGAGGAAATTGCCACTGCGACCGGCGTCAGCCCAGACGACGTGGCGAAGTTCGCTCATCCGGTGATCACCGAACGTGCGTACATCGCCGATCAAGCACGCGCGACACTCGTCAAGGTGGGCGGTGAGCTCATCACGCTGGAAGCCGCCGTTCTGCAACGAATCCAGCCGCGAGCCGTTGATCCCCGCTTGGTGCGATGGGACGCGTGGCGCTCAGAAGGCACCACCTGGACTGTGGTCGTGGCCTACCCGGCCAACCAAGGCGAGCGACTCGCGACGTTCTCGTTCAACAACTCCGACAAGTCGATTGCAGCCAACGATGACGAAGCCCGGTGGATGATTGAGGTTGGTGATTCAACGCCCGATGCTCCCGAGCGGCCCACAACCCGACCGACGCCGATCACGCAGGCTCCGGCTACGACTGCGGAGGGCTCGCGACCGCGGCCCCACGTCGTGCCGTCAGCGCCCGTCAATACTGCCCCCGCGGAGAACACACCCCGGGAATCCGAGGCTCAACAGGCACCGCGCGCCGCGAGTGAGGAAAGCGGCCAGAACCGTTCATGGGATCGAGCGCATCCAGCGGCACGTGCCCATGAACGACGTGAAGCGAACGGTGAATCTCACGCCCCGGCGGCAACTACCACTGCGAATTCCGACACACAAACGTCACGAGTAAACCCTGACCACCCCGCCGCCACGTCGTCGCAGCAGCAGGTCGCGCCGCCGCCAACGCCTGCCGCTGCCCCAACTCCCCCAAAGGATGAACCACCCCAGTGGGAGGAACTGCTCTTCGGTTCGCCCACGCACGACGACTCCAACTGAGTCGACACCCCGCCGGGCAATTCCGGACGGGCTCCTGCCTAGCTAGCGCAGGCGCTCCGCTGTTGCCTTCGACAGGGCTTCGGCAAACTCCAGCATGCGAGTCACACCGTCGGCGCCATCGGCAGCTGCCGACACGCGAAGGCTTAGGTCGTCGTTTGCAGCGGACCCGGTAAATCCATGGTCGGCCTCGCAACTAGGGTCCCCGCAGGTCGCAGGTTCTAAGTCGATTCGACTGACGGCTCCCCAGCCAATTGTGAGCATCACTTCGATGGGGTCGGTCTCAGGCGAGTACGTGGCGGGGTCGGGAACCACCCGAGTCACGACAACCGAGTCGACCTTCTCCAGCCGCACTGCCTCCGTCGACGCCGAAGCGGTGGAGGGCTCTTTGCTTCCATCTGGAGCACCATGTTCGTCCACGTGAGCAACGATGAGCCGCGTTGCGGTCAGCGCCAGCACTGTGATGTGACGCCGAAGCTCATCGCGATCGAAGGTGGCTTCGTGGTGGACGGCGTAAGCAATCAGATCCTCACCGGACACCGAGGTGGCCAGAGAATCCGCCACCAACGTTGGGTAGTAGCCGGTCCGTTCAATGTCGGTTCGAAGCGCGCGGGCAACCGAGGTCGTATCAACCATGCTGAGATTCTCCCACCCATTGAGATCGAACAGTCGGCGCCGTCCACATCACAGCAGTCGACGAGCTTCCAGGTCAGTGCGGGCCAACGGACGCGCAACTCGACCACTGGCAGCCAACACTGCCACTCCCTTCGAGTGCGCGATGATCGGATTGAGTTCCATGAAAGCGACCTCGGGAAGGTCATCCGCTAACTGGCCTAGCCGGGCGACGAGGTCCACCAACGCATCAAGATCGACCTCCTCCGGGACATTCCGATCCAAGAGTGGCCCGCCCGTGAGCAACGCTGCTGCCTTCGGCGAGCTGATCAACGAGCGGGCATCACGCAACGTCAGCGGCGGAATCCAGTACGAGATGTCCCCTAGGACTGCGGGATAGATCCCGCCAAGCCGGAAGGAAACGACGGGCCCGAAGAGCGGATCCTCGG
>JAOAUD010000135.1 GCA_030157755.1 Candidatus Nanopelagicales bacterium
CAACACCTGGACCTACGCATCGGGTTCGTTGACCTACGACGGCAAGGGCGACTTGCAGTTGGTGCCGCTCTCGGCGCTCACCACTAAGCCTCTAAATCCCGACCTCGACGTTGACCCGCCGGAGTCAGTGGACAGCTAGCCACACAGCTACAAGCGAGCGTCGATCTCGGTCATGACCTCTTCGACCGTCAACTCATCGACGAGTCCCATGCGCTGTGCGAGCTTGGCCAGCTGGATGGAATCGCGGACAGTGATCAACGAGCCTGGCAGCAGATCCTCAGGGGCGAAGTCGTCATCAATGTCCGTGGCCGAACCAGACACGTCCCGGATGATCGCGGCCTGAATGCGATCGGGGTCGGACTCGAGGAATTCCTGGTAGATCACCGGGTCGCGTTCCCCGTTGTCGCCGATCAGTACGAACGACATATCCGGGTAGGCGTCAAGAATCCTTCGGATGCGGGCGCGCTTGTGGTTCGACTCCACCTTCCCGTCCTCATCGCTCGTCGGGGAGCCGGGACGCCAGTCGGTCAAGAACAGCGGACCTCTCGGAAATCCACGAACGCCGAGGAACTGCGCCAGCATGCTGTAGAGGTTCCACGGGCCAGAGGAGACGTAGAAGAATGTGGACTCGGGGCGACTGGTGTCCGTGCCGCGGGCAAGACCGCGGTAGAGGCTGGGTGTGCCGGGAATGGGCTTGCGTCCATAGGCGTCGCGCAGCAGAGTCCGCCGCAGTGCTTTGAGCCCCTCGGTCATCCCGGTGGAAAGGATCGTGTCGTCAATGTCGGTAATGAAGCCGATGCGCGACGCCGGGTCAGGCAGTACGACTCGTCCCGTCGCTGTGACCTCACGGCCGCGGTCCATCGCAGAGAATTGCACCTCGTGCCAGCCAGGTTCGATGTCGCCCACGGGCACCTTGGCGATCACAAAGCCGTCGGCATCGCTGTTGACGGTGACGGTCTTGCCACAAACCGTGACGCTCACCTCGACACCGGCCATGTCCAGCACGATCCAGCGCAGCAGGTTCGCAGCGAGGGTCGCGTCGATACGCAAACCGCCCGGTTCCGAGTCAAAGACCGGCTGCTCCATGACACGCGCCCGCACGTTCGCGATCCCGTTCTCAACGAATCCCCGATAGGGCTGGATTACCGTGGGACCGAGCAAGCCGGTTACCTGCTTGCCCGTGCGCAACGTCTGTGTGGCCAAGTCCTCCATGTCGGCGCCAAACCGCAACCAATCAACCATCCGCCGAGCATGGCAGTCTTCGCGCGCCGTTGCGAGGGAAGCACCCGAGCGCGCCCGAATAACTAGACCGGTCGTGGGAAGTCAAAGGGGGAATCCGAACCTCAGCGATTGGTGGGTGTCGTTCTTCAGCACCGTGTAGGTGCTCCATGGGAGGTTGACGATGCAGGGCTTGGCGCGTCCATAGCGGCGATGCATTCGGAGGGAATGGTCGCTGCCGCGAGGAACAGACCGGCTGCCAGTCCGAGAAGCGTGAGGGTTCGGCTGTACCGGCTGCTTGCTACTCGTCTTGCTTGCCTTTCCATTGCGGTCCTTTCCGATGGGTTCGTGCATCAGACCTACCCATCGCAGAGCATCGCGAACACGTGGGTTGTGGTGAACCGCTTCACTTCGGTTGCAGACCGCAACGGAATCGCTCGGGTTCTGGTTTACCGCCAACTCAGTTGGGCATCACGAACTCAGCGCCACATCGGTGCGTCCATTTCGAAGATCAATGCCACATCGGCATCGAATACGGAGGACCCGTGGTCGACGTGCTCGTCGCGGAGCGCACGAAACCCGAAGTACCTCAGGCCATTAGGACCGGGCTTCGCCGCAGCGCGGTCGCTGGGGTCCTCGCAGGCGCGGTCTTTGGCTATGCGGCCGGAGTGATAGCTGCTGCGGGCCTACAACTCACATCACAGTTCAACTTGTCGGCCGCCGGGATGAGCATCGTTGCTTCCGCGCTCCTGCTCGGGGCACTGGTCGGTGCAAGTGTCGTCAGCCGTCTCGAGCGCGGGTTCCCCACGCGAGCCCTGCTTGCAGCAGCAGCGATGGTTGCTGGCAGCGGAGCATTGCTGAGCGCACTCGTCCCCGCTGGGGCCGTCGATGTCTTGATCGCGACCAGAGTCTTGATCGGATTTGGCGTCGGAATCATCTCGGTTGCAGCTCCGAGGTATCTATCGGAAACATCGCCATCGGCGGTCCGAGGCTCCCGAGTAGCAACCTTTCAACTCATGATCTGCGTTGGATTCCTCGCCTCGTATCTCAGTGGCCTCGTGTTCGCAGGATCGGACGGCTGGCGCCTCATGTTTGCGCTGACGGCCGTGCCGTGCGTGCTGCTCGTTGCGCTGCTTTCCCGTGCAGTCAATACTCCGACGGATCTCTACCGGAGTGGACGTCGCGACGAACTCTCTGAAGTCGTAGCCGCGCTTGAGCCTGACCGCGACGCGTCGGCGGCAACTGATGAACTCGTTGCTGGCCTCAACACCCCCCAGCTCTCGTGGGCAGAGGTGGTGTCAACGAAACGACGCCGCGTCCTGGTGCTTGGCCTTGTGTTTGCAGTCGGTCAGATCCTGACTGGCATCAACGCAATCATGTACTTCGCGCCGCAGATCTTCTCCGATGCGGGTTTCACTTCTGCCACGGCCGCAATCGTCGCGACGATCATTGTGGGCGTCGTGAATGTTCTGGCCACCTTCGTTGCGATTCGCTACATCGACCGCTTTGGGCGCCGCCCGCTGCTGATCGTTGGATTGACGATCATGGTCGCCTCCGGCCTGACGATTGCCCTGGTGTCGATGACGATGGGAACAGGTGGCGCCGCTGGCTACATCACCCTCGTCGCCGTGCTCATGTTCGTCGCAAGTTTCGCGATGTCGATGGGCCCTGTGACCTGGGTACTGATCGGCGAACTCTTTCCACCCGAGATGCGCGACAAGGCGATGAGTTTGGCCTTGAGCGCGAACTGGGGAACCAACCTGGTCCTCTCTCTTGCGTTCCTGCCACTCATGCAGATCGTTGGTACCGGAGCGGTGTTCGCGGGTTTCGCTGTGATCAACTTCGCGCTACTGGTGTTCGTTCTGCGAAAGCTGCCGGAGACACGTGGACTCACGCTCACCGAGATTGGTGCGTTGACCGCATCGTCGAAGTGAACTGGCGGCGACATGCCTCGATGGGATCAGCAGCACTTATTTCGGGCGGCGTGATCGGACAAGTCGGGGTGCTCGCTGGGATCAATGGCTTGAATCTCGGAGATGAAGGCGTCGAGATCGATCTTGCGACCTTCTACCCAGGTTCCTCGCACCTTGACGTGATCGGTGAGTTCGGCGACGTCAACGGTGTAGGGATCGGTCGACAGCGCAACGAAGTCCGCCAACTTGCCCTCCTCAATCGAGCCAAGATCATGCTCGCGGCGCAAGTGGTACGCAGCGTTGATGGTCACCGCCTTGAGGGCGTCGTCCACCGTCACTGCTTGGTTAGGTCCGTGCAGTTCGCCAGACAGCGTTCGGCGGGTGACCATGCACTGGACGTCAAGCAACGGAATTGCGGGTGCCACTGGACTATCCGAGTGGAACGAGATCCGCGCTCCGGCCCGCACTGCGTCGCCAGCAGCGCAGACCTGACTGCCAATGTCACTCGCGAACAGCTTCCCGTCGAACATGTCGTCTTGGTAGATGAACTGATACGCAGCTAGTGGCGTGGCGACCCCCAATGCGACGGCACGTTCGAATTGATCGGCGCGGCCGGTGGTCCAATGTTCGAGGCGCCAACGGTGATCGGTCCCGAGTAGTCCGTGACGAGACAGCGCGGCAGCGTATCCGTCGAGCACGAAGTCGACGGCCACATCTCCGTGAGCGTGAACCGCCACCTGCAAGCCCGTAGCAGCGGCTGCATCGAGTGCAGCGTCAAACTGCACTCGGGTGTAGTTCATGACCGAGTCACCGCTCGGCCCGATTGGGATCTGCGCATTCCTGGTGACCGCGTTGTCGAGGTACGGGAAAGACGCCGCGAAAGTGCCATTGAACGGGGTGCCGTCTGACCACATCTTGATCCCGGCCTTCCACAGCCTGGCTTCAGGAATCTGCGACGTGAACGGTTGGGTGAAGCTGGGATCGGTGGTGGCGTGGTAGAGCCCGACGCGGATGGGGCTGTCAGTCACAGATGCGAGCGCCTCGTACGCCGACGCCATTGCCGTTGAGAATGCGTGTTCGCTGGTGGTTGTGATTCCGGCTTCCGCCAACTTGCGGTACCAACGGGCAGCAGACAGCAGCGGGTGCGGAATTGCAGCTGCCTGTACCTTCCCCGCTGCGGCCAGAACCGCGGCAGGTTCGTACGCACGACCGTTTGATGTGCCGTCGGCGTTACGCCCGTATCGCGCCGCTTCCGGATCGGCCGGCGGCTTGCCATCGGCCCAGCCATTGAAGGTGATGGTCGCGGAGTTGAAGTAGACCTCGTGCCCCGAGATGTCCATAACAACGGCCGGACGGTTCGGGAAGAACTCATCGAGATCAGTATTGGTCAGTTCCGGGGCACCCTGACCTGGGCGTTCCAACCCGTAGAAGACGACAGGCTGGTGCGAAGGCAGACTCTGGTCAACCTTGCGCCACAGGGCTTGCACGTCGGCAAAAGTGGGGTAGCCCTGGCTGCGCGCGATCCAATGCGCTGGGTCTTGGGTATAGATCCCCGAAAGCACCGGATGGCTGTGGGCTTCTATGAACCCCGGCATCAAGACGTCAGTCCCAAGATCGGTCGGCTCGACGCCGGGTGCAGCTGCCTGGCATTCGGCGAGTGATCCGACGGCCGCGATCACGCCCGTCGCGCTATCGAAGGCGACTGCCTCCGCGCGCGGACTTACGGGGTCCATCGTGATGATCGACGATGCTTTCAGGATCGTGTCGGCTGTCAAGGAGCTCTCCAGTCAGTGTTCGCGCCGACTTGTGTGTCCGCGCGATACGCGCACACTAACGCCGGAGATCACGCGAAGTCTGAGCGGAATTCGCCCGTTCGATGGTGATGTCACCCGCTCCGGTACGCGCACGAACCTCGACTGTGGAATCGGACTCGCCTGGGCCAGCGGCAGCATCGAGCCCGTTACGAACGGTGCCGTACTTCGATGCGACGTCGAGCCAAGCCGCCGCACCATCGCGCACGCCGATGTGGATGGCGCCGACACTCGTGCGGGCATTCACGGAGCCAGATGAGACTTCCGCGATGGTGGTTTGTCCGGATGCCGAACGAGTAACGACCGAACCGAGCGCACGGCCGATCGTGATGTCGCCACTAGCGGTGCGGACGTTGATGTCGCGATCGCATTGCGCAACATCGATGTTCCCGCTTGAGTTCTTCACGGTGGCGGTGCCCAGGACCGATCCAAGCCGTACGAAGCCCGAGCCCGTCGACACCGTGACGTCATCGGCAGTGGCGACAACAACGTTGCCAAGGCCGGACCTCGCCGTCAATGCTCCGACGTGATCGAGCCGGACATCACCAAGGCCAGTCTTGACATCCGTGGCGGACAATTCGCCTTCGCAATGGACGAGCCCCATTCCCGTGTGAGCGCTGAGCGACGAGGTGCTCGGCAGCTCAAGATCAACGATGACCGATCCGTCCTTCTGACTGGGACCGGTGAGCCGCTTCCACGCCTTCACGGTCTTCACGGTGAGTACTCCACCGATGATGTCTACGGTGGCGTTTGCAGCCGCCTGGATGTCAACTTCCTTGGCGGCATCGCGGGCCCGAATGGTGACCACCGAGTCGACTCGATCGCTGGCGGTGACATTGATGTCGCCACTTCCGATTTCGACGAACGCAGTGATGGGTCCTGGGGTTTGGAAAGTAGTCATGATCTGCTCCTCCTGATCGATGGGTGGATGAGTGGGACTAGCGAACCCAGCCGGTAAAGGACTGGCCGGAGGTCGCGGGCGGCGGAGCGTGAGTCGCAGTGGTATCGGTCGCCGCGGTCAGCACTCGAACCAGCCAGGCGTTCACGGACAGGCCTTCGCGGCCGGCGGCGTCCTCAACGCGTGTCTTGAGCGATTCGGAAAGTCGAAGGGTGATGCGGGCAGTTCCGGTGTCATCGGTATCGCCAACCACAGCAGGTGCGGGCACAGCGATCGGTTCTTGTGGTGGCGCTTGGTCGCTCGGCAACGTCACGGCAAACTCGGGGTCGCGCCCGCGGAGCCGCACTTCCGCGGAACCGGGAGCTAGGTCCACTGTGATTTCGGCAGCTGCTCCAGAAACGGCCTCCAACAGCGCGAGCCTCAGGGCTGAGTCGATCGTGGCCGTCATTCGTTCGGCTGCCTCGCGACTTTCCTCGCCGCTGTTCTCTGCCGCGGTAAGAAGCTGCTCGCGGACATCATCAATGAGTGGCTGAAGTTCCATGACTTCACTATGACATCAGCATGACGTCACTGTCAACAGTTATGACGTCACAACTGCAAATCGCAAGCGACGTGGTGTGTGGACGCTTCAGCCTTCACTTTTGTCCCGCCTAGACTCCGTTCATGCGCCGGCGGACAAGAGTCACATCGCTCGTTACAGCGGCCGCCGCGGCTCTCATCCTCACTAGTTGTTCGAATGGAAGTGCTGGCCCCGACAACAGTTCCTCCGCGGCGTCAGCGGACCCGGCCCAGACTGCCGCGGTCAAGGCGCTGACTGATGGTGCGCTCGCCAAGTACAAGCAGAAGTCAGTGATCGTCCGCGTGGTGAAGGACGGAGTCGACATCTACACGGGCGCTGCGGGTGAATCGATGACGGGCGTGCCCGCGACGACTGCGATGCACACTCGAAATGGCGCGTTCGCGTTTACCTACATCGGTGAGACGTACGCGAAGATGGCGGACCAAAACATCATCAACCTTGATGAGCCGATTTCGAAGTGGCTACCCGAACTCCGCGATTCATCGAAAGTCACAATTCGCAATTTGCTAAACATGACGTCCGGCTACCCCGACTACGTCTACCAACCTGCCGTGCAGGAGGGGGTGCAGCGGTACCCGTACAAGCAGTGGACCGACGACGAAATGATCGCAGTGGGGTTGTCTCGCCCGAACTACTTCGAGCCAGGAACCAACTGGGGTTACTCGCATACGAACTACGTGATCTTGGGCAAGCTCTTGTCGAAGATCACCGGAAAGCCGACGTCCGACGTTCTCTCCGAATACGTCCTGAATCCGATGGGCCTGAACAACACCAGTAGTAACGGGGGCACTCCGGCCGTGCCTGACCCAGTACTGCATGCATTCACGTCGGAACGTCGCTCGTTCCTCAAGGTGCCGCAAAAGATCCCGTTCTATGAGGAAGCAACCTTTTGGAATCCATCGTGGACCACTGCGAATGGAGCTGTTCAGACCAGCAACATCTACGACATCACCACGTCCATGCAATTGGTTGGTTCCGGAGCGCAAGTGTCGCCGGAAATGTACAAACAGCAGGTGGGGCCGAATCTTGTCGGATTTGGCAAGAAGGATCCGACTGGAACGTGCCCGGTCTGTCGACCGATGACGCCGGAATTGAACTATGGCTTCGGCGTCGTGATTAACGGGAACTGGATCACTCAGACCAAGAGCTTCTATGGGTCGAGCGCGTCAGGCGGCTACCTGCCGTCAGAGAAGTTGGCGATCTCGGTCATTGCGAATACAGCTGAGGACGGCTTCGGCCCCGATGGTGCGTATTTGAATCAAAACGCGAGCTTCTCGATATTCACTGACCTTGCCAATCAGGTAGCGCCGGGTCAGGCTCCGCCACCGCGCGCTGGCTGATTACAGATTGAAGAGCCTGCGAGCTGTTCCGCCCAAGACACCCTTCTTGACGGCGTCCGGGATTTCGGCGGAACGCACGTAGTCGATCGCTGAGACGTAGACCTCGTCTTTTTGGTACGGAAAGTCGGTCCCGAGCAGCAGGCGTTCGGCGCCGAGTGCGGTGATCGCGGCTTCCATCGCGGCGGCGGATCCCTGCCCGACGGTGTCGTAGTACATGCGCGCAACTGCGGCACTCGGGGACTCAGGCAGGTTTGCTACCGCGTGGGGAAGCTGGTGATTAAGCCGGTCCACGACCATCGGCAGGATTCCACCGAAGTGCGCGTTGACGATGGTCACGTTGGGGAACCGACTCGGGTATCCGTTGGCGATCAACTGCACGACTGCCACCGAGTCCTCAATCGGCGACCCGACCGGCCAGATCAAGGAATCGCTGAGCAAGGGCGAGCACGCGTTAACACCGGCAGGGTGCAGAACCAGACAAGCGCTGCGTTCGTCGAGCTCCTCCCAGATCGGCAGGAATGCAGGATCGGTCAGCACCTTCCCGCTGGTGCTCGTGGTCATGGCAAATCCGACGAAGTTGTCGAGCTTCGCTGAGCGGTCCATCTCCGCCAAGGCTTCCTCGACGTGAGGCAGCGGCAGTGCCGCGACGAAACGGAATCGATCGGGATGTCGGACTGTTAGGTCGGCGAGCATGTCGTTGATCAACTTCGCCGCCTCGGCCGCCACTTTGGCATCTGCTGCGCACGGAGTCATCGGCGAAGGAGACAAGATTTGGAGCTGGACCCCGGCTTTGTCCATGTAGCTCAAGCGGGTTGCCATCTCGTCCTTCTCCGCCCCGGCACCTAACCCTGCACACTGCCTTGGGTCTGGAAGGACGTCCGCCTTCGCCAAGAAATCGATGTAGCGATTGGGGAAGTAGTGCGAGTGAACGTCGACGTAGTTCTGGTCCTCAGACACGTGCTTCTCCGATCAGGTTGCTCGCGATTTCAGTCCCGACAGCGTGTCATGCGCGCCGAGGTGTGTGCACCTATTGGACGTGAACGCCGAACCGTTACTTAGCGAGCGCTGCCTTCACATACGCCACGATCGCGTTCGCATGACCGTGGCCGATGCCGTATTCAGTCTTCAGCCACTCGACCACCTCCATGTGCTTCTTCGAATCGAGTTGGTCGGCGACGAGATCAAGCCAGTGTTGGATCGGCTGGCCATACTTCTTCTCGATGCTCGGGAAGTAGGAGGCGGGCCCTTTGAGCTTCTCGCCGGGAGTCAATGTCGGCGCAGTTACGCGATGTTGGGGCATATCGAAATCGTATCCAGTCGCTCGACTCTGGTGCACATAGTCGAGCCCCGAGCAACTAAGATCAACTCCATGCGATCTTTGTTCCCGGCAACGGCCTCCTTCAAGCCCGTGATCTTCAGTTCGATAGGCGTAGTCGCGCTCGCTGGAGTACTCACGGCCTGCAGCGGTACTTCCAGTGATGGGTCAACTGGGTCGCCCTCGGCAAGCCCGACTACTTCGGCAACCTCAACGACAACGCCGTCCTCAAGCAGCAGCATCGTTGGTACCTGGTCAGCCGACGCGGCCAATATCCTCAACTCGAATACTGCGAACGTCGGTGGCTCTGGTGGCCTCACATGCACCGGTCGGATCGTCATGAAGTTCACCGAAGCTGGCAGTTTCACCCGGGCGGGCCGCGTCAATTGCACCGTGGCCGGTACGAGCCGTGCAGGCGCAGTCGCGAGTGCAGGGACCTACACGACTTCCGGAGATACGTTGACGATCGGTGGCTACCGCAGCACGGGCTCGGTACCGGATTCATTCGGGTCGGGCGCGGCAACGTATTCGGTAGCAGGGGACACGTTGACGATCACGTTCAACGGAGGTTCGGCAGGCACGATCACTCAGCAGTACCAACGGGCGTAGGCGCGCGGCCTACTAACGGGTGGCAGGTGGCTGGTCGAGTAACTGCGGAATCTTCTGAATCTGGTCGATGTCGGCGAGGCTGAAGTCGATTGCGAGCAGCGACAACAGTTGCAGCGGAACGCCTAGTTCGGCTGCCGCTTGCAGCTTGTGGTGCCCATCCAGCAGGAAGTGAGTCAGCCCCCAGTGCTGATAGAAGTCGCGAGTGCCGACGCTCATCGCCGGCCCACAGACATCGAGAGTTGAGACGGCGACTGCCGTCGGTTTCCCGGAATGTGCAAGTTGATTTGCCATTGCAGCGACCCGCATCAGATCATTCCAGTTGGGCGGAACCATAGGAACCACAAACTCGTATAGGTGCGCGTCACGGGAGACCGCTGTTTCAAAGGTCCGGTAGTAGGGAGTCTGCGGGTACTGCGGCAATCCCCAGAAGCGTTCGACGTTCCACGTCGCTACCTGTTCGTCGGCGAAGTAGTCGCCAGGTTTCATTGGGAAGACGAGTTTTGGTTCGATCGTCGTCAGCAGGGGCTGATACAGCCCGCTTGGCAAGAGGTCCGCAAAAGCCGAGACCACCTCAACGTCGATTCCGGCAATGCCAACGGCGAGCCGGTCTGCGAGTTCCGGAATTGACAGCGTGCGACTGGCTCCCTCAAGCCGCTTGAAGAGGAACGGACAGGTGCCACACCAGAAGCTCAACTCGAAGGCAGGCCTGTCCTCTATCCACAGAAAACGCTGGCCTGCCCAGGCGCCCTGGTCGATGTCACCCTGTTTGAAGTTGAGCGCGGGCTCCGATTCACGCCCCAAAAGCAGGGGGTCGCGGGTTTCGATTAACACGTTGTCAATTCCCCTTCAGGAACCCTCGAATTGTGGTGGCCACCTGAACTGGGGCCTCGATGTGGCTTGCATGACCGGTACTCAGGAAGGTTAGTGTTGAGTTTGGGATTCGGGCGGCTAGCTCGCTCGATGCTGCAGGCGGTGCGACGAGGTCTTCGATTCCGCCAATCACGAGCGTGCGCTGGGTAATGCTCGGGAGCAGTGCCGACGAATCGAATGCCGTGAGCGCATCGAGTTGCGCCCGATAGCTGTGGACCGGTTGCGGACAAGGATTACCTGCCGCGTCATCGATGAGTTGATCAATTCGCCCAGGTGCGCTGAGGTATTCGCCCGAGTAGATCCACGGCGAAAGATTTCCGATGACGTTGGCCAAAGGCGAACCAATTGTCAGCAGTCCGTAGACGGCCTCGAACGCGAGTCGAGGTGACGTTGGCAGCGCAGCGAACGAGTTCAGCAGAATCAACTCGCTGACCAGCGAGGGCTGTTCAGCGGCAACCAACTGCGAGATCGCGCCCCCCATCGATTGCCCGGCAACAGCCGTTTCCGACACTCCAAGTTCGGTCAACACACCGATGACGTCCTGCGCGAGATCGTCGAGCAGGAAGGATTCGTCGAGGTTTGGGCTGCGCCCTGCTCCCCGGTTGTCGATCAACAGCAGGCGGAAGTCACGGACCAATTCGTCGGCTACCGGTTTCCAGGCCGAGCTGTCCTGACCGAAACCGATGACCAACGTGAGATTTGGTCCAGAACCGCGCCGCTGCCAAAAAATGCCACGCGAACTCCGACCAGACTCTGCCCCTGCTTCCATCCCGCAACCATACGGAGATATCCCCGCCACTGGCAGCCTCGGGATGAATCGATTTGCGGCCCAAAGTCCTAGACCAAATGGGTGGACCTTTGTGACTGTGCGTTACTGGCAGGCTTTACGGCGGCCCTTTCGCGGTGCCTCGACGGGCCTGCGGGCGCCTCGTCCGCCGAAATCGACACGGGCACCACGCGCCGGATCCGTGGGTGCCGATGCCCTGATAGCTCACGAATACCCCGGAAACACAGGGGTTTTCAACGATTCAGGTGGTGGCGACCCCGCATCGCAGACTCCCTCGGCGAGAGAAAAAGCGCGTTGTGGTCGACCTCTACGCAAAGTAACGGTACGTCTGAACACGCATAGTGATCAGGCCATTACGTAACGTAGGATCTGAGATCGCGTGATTGTCCGTGGTGCAGTACGGAAGTTGCGTTATTGACAGCACCAACAGAAGGCAGCGGCGCGTGAAGCAATTGAATGCTGGACGGGTGTCGGACTGGCACGCCCATGCCCAGCGTCGTCAAGCGCAGCGTTGCGGGTGGATCTCACGCCTTCGGATAGTCCTGGCTGCAGTTGTCGCCGGACTCATGGTCACGCTGGGAATGGCTGCCGCGGCCACACCTGCCAGTGCTGCCGGGACGTCATTCACAAGCACCTGGGATACGCGCAACACCTCGACCGGGTCATCCGCGCGAAACCAAATCAGGCTTCCGCTCACCGCCTCGGGCAACTACAACTTCGTCGTCGACTGGGGTGACAACTCCACGAGCACGATCACGTCGTACAACCAGGCTGAGGTCACCCACACCTACCTGTCGGAGGGCATCCAGACCATCACGATTGGCAAGAACACGGTCGACGGAGTGATCAAGGGATGGCGCTTCGGAAACTCCGGCGACAAGCTCAAGATGACAGGCGTCTCCGCCTGGGGCCCACTGCAGCTGGGTAACGAGGGCGGCTACTTCTGGGGCGCCACGAACCTCAACTTCACGGCCTCAGACGGCCCGGACTTAGCGCTCACCAACAACCTTTCGAATGCCTTCCTCAACGCGACCAGCCTGAACGCAAACTTGAGTGGCTGGGACGTCTCTCACGTGACGAACCTCAACGGCACGTTCCGCGGAGCGACGGCCTTCAATGGCAACGTCACCAACTGGGATGTCTCTGCCGTCACCACCATGAACGGAACATTCCGAGGGGCGACCAGATTCAACCAGGACATCTCCGGTTGGGATGTCGATGGCGTCACCACGATGGCTTCGATGTTTAACGGAGCGCCTGCGTTCGATCAGAACATCTCAAGTTGGCACGTCGACAACGTCGCTGACATGGCATCTATGTTCAACGCCGCTGGCGTCAGCCGCGCGAACTACGACGCGCTGTTGATTGCTTGGGAAGCACGCACGCTTCAACCGAACGTGGTCTTCGATGCAGGCAGCAGCAAGTTCACGTTGGGTGCTGCCAGTACTGCGCATGCCGCGCTGATTGCCAACGATGGCTGGACGATCAGTGACGGTGGAGTAACCTCCGCGCCCGACGCGCCAACCGGTGTTAATGCCACCCGGGCCGACACTGGCGCGAGTGTGACCTGGAATGCCGCGACCGAGAACAACAACCCAGTCCTTGAATACGTCGCCACGATCTCGCCCGCGCCGAGCTCCGGCTCGCAAACGTGCTCGGTGGTTCCGCCCGCAGCTCGCAGCTGCACCTGGACGCACCTGACGAATGGCGATACGTACAGCATCACTGTGACCGCCCGAAACGAAGTCGGCACTTCAGTGGCTTCGAGCGCCGCAACGGTGGTTCCTCAGGTAGATACGCCCAATGCGCCCGTCGTGACGTCCGTTGGCACAAGGCCGTCGGCATTGGCCCTCGACACGAAGGCGCGCATCACCTGGGCGCCGGGCGCTGGCGGCGGCACCCCGATCAGCTACACCGCGACTGCGTCGCCGGGCGGACAGACCTGTACGGCGAACGCGCCAACGCTCACGTGTGATGTCTTGGGCCTGACCAACGGGACGCACTACACGTTCACGGTGAGGGCAACGAACCCCGGAGGAACTTCCGCGGCGTCCGCAGTCTCGAACTCAGTAACTCCGGGCCCGGT
>JAOAUD010000136.1 GCA_030157755.1 Candidatus Nanopelagicales bacterium
ACGATGAACAGCCCGCTCGAAGTCACGATTACTCGCCTGCCTTCCCACTCGACCGTCGGCGAGACGGTGGCCGATCCTGCTGAGCCAACTGACTAGGCCTTCGCCGCAGCCTTCTTCGCTGTGGCTTTCTTGGCAGGAGCCTTCTTTGCAGCCTTCTTCGCGGGAGCCTTCTTGGCGGCCTTCTTTGCTCGCTTCTTAGGTGGGCCAGCGGCTCGTCGCTCCGCCAACAACTCCGAAGCGCGCTCGAGCGTGATCTTCTCGGGATCGTCGGCGCGACGCAACGATGCGTTTGTTTCGCCGTCGGTCACGTAGGGGCCGAAGCGCCCCTCCTTGAGAGTGATCATCGCCTTCGTCGCTGGGTCTTCGCCGATCTCTTTGCCGGGCGCAGCGGCCTGGCGGCCACGCGGTTTCGGCTGAGCCAGCAATGCGAGCGCACCGGGCAGATCGATCGACAAGATGCTCGGTTCGTCAGGAAGCGAACGCGATTCCTTGTTCCACGTCACGTAAGGGCCGTAGCGACCGTTGCGGGCAACGACATCCTCGTTGTCTTCGGGATGTTGACCCACCACCCGCGGAATCGATAGCAGCGCGAGAGCATCGTCGAGGTTCACCGTGTCGAGGCTCATGTCTTTGAACAGGCTCGCGGTGCGTGGCTTGACCTTGGACTTCGCGGCCTTCTTCTTCGGCTTGGCGTCAGGATCTGCCTCAGCCGCGGGTTCGTCCTCGGGCAGCAACTCGGTGACGTACGGGCCGTAGCGGCCAGACTTCGCGATGATCATGTTGCCGCTGACTGGGTCGATTCCGAGCTCACGGTCACCAGACGGTTGGGCCAGCAGCTCTTCGGCCTTCTCCGGTGTGAGCTCATCAGGCGCGAGGTCCTCCGGGACATTGGCCATTTGGCCGTCCTTGTCCAGGTAGGGCCCATAGCGACCAACACGCAACACGATGCCGGAGTCACCCACGGGGAACGACGAATTCTCGCGCGCATCAATATCGCCGAAGTGCTCGACGAGGGACTTGACGCCTGGGAACCCTTCCCCGACCAGGCCAGATCCGCCTAGGTAGAAGTCAGTGAGAACCTGCAAGCGCGACTCATCGCCGGATGCAACGGTGTCCAACACCTCTTCCATGGTGGCGGTGAACGCGTAGTCAACCAGCCCCGAGAAGTGCTCCTCCAGCAACCGGACCACGGCAAAAGCGAGCCAGCTCGGCACCAGTGCGCTACCGCGCTTGGTGACGTACCCGCGATCAACGAGGACACCCATGATCGATGCGTAGGTGCTCGGGCGGCCAATGCCGCGTTCTTCCAGATCCTTGACGAGGCTGGCTTCGGTGTATCGCGCGGGAGGTTTGGTCGCGTGGCCTTCAGCGGTCAGGTCCGCCAAAGATGCGGAGTCTCCCTGCGCCAACGCCGGCAGCCGTACCTCCTTCTTGCCCTTTTCGCCCTCGCCTGGATCTTCGTCGTCGCCTTCTTCGTAGGCGGCGAGGAAACCGGGGAAGGTGATGACCGTTCCACTCGCCGAGAACTCAACCTTGCGATTGTCGGCGGTGTCGGCAGCAAGCTTGATGGTTGTCGTCGCGACCTTGGCGTCTGCCATCTGCGACGCAACGGTGCGCTTCCAGATCAAGTCGTAGAGCGCGAAGTCGTCACCGGTCAGTTGGCCCGCAACTTCCGCCGGGGTTCGGAACACATCGCCGGATGGGCGGATCGCTTCGTGCGCTTCCTGCGCATTCTTGACCTTGCGTTCATAGCGACGCGGCGCTGGCGATACGTGGTCCTTGCCGTATAGGTCCGCAGCTTGAGCGCGGGCGGCGTTGATGGCGGAATCCGACAACGTCGTGGAGTCAGTACGCATGTAGGTAATGAAGCCGCGTTCGTACAGGCCTTGGGCGACGCGCATCGTGCGCTGGGCGCCCCAACGCAACTTGTTCGATGCCTCGCGCTGGAGCGTGGAGGTCATGAATGGTGCTGCAGGCTTGCGAGTTCCGGGGCGATTATCGACCGACGAAACCGTCAGACCCGCGCCGGTCAAGGAGTCGACAAGTGCTTGGGCGGCGGTGAGGTCCAAGCGAACAACGTCGGCCTTCTTCAGCACGCCGCTGGCATCGAAGTCGTTGCCTTGCGCAACTCGCTTGCCGTCGATGGACACCAGGCGGGCGGTGAAGGTTCCGGGATCAACCGTTGCTTCGAGGTCCCAGTACTCAGCCGAGGTGTGGGCGATCCGGGCGCGTTCGCGGTCAACGACGAGGCGTAGAGCAACGGACTGAACCCGCCCGGCGGACAGGCCCTGCATGACCTTCTTCCACAACACCGGAGAGACCTCGAAGCCATAGAGGCGATCGAGGAGTCGGCGCGCTTCTTGAGCGTCAACGAGGGAACGGTTCAGCTCGCGGGTTTCCTGGGCCGCACGCTGAATCGCGTCCTTGGTGATCTCGTGGAACACCATGCGGCGGACTGGAACCTTCGGCTTCAGGACCTCAAGAAGGTGCCAGGCGATTGCCTCGCCCTCGCGGTCCTCATCTGTGGCGAGCAGGAGTTCATCGGCGGACTCGAGCTTCTTCTTCAGCTCGGCGACCTTGGCCTTCTTCGACGGGTGGATGACGTAGATCGGCGTGAAGTCGTTGTCGACGTCGATCGCCATCCGAGCCCATGGCAGACCCTTGTACTTGGCGGGGACCTCAGCGGCGCTGTTAGGCAAATCCCGGATGTGGCCAACGCTGGAGTCAACGTCGAATCCTGGACCCAAGTAGCCCTGGATCGTCTTCGCTTTGGCGGGTGATTCAACAATCACAAGCCGCCGAACGGCACCCTGACTGGGCACTTTGGGTGCTCCTTCGCATCGCTTCTTATTGACATCTGCAGCCGCCACCATAGCCCGCTGCGCCAATTCACTGTAGCCCGTCGCCTTGAGCCGCCCGGCTTCGCGAGCCCTCCGCCCCATCATTGTGAAGGCTTTTTGTCGCTGTAAGGCAGCCAACCGCCACAATGCTGGGCGGATGCACTCAGAACGGCGCTAGGCCCCGACGAACTTGCGTGTCGGGGCCTAGCGCTTGGTTATTTTGCGAGCGTTGAGGACTACTTCTCCTCGCGGATCGCGTCGACGGGAACACCCTCGTCTTCGGCAGTTTCTTGCACTGCCTCGTCGAGCTTGGCCTCGTCACCGGCAGACGGTCCGTGACCATCGGCTTCCTTGATGTCATCTGAGATGTCATCGGCGGAAACCGCGATCGGGCGACGCTTGCTGATGATGACGGCTCCCACCACGATCGCGGTTGCGACTGCGGCGATCGCCAGGCGAAGTGCCGTCTGATCGTTGAGGAACAGCGTCACAACTGCCGGAGCAATCAACAGTGCAACAAGGTTCATGACCTTGATCAACGGGTTGATCGACGGCCCAGCGGTGTCCTTGAATGGGTCACCAACGGTGTCACCGATAACAGTGGCTTCGTGGGCCGGTGAGCCCTTTCCACCGAAGTTTCCGTCTTCGACGAACTTCTTGGAGTTATCCCAAGCTCCACCGGAGTTCGACAGGAACACTGCCATCAGCAGACCAGTGGCAATCGTTCCCACGAGGTAGGAACCAAGCGCACCAATACCCAATGCGAAACCAACCGCGATCGGCGTCAGCACTGCGAGCAGACCTGGAGTTGCCAGTTCGCGCAGCGAGTCGCGGGTCACGATGTCGACAACGCGTGCGTACTCAGGCTTCTCTTCGTAGGTCATGATTCCTGGGTGCTCGCGGAACTGACGACGCACCTCGAAGATCACGGCTCCGGCCGCACGGGACACGGCGTTGATCGCCAAGCCCGAGAACAGGAACACCACTGCCGCACCGATCAACAGGCCGACCAAGTTGCGTGGGTTGGCGACGTCGAGGATGCCGAGGTACTGAGTGCCACTGACGAATCCGAGGCCTTCAAGTACTCGTGGTGTCGTTTCCTGAACGCTGGCAACTGCTTCGCCGACTGCGTCACGGAATGAACCGAACAGCGCGGTCGCCGCAAGAACGGCAGTTGCGATCGCGATTCCCTTGGTGATGGCCTTCGTCGTGTTACCGACGGCATCCAGGTTGGTCAGAACCTGTGCGCCCTGTTCGTCAACGTCGCCGGACATTTCAGCAATACCCTGAGCGTTGTCGGAGATCGGTCCGAACGTGTCCATCGCGACGATCACGCCGACGGTGGTCAACAGACCCGTACCGGCAAGTGCGATCGCGAACAGGCTGAGCACCAGCGAGCCGCCGCCGAGCAAGAACGCGCCGTACACCGCAGCCGCAATAACGAGGGCGGAGTAGACGGCAGATTCCAAACCGAGCGAGATACCCGCGAGGATCACGGTGGCGGGACCAGTCAGTGATGACTGCGCCACATCGTCGACAGGCTTGCGGTTCGTCTCGGTGAAGTAGCCGGTCAGAACCTGCATCGCCGCGGCGAGCAAGATACCGATCAGCACTGAACCGATCATGAGCCAACGTGGGTTGAAGCTGGTCAGCTGCGTGATCTCGATTCCGAGGCGAGAAACGTCCACGCCCTTGAGGTCGATGATGCGCGTTGGCAGCAGCGCGAAGGCCGCCACAACCACGAGCACCGCAGAGATGATCGCGGAGATGAAGAATCCACGGTTGATCGCGGTCATGCCCGAACGGTCACCCTTGCGAGGTGCAACCGTGAAGATGCCGAGAATCGCGGTGATAACACCAATGGCAGGAATGATCAGCGGGATAACTAGACCGAGGTCTCCGAAGGCAACCTTTCCGAGGATCAGAGCGGCGACCAAGGTCACTGCATAGGACTCGAAGAGGTCAGCGGCCATACCGGCACAGTCACCAACGTTGTCACCGACGTTGTCGGCGATCGTGGCGGCGTTGCGGGGGTCGTCCTCAGGGATTCCCTGTTCGACCTTTCCGACGAGGTCGGCGCCGACGTCAGCAGCCTTGGTGAAGATACCGCCACCAACACGCATGAACATCGCGAGCAGTGCGGCACCGAAACCGAAGCCTTCAAGGACTGTTGGGGCATCGCCCTTGTAGATGATCACGACGAGTGAAGCACCGAGCAGGCCGAGGCCAACGGTGAACATGCCCGCCACACCACCGGAGCGGAAGGCGATCTTCATGGCGTGCTGTTCGCCAGTTTCCTGAGCAGCGGCGGCAACACGAACGTTTGCACGAACGGCCAGCCACATTCCCACGTAACCAGTGACACCGGAGAAAACGGCACCGACGACGAAGAAGATCGAACGGCCGATCTTCTCGCTCGTGGTTTCAGCAGGGAGCAAGAAGAGGATGAAGAAGACGATGACAGCAAAAATGCTCAAAGTCTTGAACTGACGGGTCAGGTAAGCGGAGGCGCCTTCTTGAACGGCACCAGCGATTTCCTGCATCTTTTCGGTTCCTTGGTCGGCGGCAAGAACGCCTCGGACCAAGACCAGCGCCACTACCAACGCTAGTAAGGCAATTAGTGCAACTACGACCGCGTAGGTGAAGTTGACGCCTTCTAGCGAGACAGTGACGTCGGCAGCAGCAAGAACTGCAGACATGCGGTCTCCTTGTCACGGATTATGGCGGGACGAGCCACCCAAAAGCGCTAGCTCCGCAATCTGTGCGGAGCCCCCCGGCCCAAACCAATACGGGTCCGACTCAATAGTCGGCAGATCGGCGCGAGTGTACGTCGAATGGCCTAACCGAGTTGCGACTGCCCCCACCGTCGTGTAGGGGTGCGTAGCGGGCTCAGCCCAATTCGGGACGAGCCAGCGCAGGACCGTCGATTGGCCATGTCATCTCAACGACCGTGCCCGGCCCTGCAGACTCGACTGCGCTTTCCGGTGCCAGCGACGAAATCAGGGCCAAAGCCATTGACTCATCGGTGTCTGGCGAGGTGCTTGATGATGGGATTTGATCGAAAACCCGAACGCTGAAGCGGTCCGAGAAGTCCGTCAACTCGATGCGGATATCCGCAGCGAGGTCAGTGTCCTGATGCTTGATGACTGCCAGCGCGCAGGCTTCACCTACCGCGAGGCGAACCTCGTCCAATACGTCTTCATCGACGCCGCAGCGCCGTGCAGCGGCACCAGCAACGAGACGAGCCAGCCTCACCTGATCAGGCGTAGGTGGGATTGTGAGCGAGGCGGTTGCCACTTCAGCCCGCCACTGCCTCATCGACAGAACTGTGCAATCCGATGGCCGTATCGAGTCCCGTGATCCTGAATACCTTGCTGATCCGATCAGTTGAAGTCACGACGGCCAGTGATCCGCCATGTTCGCGAACCCGCTTGAGCGCCTTCACCAGCACACCAAGACCCGTGGAATCCAGGAACTCAACTGCCGAGAGGTCAACCACGAGTTGGTAGCTACCGGCTTCAACAAGTCCGGACAATTGCTCGTCCAACTGGGGTGCGGTGTACACATCAACTTCGCCGCTGACCTCGACAACTGAGTACCCGTCAGTTTCCCGGGTTACCAAGGTGATTTCCACGTTCTTCCCCTCATTGGATGTGCTGAGCACTGCGGGGCCCACTGTTTCACAATTCCTAGCCATGATGAAGGTTTATGGCTCCGACTCACGCTGACCTGCACGAGCGCTGACCACGATCAGTGGCGGCGACTTACCAGCGGCCCCGGCAACACTCGCCAAGATGCCCCGAGCGCGACCGTCGACCTCGACGTCAACCTCAGTGCCGTCGATGCGGCAACTGCGCAGGCGAGCGTCATTTGCCTTCGCGATTTCGGCCGCCTGCTGGCAGCCATCTGACAACCAGGGGCGCCCGGCTGCTGCTAGCGCAGATAGGTCGGCTGCCGCTGCCACCCTTGCTCGCGCAGATGCAAACTCCGTCAGCGCGAAGCCCACCACAGCGAATACCAGGCAAACCATCAGGGCGCTGAGCCACAGGATCGTCGCCGATCCCTGGTCCCCAGAGACCCCAAACCGCTGTCGGCTCACTTCGGTTCCGCCTGAGCAATTGAGCGCGACGCGACGGTGAGCATCCGTGCCCCCACGAACGGTAGCTGGACGTCGGCCGACACCTCCACCGAAACATGTTCCGAACCACCGCGCCGAATTTTGACCCGAGAGCCCGGCATGGCATCCCGTGCGACCGTCCTCACTTCGGTGGCGCTGTCGCCGCGGGCCGCCGCTCGTGCGCCCGCCCGAGATGCCTCTTGCGTGCGCAGGTGAGCAATGCCAACTCCGATGGCAAAGAGCAAGAACGCTAGGACCACGACGACCGACAGGATGCCGACGGCCAGTTCCGCAGTGACCATCCCTGAGTCGCCTGTTCGGCGTTGGGGATCGAGGCTTGCGCCTCGACCCCCAACCTGAGTGGTCACCCCACCCACGAGAAGGCCCGTTGCACAACGCCCCACAGAAGATCCTGGACTTCCGGGCTGGTCAACAACTTGAGTAGCAGACCGCCGAAACCCGCTGCGGCGACTGTGCCAACTGCGTATTCGGCGGTCGACATTCCCTTGTCGTTCTCGATCACCCGTGCGAGCTGATTTGTCATCTGTCCTCCATCAAGTACCGCGACTTTGAGCCGCAAAAGACAGCGGTCTTGCGACCCCCGGCGGCCACGTTTGCGGCCACGGACAGAGGCTGTCGCCTTTGTGAACAGGCCCGCTGAAGCGATTCGCCGCGCTGGGGATGGGCACTGGGTCTTGGATGGCTGTGGACAATCACTTTGAGAGTCCGGCCGAGATGAGGCTGGCGATGAGCGGCACTACTCCGAGCAACATGAAGGCCGGCAGAAAACAGAGTCCCAGCGGACCAACCGCTTTGATTCCAACGGTCTTGGCGGCTTGATCGAGGTGGGCTCGCCGCACCAACCGAAGATCATCTGCAACGCGCAGAAGCACCGTGGTCAAGGGTGCACCCGTTTCCGCGGAACGAAGAATCGCCCGCGCAATTGGAGCCAACGAGGGCTCATCGCTCATCGGTTTCCACACTCGCGCGGGGCTCGCCCCAAGGTTGAACTGAACGACGCACTCGTTGAGCAGGTCGGCAACGGGACCGCCCATGGCCTCCGCAGTCGCTCGGGTCGCCGCTGCAGTCGAAGTGCCCGATGCCAAGCACGCGGCCATCAGGTCAGCCACCGTGGGCGCGGAAACTTCCAGCACCTCACGGTGAGCGCGATCGCCTCGCGATTCCAGCCGCCCAAGCAACCTCGGCCCGAGAACAACAACGGCGGCACCGAGCACAACGCCGAGGATTCCCCCGATGAGGATGACGGCCACCGCGCCGCACAGCGCACAACTCAGCACTGGCAATCGCGACCTTGGAGGGTCAGCCGATCGGGCCAAGTCGGGCTGTACGGCTGAACTGCGCCGATTGGCGGCGCGACGTTCCGCGAGTACAGCCAAGCGGTCGGCACCCACAGCTGGTCGAACGGCGAGGTAGACGGCGGCGCCAACTAGCAGCACTGCGAGCACGAATGTGCCGCTCACAGTGATCGCTCAACTGACTTGGTCAAGCGCGAGATCCACCACAGCCCGAGACACTCAAGGCCAACACCGACTGCCAGGACCAGCAGGCCCCACACCGACCCGAACAACCAGGCGATCGGCGAAGCGCCGAGGCCGCTGCCAAGGATCACTCCAACTATTGGTAGCCCCGCGAGCACTTTCGCCGTGGCCCGAGGCCCGGCTAGCTGAGCAGCAACCTCGGCCCGAGCGACTTGGTTGGCCGCCTCAGCGATCGCTAACCGATCCGCTGCCTGGGCGAGCCCGGCACCACTACCTTCTGCCACCCGCCACAAGGCTGCGAGCGATTGAAGAATCGGCAGGTCGACGCGTTGTGCCTCGGACCGCAATACCCGCGGCACGTCTCCCCCCAGTTCAGCAACGGACACTGCCCTCGACGCCAATGGGACGGGACTCGATCGTTGAGCCCGGGTGAATGCCTGCCTCACGGGTTGCCCCGCTCTGAGTTCGGCCGCGAAGGCAGCAACCAGTTCAACGGCCGCAGCCCGCGCAGCATCCTGGGATCTCCGGCGGCGGAAGTGCTGCTTCGTTCGCCTTGCAACTTCCGCCGCAACCTCCCCTGGGGTTCGAGACGAGCGGGGGGAGGACTCACGTTCGCGCCCTCGCAGGTAGATCGGTCGGCGACGGATGGGCACTGGAGCGAGCAGGTAGCCAGCGACCGACATCAACAACGCGATTGCCCAGGTGTTCATCGGCCGCTCGGCATAATTCGCTCGGGCGTTTGGACTCCAAGCCGCCGTGCCAACTGGGGACCGTAGGGCCCGAGCTCCACGTTGTCGTTGCCGAAGATCACGGCGGGCGACGAGCTCACAAGCGCATCGCTGCCACGGTGCAGCGCGTGGATTCCTGACACACGACGATGCCCACGACGATCCCGCTCGATATGGATCACAGCGTCAAGGCCCGCAGCCACTTGCGAATGCAAGGCCTCCCGTCCAAGCCCGGCAGCAAGAGCTAGGGCCTCCAGCCGAGCCGGGACACCAGTGGCGGAGTTTGCGTGAACAGTTCCGCAACCACCTTCATGCCCGGTGTTGAGAGCAGCCAAAAGGTCGACTACCTCGGCACCTCGAACCTCACCAACCACCAATCTGTCGGGACGCATTCGCAGCGCCTGACGAACCAGATCGCGCATGCTCACGTGCCCGGAGCCCTCAACGTTGGGCGGCCGAACTTCCAACCGCACGACGTGTTCGTGGTCAGGGTCCAACTCGCCGGAATCCTCCACGATCAGGATTCGCTCGCTCGGTGGCGCAATCGACAACAAGGCGCTGAGCAGTGTTGTTTTCCCGCTTCCCGTTCCGCCGCTGACCAGGAAGGCGGCGCGCGATTCCACCAGTGCTGCTAACCAAGGCGCGGCCGCTTGTGGAATTGCACCAACAGCGACGAGATCGGGCAGGGCGAACGCACTCTGGCGCGGGATCCGCAGGGAGATGCACGTCCCCCGCGGAGCCACCGGTGGCAGGACGGCGTGAAGGCGAGAGCCGTCCGGCAGCCGGGCATCCACATACGGAGTCGCCTCGTCCAACCGTCTGTTGGCGCTCGCGGCCAGCCGTTGTGCCAGCCGTCGGACCGCCGACTCATCGCGGAATCCGACCGCTGCCCGCTCAAGCCCACAGCCTCTGTCAATCCACACTGACTCCGGGCCATTGACGAGGACGTCCGTCACCTTCTCTTGCCGAAGGAGTGCCTCCAGCGGACCGGCTCCGGCGAGTTCGCTGCGTAGCGCGATGACCACATCAAGTACGGCAGTGTCGCCAAGCACCTCGCCTTCGGCAGATAGTGCGGCCGCCACGCGCGACGGGGTGGGCTGGTCCCCTGAGGCGGCCAGTCGATCACGCACGCGATCAACCAGCGATTCCGGAACAGCAGAACCGGCGCGCGCGGTCACATCAACCGCTGAGTGATGGTCGTTCATGACACGGGATCAATCCCGCGTGTACCGCGCTCGATCCTGCGCAGTACCGCATCACTTGCGTTCCGCAACCCACCGCGAGATCCGACCGGAGGCAACCCCCGCTCAAGCCGACGAACCACTCCCGGATCGGCTGCCGAGTCAGCAACCAACGTCAATCCCAGCAACTCACCAACATCCGGGGCCGACAGTCCGCCAGGGCTTGGCCCTCGCGTCACCAACTCAATGCAGGGTCCATCCAACTCGCTGGCACCGAGCAGGCGTGAAGCGGCAGCGACCGCAACGCTTGTGCGCGGCGTCACCAGCACGATGAAGTCACACCGACAGATCGCAGCGGCGGCAACTTCGCCAAGTTGGCGGGGTAGATCAACAACGACCAAATCGCAGCCACGGGTAAGTGCATCGATTGCCGCGCCCGCAGGCCCTTGCACCACGCCCTCGCTGGGAGCACCTCCCCAACCGAGCACGTGCACACCGGCAGCGACTGGCAATGAACTGTGAACCGCATCCGGGCGCAACCTGCCCCTGGTCTTCGCTAGTTCGTTCCACGTCAATCCACTTGGACGGTCCTGCCCGAGGAGTAGCTCCAGGCCGGCGCCCAACGGATCGAGATCGATGGCTGTGACCGCCATCCCGTTTCGATGACCCTCCACACCAACTGCCACTGTCAACGAGCTTGATCCCGCGCCCCCGCAGGCACCGATGAATCCGACAACCGGCGCCACCTTTCGGTCGGCTAGACCAATCGACGCGAACCGATCGACCACCCATGACTCCGCCTGCGGCAGAACGGCTACTTGATCTGCCCCAAGTTCCGCGGCCAACCGCCATGGTTCTTGACCGTCACTGACTGTCTTCGTCGCAAGAACTACGCCATCACGTCGCGGCACAAAACCGTCCGTCAACTGTTGCGCGATGTCAGTTCCGACGACAACAAGCGCATGGCGCGACCACCGACTTCGCAATCCCGCCGAAGTTGTTGCCACTGCAGGTTCGACCCCGGCCGCCGCGGCCAATCGCAAGATGTCGTCGAGAAGTTCAATGTCGTCAGTCGCGAGAAGCGGCCGCATATCCAAGGTTGTCGGCATGACCTGACTGTGCCCGCCCAAGGCTTCCCGCAGGCGGTGGCCGCCAGCAGTTGTGGATAACCCCGCGCAGCTTGTGTCTGTGGAAACTTCCGCCCCGCGAATCTGCTGGTTACGCACACGAGGCGCAGGAACGTCTGCCCGTTGGAGAACGAGGAAGGCCCCCGCTGGGGGGAGCGGGGGCCTTCTAAACCGACGTGGGGGGACGTCGGTTGTGGTCGGTACGTGACCGAGCGATGTCAGTATGTACCCATCCCCTCACTTTGTGCAACGTAATCGGCCGATCAGGCAATGGGCGAGTCGCACTAACGGTTAGCGGTTTTGGAAACAATGGTTTGCGGGCACAACTATCGAAGACGCAACAGCGACAAATCGCCACCACAATCGAGCAAAGACAGTCGGCACGGAGGAAACCACACCATGACAAAAGCGGCGGCATTCTTCGACCTCGACAAGACCCTGCTGGCAAAGTCGAGCACCCTGGCTTACGCCAAGCCGCTGTATCAAAGCGGAATGCTCACGCGACAAGATCTGATGCGTAGCGCGTACGGACAGTTCGTGTATTTGGTGGCCGGAGCCAACGAACAACAGATGGACCAGATGCGCGTCTACATGTCCGAACTCGTCAAGGGTTGGGACGTTGAACAGGTCAAGGCAATTGCAGCTGAGGGTTTGGCCAATGTGATCGAACCGATCGTCTACGCGGAAGCACTCACCCTGTTCGATGAACACCATGCTGCGGGGCGGGACGTGATCGTCATTTCATCCTCGGGGACCGAGATCATCGAACCGATTTGTGCGTTGCTCGGCGCCGACAAGGCCATCGGCAGTCAAGTTGCGATCGAAGACGGCAAGTACACCGGCGAAATTCTGTTCTACGCGTATGGCCAGGGCAAGGCTGATGCAATTCGCCTGTTGGCCGCCGACGAGGGATACGACCTCTCGGCGAGCTACGCGTACTCGGATTCCATGACTGACCTGCCGATGCTCGAAGCAGTGGGAAATCCAGTCGCCACGAATCCGGACAAAGAGTTGCGCGCCGTGGCCAAGGATCGAGTATGGCCAGTTCTCGACTTCCGCAAGCCCGTTGCGATGGCATCCAAGGAAGCACATGCTCGAAATCGGGCTGCGGGTGCTGCCGTCGGTGGCGCCGTGGCGCTCGGTTTGGCTTGGTACGCACGTCACCGGCTCCGCCACTAGTCCCGATCGCGCTAGCCGCGACTGCACCTCGCTCGCCCGGAACACCTGCCCGCCCAGGAACGTGCAGCATTTCTGCGCGCAAGCGCCAGAAATGCTGCACGTTAGATGGCGAGATCCAGGTGAACGGGTGAAAAGGACGTTAGTCCCTTCACTCCCGCATGCGCCCGGACGATAATTGCTCATGTAATCGACCAGAAGGTCGAAGACACCGGGCGAAGAACCCACGCGGCGTACAACCCACGCAGAGGGTACGGCGATAGGGCCGGATGAACGCACGCTTGATCGCTTTGCCCGTTGTTTTGGCTGCCCCTGCCTCGCGGTGGGGGCAGCCGCATTTCTGGGGTCGGTTGGACCGCTCGATCAGTCCAGGTCAGGGAGTCGGTCGATGCTCAACCTGGCCCCCACGGCACATGACTCGGCACAGAAACGAATCCACCGAGCAACGCCGTCCGGCGTTCCGCTCAGGTAGGCGCGTACCGCATCGACGTAGGCCGGGCGCCCAATCGAGTAGATGGCGGCGTCTGTGAGTAGCAGCAGATCTGGATCGAGCCCACGTTGCGCCAACACGACTCGCGCTGCCGCCCGCGCAACCAGCGCACTTCCCCACTCGAACGGTCGCAGCGCAACTAGCTCACCGTGGACAACCGCGGCCTGGACAATCGCGGGAGCCT
>JAOAUD010000137.1 GCA_030157755.1 Candidatus Nanopelagicales bacterium
AAGCCCTCACCCTGGCCACGCAACCCAATGTTCAGCTCCGCAGGATCAGTGCCTGGCGGACTGCCCTGGAATTGAGTGCCGCCAAAGTAGGTACGGATTGCATACGTACGCCCATCGGGCGCATACGTCGCGTCGGTTGTCATCGCCGGAACCGTCCCAGTCGGTCGCAGCGTGACTGACCTTGATGATCCCCACACCGAGGCAGGCAGTTCGTAATACGCACCCTGCTTGGACTCTCGCTTCGTCGCGATCCAGATCTTGCCTGCCGGGCTTGGTTGGACCAGCAGGGCCTCAGCGTTGTACGGCTCGTCGTAGTACTTCACCGTGATTGTTGACTGAACTTTCAGGGTTTGATTCTTGATCTCCGCTGGCTCGCGGAATCGATACAGCCGAACGTTGGGATCTGTCGCCGCGTTGTCCCCGATATCGCCGAGCCATAGAACCGGCTGATCATCTGCATCGCGACCAACCGAGATCGCTTCGGTGTCTCGGGTATTGACGCCGGCAAGCTTGACTTCCGCCAACACGTCACAGGTCAGCGCATCAAGAGCGAAGATCCGGGCGGAATCACCGGAGTCGTTATGAGTCCACAAAACACCCGGATGCTGCGTTGAAGCCGCGAGCCCACTGAGTTCATCGAGACGCGGATCGGTGATTCGACAGGCCTCTTCCGGACTTGATGGAGCCTCGACCACGGGGCCGGCCGGACTCTCGCCATTTCCGGGACGCTGCGCCGAGGTATTCGAGCAGGCGCAGAGCGTCGCGATCAGACACGCTGCCACGAAGACGTTGGTGGCCGTTGCAGGTTTGTTGGGCATAGGGCTTAGCCTGTCAGGTATGTCGAATCCGATCGGCCCCGGCGACCCGACTGAACCCCATGGCATCCCTGCGGTCAATCCACCGCCAGCGGGACCACCAACTGCGGAACAACCTCCGATCGATCCCACTCAGGCGATGCCGCCAGCTGGTGGCTACCCGCCCGCTGGCGGATACGGCGCGGCTGCCGCAGCCGGTGGCTACGAAGCGGCCGCCGGTTACCCGCCGGGCGGATACCCTCCAAGTGCGGGCGGTCCAGGGGGTCCGGGTGACCCATATGGCGATGAACCGAAGAAGTCGATCACCGGGTGGGTAATCGGGGGAATCGTCCTGGCGGCCCTGCTTGGATTGGTCGGCGGAGCCGTGTGGGCAGCAAATGCCAACAAGGCCCCAACTCCAACACCCACAACCACTTCGTCGAGCGCGTCACCCACGACATCGAGTGCGTCACCAACCCGAACGACGCCGACGCCGACACCCACCAAGACCACGCCCACGCCTACTCCGACCAAGACGACGGCAACGCCAACGCCACCTGCAACGACGAAGCCACCTGTGGTCAATCAGGGGACAACCGCAACTCCAACAAAGGCCGGGCCGCCAATCGGCGAGGCTCAGCCGTAACGGATCGAACGGCGGGTGGTGCTAAGTGCAGAATCGCTACTTCAACAGGGCCGCAATCGCAACTAGGGCAACTAGTCCAAACAGCACGAGCAGCGTCACAAGCCGACGCGTTCGGGGATCCACGCCCGTAACCCTACGCCCGCCGCTAACCTGAGCCTGTGACCAGTAACGATGCGGTTGTTAACGAGGCCGTCGCGAATACCAAACCGCTCGATGTTGATGGGGTGAATGCAGCAATCGCCGGAACGGTCCTGTTTGCGATCGGGTTCGTCGTCCTGTTGTTCATGCGTCCCCAATTAGCGGAACAAGGTGCAAGTTGGTGGCTGTGGGTGTGCGCTGCTGGTGCAGTCATGGGTCTGGTAGCCATCGGATACACAACACGACGCCGCGCGGCCTACCGGGCTGCGGGCCGCACTACCCGGTAGGGGATGATTGCGCCCGTGACTGAATCCGCCGCGCTCGTGGTCGACCCGCAGCTCGCCGCTGCCGTTGAGGTTGCCCGCCAGGTATTGGCCGAGGACGTCCCCAACGACGCCATCGGTGATCACTTAGAGGTCGTAGCCGAAGGCGAACTAATCGCCACTCACTTGTTCGCATGCCTGAATCCCGGCTATGTCGGCTGGCGCTGGGCCGTGAACGTCACGCGCGTTCCCGATAGTGACGTTGTCACCGTCAATGAAACCGTGCTTCTGCCTGGGAATGGCTCGCTGCTTTCACCGCAGTTGCTCCCGTGGGATGAGCGAGTCGAAGCTGGTGACTTGGGCGTCGGCGACGTTCTGCCAACCGCTCCGGATGACGTTCGACTGGTACCTGGCTATACCGGCGTCGATCAAGACGACACCGAGGACGACGATCTCGCTCCCGTGATGTGGGAGCTAGGCCTCGGAAGGGTACGCGTGCTGTCGGCCGACGGCCGTGACGAAGCTGCGACTCGCTGGGCCGACGGCGACAACGGGCCCAACTCCCCCATTGCCAAGGCAGCTTCCGAGCAATGCTCAACGTGCGGCTTCTTAGTCATCATGACGGGCCCGCTTGGACGCGCTTTTGGATTGTGCGCGAATGAGTTCTCACCTTCCGACGGCAAAGTTGTCTCCCTTGACCACGGCTGTGGCGCACACAGTGAGGCAGAGCCTGAACCACTTCCAGTTGTTGTCGTTGACCTGGTGGTGGATGACCTATCCCCTGACGGACTCGACACAACGGAACTTTCTGACGATGAGCTCGAAGCGACCGACGAGGCGTTGATCGATTCACTTGAGGACGAGGCCGACCTTGAGGTTGCTGTCGCGGCGGTCGATGAGGTCATCGGTGAACTCGAGGCGCAGGCCGAGGACGTCGAGGTCGAAGAAGTCAGCGACTCGCAAGTTCAGGACGAGCTTGCAGTTGATGAACAGGTAGCGAACGGTGAGCTCAAAGATCTCACAGCCAATGCAGACGAGGAGACGTCGTGAAGGTCCAAGCGGTAGGTGCCGGGCTCGTGGGAGTTTGTCTCTTGACGCTGACCGGCTGTACGCAGCCGACACCCGACGTCACTGTGTGGTCTGGAACCACAAGCGTTGTTCGCCCGGCAACCTGCTGGGAACCGGAATCCACCGTTACTGAAGCGGTCAAGAGCTGCATCGCCGAAGCACAGTCGAAGCCAACCTCGGACATCCCCTCGATCGCCGTGAGCCCAGGCAGCATCGTCGGCATCAACGTCGATCCGCAGGTGGCAGAAGCCACGTGGTTGCCCTCAGTCGGGCAACAGCCGCTCGCCGAGTCGCCTATCAGCGAGTCGTACTACCGCTTCACCTATCCCAACGTGAAGACACCGCCTGACGGCTACCTTCTTGCGGTCACAGCACGAGGTACCAGCGCAGATCAGAATCGCGGACTGTGGCTCTTCCGGTTGGTCCCAGCCAGCCAGTAGCCCTGACGTAGTGAACCCACTCGTCTAGAGGTCTTCAGCATCAAGAATTCGGTAGGGGTACCCCTGCTCAGCCAGGAAGCGCTGGCGGTTAGCGGCAAATTCAGCATCGACCGTATCTCGCACAACAATCGTGTAGAAATGCGCAGTTCGCCCGTCCTGTTTCGGTCGAAGGATTCGGCCGAGACGCTGGGCTTCTTCTTGCCGGGATCCAAATGAACCAGAGACCTGGATCGCCACCGACGCATCCGGCAGGTCAATCGAGAAGTTCGCAACCTTGGAGACAAGCAGGACCGGCAACTCACCGCGACGGAACTGGTCGTACAGAGACTGGCGCTCCTTGAGTTTCGTCTCACCAGTGATCACGGGGCAATTGAGTTCCTCGGCAAGGTCAGCGAGCTGGTCGAGGTACTGCCCAATAACCAATGTTGGCTCGTCGGGATGAGCAGCAATCAACTGCTTGACGACCGGCACCTTCTCCTTCGCAGTCGCCGCAAGCCGGTAGCGATCTTGCTGTTCGGCAGTTGCGTAGGCCAACCGGTCGGAGTCCGGCAAGCTGACCCGCACCTCAACGCAGTCCGCAGGGGCGATGTAGCCCTGGGACTCGATCTCGCGCCATGGGGCGTCGTAGCGTTTGGGGCCGATGAGACTGAAGACCTCGGTCTCATTGCCGTCCTCGCGAACGAGCGTCGCAGTGAGCCCAAGCCGACGCCGGGCCTGCAAATCAGCCGTGAATCGGAACACTGGAGCCGGCAAGAGGTGCACCTCGTCATAAATGATCAATCCCCAGTCACGGGTATCAAACAAGTCAAGGTGCGGATACACGCCCTTGCGCCGAGAGGTCAACACTTGGTAGGTCGCAATCGTGACCGGCCGAACTTCCTTGCGTGCTCCTGAGTACTCGCCGATCTCTTCGTCTGTCAGCGAGGTACGCCGAATCAATTCGTCACGCCACTGTTGTGCGGAGACCGAGCTGGTAACCAAGATCAGAGTGGTCGCTTTTGCCATCGCCATTGCGGCGGCGCCCACCAAAGTCTTGCCGGCGCCGCAAGGCAACACCACAACACCAGAACCGCCGTGCCAGAAACCCTCAGCCGCCTGGCGTTGGTAGTCGCGCAGAGTCCAGCCATCCTCGGCGAGGTCGATTTCGTGAGCCTCACCGTCGACGTAGCCTGCGAGATCCTCGGCCGGCCAGCCAACCTTCAACAGCGCTTGCTTGAGGTGACCGCGTTCGCTGGGATGCACAACGATCGTAAGATCATCGATTCGCTTCCCGAACATCCCAGCAGTCCGCTTCGCGCGCAGGACTTCCTCCAGGACTGAGAGATTGTTCGACACCATCACCAGGCCATTGACCGGATCATCGATGAGCTTGAGGCGCCCGTACTTATCCATCGTGTCGGCGATGTCGACGAGAAGCGCGTGAGGCACTGCGTAGCGCGAGTACCGCAGCAGGGTGTCGATGACACCCTCCGCGTCGTGGCCCGCAGCGCGAGCATTCCAAAGCCCGAGCGGCGTCAACCGGTAGGTGTGAATGTGTTCGGGTGCACGCTCAAGTTCGGCGAAGGGGGCAATCTCGCGACGTGCAGCTTCTGCTTGCTCGTGATCAACTTCAAGGAGCAGCGTCTTATCGCTTTGAACGATGAGAGGGCCGTCAGTCACTATTGCTCCCGTCCTGGGTACCTACCGGATCCATGTCAGCACTTGCGATGTCGGCTGCCAAAACTGCACCCGTGATGCGCGAAAGGACGAGCGTCCGAATCCGGCCGTGGCTATGGTCGAAGGCACTGATGGCTCCGCCATCGGTTGCGACCACGTCAACGAGGCGCCTCGTCATGGATCCAGCGTTGTCGGCATATCCCACCCAAACCGGCACCTGCTGGGTTTGGGCGCGGCGCAGAACTTGCGCAGTCGCAGCCGTGGGCATGCGCGGCAGTTCACGAGGAGCAGCAATCGCCACTCCCGCTGGTTCTTCCAATTCACTGCGCCTCAATGCCGAGGTCAACGCGACGACGAAGATGTCATCGACACCGGGCTGGTCCTTGCGAGCCGGATCAGGTGAGCGATGCACTGGGCGACTCAACGGCACGGACTCACCATCGGCACCGACCACAGTCGGTATGTGTCCCGCACTTGCCGCCAGGGTCATCAACTCCTCTGCCGGGGCCGTGCTCGCGATGACAGACGGGGCCAACCTTGTGAGCCCCAGGCGGGCTGCCTGCGGGTCGGACAGCAACTGCGCGATGACGGACTCATCATCAGAGGAAATCCAGGACGCTGTTGTCCCCACCCTCACACCGCCATGTCGACGAGCGGCGTCATTGATCATGTATTCCAGCGGCTGCGGCAGAGGTGTGGCGCTGCGGGTGTTCAGCTCAGCGATGAGGTCCGCCGGACTCAAGCCGCTGCCCAGGGCACGCGCTGCGCTGTCAGCAGTCACCCGGTACACGGCTGCGCCACCAGTCGACTCAACATCTGCCACCAGGCTCAACAGTCGACGCAGGGCGGGACTTGGTGGGCCCGGCACAACCAGGGTCAAGTCCGCTTGTGCCACGAATTCCTCGGCAACGGGCGGCAGAATCGCCGTCGCCGTCAGAGCTAGCTGCTCCTCGCGAACGGTCGGCTCGACCAGTGCGCGCCCGAGTGCCGTGATAGCTCCGCGCGCTGTGATGCCGAGCAAGTCCGACTCCCGCAAGGTCGACTGGCACACAACCTCAAGGCGGTCGCGCCTGGCGCGTGGACGACGTTCAGCGAGGTGCTCGAGCAAATCCGGGAACTCGCAGATTTGGCCTGGTTCCACTTCGGACAAGAGTTGAAGTGTTGCGCTACGAAGTTCCCTTCGCCATGCCTGCCCGGGCTGCTCTGCCAGCACAGAAAGGCGATCTCCTGTCTGGCCGCTGACGGAATCGATATCTCTGTCCAAGCGAAGCCATGCCGCAGCCACCGGTGCCCACTGCTGGCCGGGATCGGAAAGCCGCCAGGTGTCGTAGTAGACGGTCGGTGCGTACTTTGCAGAGGCAGCATCCTCCGGACCAACGAGTCCGGCTTCTGCAGCGACTTCGATCCAAAATGCCGCCGTAAGTTCGTCTGTTCCGAGCAACTCCGAGACAGCATTAACATCGCGAACTGCCAAGCCACCGGACTTCAAGCTGGTGGGTGGATGTTGTGACCAATGTTCAGCCAAGGTTGACAGGGACGTGACTGCTGCCAAAGCATGCTGCCCGCCTTGACCATCGAGTGTGTTCGCCAAGGGCAACTCCGACGTGGTGATCGGTCGAAGAGAAAGATCGATTCCCGCCACTTCGGTGGCAGGCAGTTCAGGTTGCGCACCAATTGCATCGCGGGCCGCTGTCACAACGTGGACTTCAGAAGTGGCATCTTCTGGCCGCGGTCCCCACACCAAGCCAATGGCCCAGAGCCGCTGCACGATCCGGAGGAGTTCAGCCTGCTGCTCAACCGGTACAAGGACCACATCAGCCGATGCAGGCTGATCAGCAACCGCGAGCGCAATGAGCACCCGCAACTCCGGACCAGCGAGCTTCTCAATGGCATAACGAACCGATGCGGCAGCTGAAGCTTGCGACGCGAGTTCAGACATATCGGCCGGAATCGGGTTCACCGCATCTGCCCGTTGACGGATGAACTCACTGAGTTCTTCGTCGTCACGGCGCCGCAAATCATCGGCGAGGCTGCGCATTCGGCTGGACCGCATCGTTGTGGACATCAGACCAACGGTACGCGCCGGGCAACGCTGGCTTCTGACCGGTGTGTGCGCCACGATTCGGGCGTTGCCCCGCACGTACCAGCCAAGCAGCAATCCGGGTCCAGATTGACTAACCTTTTTGCTATGAGCACACCAGACCAGCAACCAGCTGTGGACGATGCTGATCGCCGCAAGGCTGCTGAAAAGCGCATCGCATCTCAGCGAGCATTCGTTCGCTATCTCGGCACCTGGGCGATTGTGTCGATCATTCTTATCGGTATTTGGGCTCTGTCGGGACGAGGCTACTTCTGGCCGATTTGGGCGATCGGTGGCATGGGCATCGCCGCCCTCTTCATGGCACTGGGTTCATACGGGCCAAGCTCCGGGCCTCCATCAGAGGAACGGATTCAGGCCGAGATGAAGAAGATGCAGTAGGCGTCTGCCAACGACTGCATTACTCGCGGCAGCTACGCCGTGCATGAGTCACGCCTGCGAAAATCATCACGATTCTGTTCGAACTGCGGGTAGACTCGGCATTTCGCAAAATAGCTGTGCCAGTCCCAGGCCGCGCAACCCTCGGCTTTGCGGCTGCCGCGGCAACCAACGAGAGGTGCACCAAGGTGCCAACCGGCAAGGTCAAGTTCTACGACACCGAAAAGGGTTTCGGCTTTCTCGCGACCGATGACGGTGAAGACGTATTCGTTCATGCCAGCGCTCTTCCTGCCGGAGTCGATCAGTTGACGCCGGGCTCAAGGGTCGATTTTGGAATTGTTGACGGCAAGCGCGGCAAGCAGGCGCTGTCGGTCAAGGTGTTGGAACAGGCGCCGAGTGTCGCTAAGGCCATGCGCAAGCCGGCCGAGGACATGGCGCCCGTTGTTGAAGACTTGATCAAACTACTGGACAACGTGTCGAATAGCCTTCGCCGCGGCCGTTATCCAGATGACCAAAAGTCACGCGCCATCGCCAAGGTTATGCGCGCGGTCGCCAACGACTTGGACGCCTGACTTCCGCTGGCGCACGGGGTCAGCGCTGCTAGGCCCGCATCAACTTCAGCAATCCCTGAATGTGCACGTCAATCTGCTTGACGTTGCTGAATCCTGGGAGCGGGAGATGAATGTCCTCAAACGTTGCTGTGCCGTCGATAGTGACATCACGTTCTTCGCCGCCGAGATCCTGCGGCGCACCGGTAAGGACCAACGGAACCTCGACATTTCCTGCCCAGGCCCGACCTTCGAATCGGACTTCGGAATCTGTGACGTGTCCAGTGCCAGCAAATGTCAGGACACCGTCAGATCCACTATTGACCAGCGCATGAACCTCAGGGTCCAGTAGTCGATTACCGGTCTTCACCTCGTTGATTCCAACTTCGAGCGTCAGCGTCGCTTGGCCAGCTTGCCAATCTGCCTCACCGCCCACGATTGGTGCCGTCGCGTCGATCGTGAAGATCCCGATTCGATTGGTCTTGAGATTGATGTGGCCCTCACGCGCGACAACCGTCCACTGACCATGGTGCTTGCTTTGTGCCTTCTTGCTCGCTGCCATGAACAGAGCAAATCACGTTCGGTATCCCCGGTGCACTGCTTGGCTCTTGTTATTCCGCCAATTCAGGCGTATCAAGGGGGTAACAACATGTGTGACATGTTCGAAAGCCCGGGTGGTGATTCCGATGACAACAACCTCAACGGCCACCGACTACGGCACCGTGCTCACAACCAATCTGAACCGACTCGTGCGCCAACTTGAAGAGGCAGTCGAAGACGGCACCTGGGCGGTATCTGAAGCGGCCTCATTGCACACCTGGGTGCGGGCCGAGCTGGTCCCGTGGGCAACCACAATGATTCATCACCTCGACCCGGCTACTCGCGCCGCACTCAGCCCCTACTTCGCCGAGTTGGCCGCGCTTGACGTCCAGCTTCTTGGGACTGCAGGGCGCAGCGCCGCTGAACTCGCCCACCAACTTGAAGTTGTTGCGGACAAACTTGTCGAAGACACCTGCATCGACCTGCGGAACTGACTCGTTGGAGCGCCGCCAACAGCGCGACACGGCAAGTTCAAACCTGCCAACATCGGCGCCATGGCAACAAACACAACCCCGAATGAACCGACCCAGGGCGATACCGGTTCCGCCGCGAACGAGGGCTCAGTCGCCACCGCTGACGTTCCTGCGATCCCGATGCATGCGTTCAGCAGCATTGGAGTCCCCCAAGGGCTGAAGAACAGCGCCGGCACAATCTGGCGCGTCCTGGTCGTCCTCGTCGGCATCTTTGTTGCGGTTCGGCTCGTGGGCTACCTCGGCGGCGTCGCGATTGCGCTCTTCTTCTCAATGGTTGTCGCGGCACTCGGCGGGCCAGTCCAACGCCGACTCGCCAAGCACATGCCGAACGCCCTGGCCACGGTCCTGACGTTGCTGCTGATGTTGCTCGTGGTTCTTGCGGTCATGGGGTTTGTTGTACAGGCGGTCGTCAATCAGGCACCTAGCATGGTCGCTGCAGCACAACAAGGCATCACGCAGATCGAGGAATGGCTGCGTACCGGGCCGTTCAAGCTCGACGACACGGCGATCAATAGTTTGATCAACAACGTCCAAGGGTGGCTGACCACCGAGGGCGAGAGCATCGCGAAGCAGGTTCCAAATGTCCTCGGCAGTGCCGCAGACTTCATCACTGCGGCCTCTGTTGCAGTGTTCGGCGCCTTCTTCTTCCTCAACAGCGGCAAGGAAATCTGGGGCTGGGCAATGTCCTGGGTTCCGGCAAACGTTCGCACCGAGGTTGACGACTGCGGCCAGGCAGGTTGGCAGACGCTCTCGGGGTACACCCGCGGCATCATCCTCATCGCCATCTGCGACGGAGTACTCGTCGGCATTGGCCTAGTGATCCTCAAGGTACCGCTCGCACCCGCACTCGCAGTGGTTGTGATGTTCGGTGCGTTGATTCCGGTCATCGGTGCACCTATTGCAACACTCTTCGCAGCTGTTGTGGCATTGGCCACCGAGGGAGCTTTGACTGCCCTGCTAGTCGTGGCTTTGACTGTGGTCGTTGGATCGTTCGACGGCGACATCCTCCAGCCGCTCATCATGGGTTTTGCCGTGAACCTGCACCCACTGGCAATCGTGTCGATGATTGCGTTCGGGACGCTTACCTTCGGCATCATCGGTGCACTGCTTGCTGTCCCAATCGGCGGAACGGTCTACGCCGTAGCCAAGTACCTCACCGGACGATCCCTCCCGCCACGACTTCAGCCGCCGCGGCCCAAACACAAAATCGGCCTGCCAAACTTCATGAAGCGTAACAAGACCGCCGAGGCAGCTAGCTGACGCCGATCAGGCAAGCGCGCGGTAGAAGAGGTACGCACTACCCAGGAGTGCAGCACTGACCTCGATCACCTTGGTGTGCTTCTCGAGCCAGTCACGGGGTTTAGCGAGTCGCGAATGCAAAGCGTCCGTTGCTTTCACCGGAAGCAACAAAGGCAGCCAAATTGACGCGGTGATTATCCCGATGACGATGAACGTCAACGCCAACTGTTCGTACGCCGGAATCTGGGAAGTGTCGATGTGTTGTTGCGCTGCCAGAAAGAGCAGCACTGACGTGACGTTGCGGCCCTGCATTACTGCGCCAAAGACAGCTTCACTCCACAAACCGTGCCGCTCAAGATCACTGAAGTCGAACCGTGGTTTCACGCCGGGATCGGGTGGCTTGCGGAAGTAGCGCCAAACTGCGAAGGCGAGCAACAGAACCGCCAGAACCAGGTTGATCGCGCCGCTGAAGCGTTCAAGGCTCCGTTCGGTTGCGGTCACGACCCCCCATAACGCGCTGGAAATGAGGATCGCCCATACCAGCATGGCAACGACAGCACCCAGCCAGAAGACCAGCACCCGAGTCCGGGGACGATCCGGTCGCATCAACAGAGCCAGCACGATGACCGTGATACTCGGACTCAACGCGCCAGCCACTGCCAAAGGCCAGATCTGATCCCAGACGGTCAACACGTTGGCGATTCTGCCCGCTGGCCGAAGCGATCGCACCACGCGCCGTCCAGATGCCAGCAGCTCGGAGGCATGATCCACGAGCAAGGACTCCGGGGATTCTGACTCGTATGATTCCCACGACCAACCTGACACTGCTACTCAGCGCGAACGCCCACCCGACAGGAGGCTTGCGGATGCCCAGCAAGCTTGCGCGCCGCCCGTGGTTGCGCGGGATCGTTTGCGCGGTACCCATCGTGCTGGTGGCCGCAGGTTGTTCCACCCCGGCGGGCAGCCCGGCACCTGACGACGTGCAGGTTCCGGTTGCGGTGGGGCTTCGACGAGACCAAGCAGGACTCGCACAGGCCGTCGCAAACTCAGCCAATCCCAGCGGTGGGCAGTTCCTGTCGCAGTTGACTGCCCAGAACATCGCGACGACCTACGGCACCAACCCTAACAATGCACAGGAGGCCCTCAAGGCCCTGCAGGGAGCAGGTTTCAGCGGTTCCCTCGACCCCACTGGCTCGATCATCACTGGCCTCATGGCGGCCAAGGACGCGGAGGCATTCTTCGGTGTTGACCTTCGACTAGTCACTGAAGACACCGTCCAAGTCATCAGACCTAGCTCGCCTCCTTCAGTCCCCAGTTCACTGGCCGCCTTTGCCACAGAAGTCGCGGGCTTTGCCCGCTCGATCCCGAGTGGTACCGCCACACCGAGCGCGCCAGCCACACCAAATCTGCCGCCGTGCCCACCACCCATCGCGCTGACCGCTCGCCTGCGCACCTACTACGGTCTTGACGCCATCTACGCCGGCGGCAATACCGGGCAGGGCCTGAAACTGGCGATGCTTGAGATTGATCAACTCTCCCAACCAGCGATCACCCTGTTTGAGAAGTGTTTCAAGGTTCAAATTCCACCGGTCACCAACACGATCGTTGCCGATGCGAACCCCGAGGCATTTGGTGACGAGGCCGAGGAATCGACCCTCGATATCGTCGCCGCCGGGCTGCTTGCGCCGAACCTCGATGGGATCCAGACGTACCAGTTCGACCCATACACCTCGATGGTCTTCGCGCTGAACGACGCGGTGAGCGCGTCGTATCAACCAGATGGGCCCGAAATCCTGTCCACAAGCATCGGAGTCTGCGAGCAGAATCTCCAAGGTCCAGAGATATCGATCATGGAGTGGATTCTGAATGCCGGTGCCGCTACCGGACTCACAACGGTGGCCTCAAGTGGCGACGATGGCTCATCAGCCTGCTACCCGCAGACCAAGGACCAAGCCAGCCAATACCCTGGAACTTCTGGTGTCGTCACAGCCCTAGGGGGCACCGAGTTTGTAGGCACTGGCGGGCCCCGACCGAGCGAAGTTGTATGGAACAACAGCCCCGCTCAGGAACAAGCCGGCGGCGGATCACAAGTGAGCCGAATGCCTAAGCCGAGCTACCAGAACAGTCTTCCCGGGCCTAACAACCGGATCATTCCTGACATTGCGCTGGTCGCCGAGCCAGCAGACTTCGGGCCTATTCCGGTCTGTAAGAACAACGGCCAATGCCAGATGCAGGTAGTTGGCGGTACCTCGGCGACTGCACCTGGCTATGCCGCTGCGTTGGCGACCATGCTCCAACAACTGCGCAAGAACAACGGCGCACAACTGCGACTCGGATCCATGAATCCGATGTTCTACAACATCGCCGCGTCCCCGTCGAATAGCAGCGTGCTCAACGACATCACCCAGGGAACCAACGACTTGTACTCCGCAGGCTGCTGCACTGCGGCTCCCGGATACGACTCGGCATCCGGTTGGGGATCCATCAACTTCGGCGGGTTGTTGAAGGCCTACGAATCAAGCGCACCAAAGAGCTAGACAAAAGGGTTGGGGCCGATCCCGAAGGAACGACCCCAACCCTTTTGTTCGCTTGGCTTCGGCAATCCCCTAGGGGGATGACCTCCACTCGCTCGCTTGGCTTCGGCAGCCCC
>JAOAUD010000138.1 GCA_030157755.1 Candidatus Nanopelagicales bacterium
CCTCGACCGCGACGTCCAATTCCTCATGAACCGCGAAATCAAACGCGACAACTAGGACCGCAGAATTCCAAGCACTTTCGCTGTCCACAAGCGCGCCGCCGCCGAGGTCACCTACGCGCAGATTCGCACTAGCCTTCAGCCACCCCGTCTGGCAATAATGAGAGGCATGATCAGCGTGACCGAGCCACAGGTGTGGACCATGATCGGACTCATGGGAGCCGTTTTCTTCGGCACGATGACACTGATCTCGACCATGTTCACCCGGGTCGTCCGCTCCGAAATCGGCGGCGTCCGCTCCGAGATTGGCGGCCTGCGCGGCGAGATGAATGCACGATTCGACGCCGTCAACGGGCGCATCGACAACCTCGACCGCGACGTCCAATTCCTCATGAACCGCGAAATCAAACGCGACAACTAGAGCGCGCCTGGTGAGGCCTTCGCCAGCCATACTGAGCGGATGCTCAATACGCGGGGCGAACCGACGCGAATCGACGGAACCAAGTTGGAACCCGTCGTGGATGGATTCATCGTGCGAGGCGAATCCAGCGCCTCGGCAACCTGGCTGAACAGGACGTCAGCCCTGATCCTGGAACTTTGCACCGGCCACAACTCCGCACAGGAAATCGCGGGCGCCATCGCTGTGGCATTCGAACTATCCGAGCCGCCAATAGCCGCAGTGAACGAGTGCCTCGATGACCTGCTCGCCGCCGGATTGGTCACCCGTGACACCACACGCTCACCGAGTGACCATTTCAGCGTCCTGGTTTGTGTGACCGCGTCGCAAGGAACCGTCAGCGCTGCCACGACGCTGGCACTTACTTCCCTCGCCGAGTGCGCAGCGGCTAGCGGGTCCGGCTTTGACGTCCTCATAGCTACTGAACCCAGCGTGAGACTTGCGCGCAACCGCGCGGCGAGCGCAGTCGCGCAGTTGTCGACTCATACCCACGTCCTCTTCCTGTACCCGGACTCGGCGCCAACACCCGAACAAGTGAATCGACTATTGCGCTCCGGCCATGACTTCACGTGCCTACCGCAACCGGCAAAGCAACCGAACTGGGGCAAAGTCGCTTCAGCGATCCCGAAACTCTCCGACCTCACAAGCGTGGACGTTGCTGACCTTGCCGCGGCGTACGCAGTCACCTTCGTCAGGTCGGATGAGCCGCAGACTCCCGTCGACGGATATCTGAGGGCAGACTCGGTCACGGCAGACATGCTTCTGGTCTCGCGCCAAGCGCTCCTGAGAATGATCTCGGAGCGGACAGTCCAACGATACGAGCGAGAGCTGTTCCCGAGTGCCTACTTCGAAAACCCAGGCTGGGGATTCTTCGATCCAATCATCAGCGAAAGCGGCTTCAGCCTCGATGAAGACGTTGCTTTTTGCCACCGTTGGCGCGGCATCGATGGTGAGATCTGGGTCGACCTGTCAGACGGCCTCGGACGATCAATCGCATTGCATCAGCGAAGAACCACCAGCACGCCGTAGTTGTCCGAACCAAGCAGAACCAACAACCGCCTATGTTGCCTGCACAATCACCCGGGGCACGACATAACTCGCGTCACCGATCAATGCGGCAACGAACTCGCGCCGGTCCTCAGGCACCGACTTCAACGCCAGACTGAGCGCATCTTGCTCAAGTGGATTCGTCGCCTGCCCGTGCTCGCTCACATCTGAAGTATGCCCTCAAGCGCGCTAGGTTTGTCGGCCATGAGCCCTCGAGTTCTCGTTCTGACGCCGATGAAGAACGCAACGAAGCACCTTGATCGTTACTTCTCAAACCTGGCAGGCCTCGACTACGAAGCCAGCGACCTGAGCCTCGGATTTCTGGTGAGCGACTCCGACGACGGCACGTACGGCGCACTTGAGGAACGACTGCCGGACCTGCGTGAACAGTACGCACGCGTGACGCTCACATCGCACGACTTCGGGCTGCGGATCCCGGAAGGAATCGAACGATGGTCTCCGGCATTCCAGATTCCCCGTCGAGTCGTTCTCGCACGAAGTCGCAATCGCCTGCTGTTTGCCGCCCTTCGCGATGAAGACTGGGTGCTCTGGATGGACGTCGACCTCGACGCCTATCCACCCACCGTGCTCGACGAATTACTCGCCTCCGGGAAGTCGATCGTCCACCCCCACTGCGTGGTGAAGCCTGGTGCCCGAAGCTTCGATGGCAACACCTGGCGCGATGGTGGTGCCACCACCCTGCATGAACTGCGTGGGCGCCCGGCGGTCCGGATCGAAGGGGTCGGCGGAACCATGCTGCTCGTACGCGCGGACATCCACCGCGACGGACTGATCTTCCCTTCCTACCCCTACGGCACGCGCTCGCCATTCGTCCGCGACCACAATCCGATGATGGGTCGACTCGGCGGGGAGATCGAGACCGAGGGGCTAGCTGTCATGGCCAAGGACATGGGCCACGAAGTCTGGGGACTGCCCGACCTGGAGGTTGTACACCGCTCCGAGTAGACGATATGGCATCGGCCTAGCCGAGCCGAGCCAGGTCGCCCGACATCACTGCCGACTGCGGGAGTCAGACTGTCGCCATGAGCGACGCTCCACTCCTCAAGGATTCGTACGGCCCCGAAGTCCCTACCCGGATCGCCGAATGGATTGGTGAAGTCCACCCGGACTTCGACCAGCGCGCATTCCTCGCCAGCACACTTGACGGCTACGCCGATCTCGAGCTGATGGGTCGCGCCCGCCACATTGCGATGACCTTGGCGCAGTACCTACCGCCCGACCCGGGCGAGGCGATCGCTGTACTGCAGCGTTCTTTGCCCATACCGGAACAGGTCGCCGCGTGGCAGAGCATGCAGGCGTTCACGCTTATGCCGTACGGCATGTTCGTCGCCACGCACGGGCTCGACTTCTTCGAAGCGTCGATGCAGTTGCAGTACGACATCACCAAGATGTTCACATCAGAATTCAGCATCCGTGCGTTCATCGCTGCAGACTCCGACCGCACGATGCGTCGGCTAGCCGAGTGGGCCAGCGATCCAAGCGAGCACGTCCGGCGACTGGTCTCGGAGGGAACGCGTCCACGACTGCCCTGGGCGTCGCGACTTCCGATGTTCCAAGCCGACCCAACGCCAGTACTCGAACTCCTCGAATACCTCAAAGATGATCCGTCTGAGTACGTCCGCCGATCAGTCGCGAACAACCTCAATGACATAGCCAAGGACAACCCGCAGCGAACACTCGACGTGGCCGCAACGTGGTACTCGACAGCCCCAACCGACGAACGACGATCGCTAGTTCGCCACGGCTTGCGAACCCTGATCAAACAAGGGAACTCAGACGCGCTTGCGATCCTCGGCTACGCCCATTCCGACGCCATCGAGATCGGCCAAGTGATCATCGAGCCCGACCAGCCACGCATCGGCGACAGCGTCCGGATCAACGTCGAGATCGAGAACACGTCTGACGAAACCGTTCGAGCGCTAGTAGATCTTGAGGTTGACTTCGTCAAGGCCAATGGCACGACATCGACGAAGGTCTTTAAAGGTGGCGAGCTCGAACTCGCCCCAGACACTCGTCAGGCAATCCGCAAGTCAATTTCACTGCGCCAACACACGACCCGCAAGCACTACCCCGGATCACACTCGGTGCGCGCCCTCATCAACGGCGTCGCGGTGCCACTGGGTTCGTTCGAACTACGTGCCAGCGACTGACCACTGCGTCAGCACACCTGATCCTGAACCGCGGGCGTTTAGGCGGGAGCACCACGGCCTGGAATTTCCTTGCCCTGCTTGATCCGCAACCGAATCTGAATCCAAATGCGGACCAGAACACCCACGACGCACAGGTAGCCGAAAATCGGACCCCAGCTGGTGTAGAGCGCACCCCGTGGACCCATCGGCAGTTCACCGACAAGCAACTTCTCCCCGCCGTCAGGTCCCATATCAGCATCGGCAAGCACAGCACCTGTCGGTTCAATCAGCGCCGACGCGTTGTACTGCTCACCCTTGACAAAAGAGACCCGATTCTCAGCAGCTCGAATTTGCGTGGTTTGGATGCGAGTCGAGCCGAAGTTGGTCCAGTCCGCAACCGATGCACTGAGCATCTGGGCGCCGTTCTGCACTAGGTAGCGCGAGGTGTCCTCAAACGAGAAGTCAAAGCAGATCAGCATCCCGACAGTTCCAAAGCTGACGTCGAACACTGGATAGCGATGTGGCTGGACGAACTCCTCGTTGTCGAGAATCACCGGGTGGATCTTGTAGTAGACACCAACCAAGTCACCGTTCGGATCCCACAGTCCGGTCAAGTTCGAAGCAGCCGGATCAGGCTGACCGACAGTGAAGCCGGTTTGGATGTAGATCTTGTTTTCTTTGGCCACGTTTTGCACGAACTTGCGCGGGTCTGTCCGCGGATCGTAGTGAAGGATGTCCTCACCCCATACAGCGAACTCTGCGCCCTGAGCAGCAGCCTGTTTCGTCATCGCTGCCAAGTGGGGTTCGAGCGACGCCGTCGGAGTGCCTGCACCATCCGCGGTATACCCGTCACCCGGGCCGATTTGAACAGTCGCCACCTTGGTTTTGGGTGCGCCGTTTGCACCAGACGTAGTGTCGATGAATAGCCACCCGGCGGAAATGAACCACACGAGCGTGATGATCGCCGTGGTGATACCTGCCGCTCGCGCGGTCGGCCCGTCGACCCTCACCGAGTCAACCGGCTCACGCCTCTTGTCCAGGTACCAGATGATGCCCAGCGCGATCGCCATGTTGATAAGGACCAAGAGAAACGTCAGCCCAACGCGCCCAACGATCGACAACGGTTGCAGGATCAACGTAAACGGTGCCACCGCACCGGCGAACTGACCCTCCGGACCTTGGATCAGGTTGAACGAGGTGATGACATCCCACGCAACCCACGTCACCGGGAGCGTCAACAGGAAGTAGCGGAATCCGGTTCGTTCGTTGAACTTCCGATCGAAGGCGCTGACGAGGATTCCGGCAAGGAAGAAGAGAACGGCCACGATCAGCGGCGCGGGGAACGGAGCAATCTGTTCCGAAAGCATCAGGAACGGAAACCAGTAACCGAACCAAACAAGTCCCAGGGGCAGGCCTGAGAGCTTCCTCGGCATGAACCTGTATTGGGCGACGATCGCGGGCACGACGGCGACGAATGCCAACGGCCAGAGATTGCCGTACTCACGTTGAAGGACGCACATCATCACCATTGAAGCGATGACTAATGCCCAGCCGAGCAGCATCTGCTTCCCACTTAGCCGTGTGGGCTTCACGCCATCGCCTGACGTGGGTGGTGCGGCCTCGGTTGTCACCGACATGTCCAGGAATCCAATCGCCGTCCCGGCATCGGCCCATGATCACCGGGTATTGATCTTGTTCCCACGTATCCTGGCGACGGGAAAGGTTCTTTGCGCGTCAAATACTCCAAATGTTGGTGTTCGCACGTCGAGCCACTAGGCGAGGACCTCAAGGCGTAGGCCGGTGCACCGATCGCCATTGATCGGCTCGACATCCATGGAGCAAGCAGTCACCACCACGAACACATCCCGTTCGGCGCGAAGTGTCACGGAGTCACCGGGCTTACTCGGCGCGGGCATGGCGGTCAGCGATTTGTCCTCGCCAATCTCGGTGTACTGGAAGAAGTTGACCGGATCTGGAGCCTCGGTGGGGTTCCACCCAAATTCAGCGGCAGCCTTGCGGAAGTTCTCGTGGCAGCTCGGATGCGGCAACGCAGCCCCGATCGCGGCGTACATCTCGGGCCGACAGACGCTGAATAGCATGTCATGGATGCCCGGACTGTTGTCCGCATCAAACGTTAGGAGTGGTTCGAACTCGGTCGTGAAGAACCTTCCGCCGACGCGCGGGAAGAGCCGCCAAGCGACGCTGCGGGAGGTCGACGTGCTCAACCACTTATCGAAGTCATCCTCGGCGACGGCAAATAGGTCGGCCACTTGTTGCCCCTCGACATCGATCAGGCGAAGGCGTTGTCCAGCGGAAAGCTTGACCCACCCTCCCGACTGCGGAGCGACCTCGACAACTTGTTCAACTGAATCCGACACAACTACTCCTTGATCCGTCGCGGTGGCTCGATTATCAAGGCCATCGACCCCTCGTCTCCTGTTCAGCCAACCGGGAACATTCCGCGCGATGATCTTTTGACTCACCGCTGTGATCATCCGTATCGTCTTGATCATGTCCAGCGAACTTGAGCCACAGACGGTTGATGCGCCAACGCCAGTCAAGCTCGTGAGCCTGCTTGCGCTGCTGGTCGGAATCTTCAGCATCCTCGGTGGGATTCTGCTCATCACCGCGGCGATTGGCAACGTCGCCGGAGCTGGGCTTTCGCACCTGGCACTGATCCTCTACGGCATCTTCTACCTGATCATCGGGTTCATCGCACTCGCGGTCTACAAGGGTCTGAAGCGCGGGGAACCCTGGGCCCGGATTCTCTTCACGATCGTCCTCGTGATCGCGATCATCGGAGACATCGGTCAGATCATTGCCGGTGGAAGCGTCTCGTCGGCCTGGTGGGGGATCGCCATCGACGTGATCGCGCTAGTGGTCCTCTACGGACCAGAGTCAAGTCGCAAACACTTCAGCCGCTAGTCAAGCGCGGTTGATTCACGCCGTTGGAGTTCGACCACCAACCCGTATCCCGAGCGCCGCACGCCTACCTCCGTAAGCCCGCGTGTTCGGGTGTCACCACACGTCAAAATCGCCCCTGTTTAGACCGCAAAACCCATGGGTACTTCTTGCCCTGACACTGACTCACTTCGCGGAGATGAGAGACATCGGAACGCGCGAGTCATCGAAATGGGGACACAATGAACAGCACTCGCAAAGCAGCACTTCTGGCCGGAACCGCACTCGGAGCAGTCGCCGTCTTGGCCGCACCGGTCGCCGCACAAGCCGCACCGGCACCTGCTGCACCAGCCAAGGCCCACACCACCATCGCCGGATGGGGCCACAACCAGTCAGGCGGAATGCCAGTTCAGATTCATGGGAACTCGATCACTCGTCACCTCACCGTCAAGCCGGGTGGGGTTCGCACACTCGAGGTGAATGACGCGACGTGCATCGTCACACCAGGTGGCCAGAGCCAATGCAGCAGCAAGGTTCTTGAAGTGGTCAAGACCAACTCCAAGGGCAAGCTGACCCTGACCCTGCCGGTACACACCACCGTCGACGAGTACTCCGTTTTCGCTCGGGCAACCAAGAAGGCCTCGACCGGAGAGACGGTCCACTGGGACGTTTACAAGGTCTGAGATCGACCGGACTCAGCGATGCGAGGGGCGTGCGGAAGTTCGCCCCTCGCATCTTTGCTGTCCGCGACCAATTCCAAAGGTCTCGCCGGTGACTAACCCGACCTCCCGTGAGCCTGCGCGTTTCGACCCACATCAACTCGAACGCTTAGGCAGAATGTGGCCAAGCCACAGCGCAGCTCACCAGATCGGTACGCCATGAACCTGAATTCCCGGCCTTCACTCATCCGCCACACGATCGTCCTCAGCATGCTTGCGGCGTTGACGGTCGCGTTCGGAATCGGAGCGGCCGCCTCCCCGGCTTCAGCTGCGCTCAACACTGACTGGACGATGCACACCCCACCCGACGCGAATAGCTGGAGGTCCGTCGCATTCGGCAATGGGTTGTTCGTCGCGGTGTCAGACGACGGAACAAACCGCGCCATGACCAGCACTGACGGCGTTTCCTGGACCACGCGAACTGCGGCGGCGGCCAACAGGTGGCAGTCCGTCGCCTTCGGTGCAGGCAAGTTCGTGGCTGTGTCTAACGACGGCGCGAATCGAGTCATGATGAGCACGAATGGAGCCAACTGGAGCCAGCCGGGCACACCGATCTCCAGCGGATCCTGGAACTCGATCACGTACGGGAACGGCTTGTTCGTCGCAGTTGGCGGGAGCGGTGTGGTTATGGCGAGCTCGGACGGTGAGACTTGGACGTCGGGAAGCGCGCCGAGCAAGAACTGGCGTGCCGTCACCTCCGGCGCAGGAAAGTTCGTCGCCGTGACATCCACTGCCACGGATCAGTATCAAGCGATGACGAGCACCAACGGCACAACTTGGGACAACACCAATCTCACCCTGACGCCGAAGAGCAACTAGGATGGCGTGACCTTTGGTAACGGGACTTTCGTCGCGGTCGCGAGCGGTGGGCCAGGTGTTCTCGCGATGGCATCGGCCAACGGGACAAGTTGGACCGCTGGGACCACTTCCCAGTCAACGAAAGAGTGGACCTCAGCGGTATACGCGAATGGTCAGTTCGTAGCCGTGTCCGACGACACAATCAACGAAATGGCGATGGTGAGTCCAGACGGAATCACCTGGACCGATCAAACGACGCCGTCGATTTGCCGTTGGACGTCGGTCACCTATGGCGCGGGTAAGTACGTCGCGGTGGCTGACTACAACGCCAACTACAACTGCGGAACGCAACTAGTGATGACATCCGACGCGATCTTGCCGCCAACGCCCAGCACCAACACCCAGACCGCCGGCTCATGTGTGACACCTGGCAACGCAGGTTCGATTCCGCGCAGCGGCTCCCGCCAACTAATGGCAGCGAACTGCACGACGAACGCCGGGCAACCCGTCGCGGTGAGAGTGACCGGAGTGACACCGCGTTCGTTAAAGACCCGCGGCGACTACCCCTACTACAACCTGTACTGCAAGGTATCGAAGTCGAAGACCACAGCGACCAAGTCGGCCGGGTACGGCAAGGGATACCGAATCTGCAAGAAGGGTTCGTTGCGGATTCGCACCTACGGCCAGCCATTGAAGCTGCGCGTGACGTGGTACGCACCAGCTACGGCCGACTACCACGCCTACAAGCTCTCCAAGAAGTACAAGTCCTGAGTTGAGACCAGGGGCGAATAGCGCGCGGGAGCCTGATCAACGGCTGTGGAGGTAGCACCACAGTTTTCTCGGATGGTTGCCTGATCTGGTTCCCACCGCGCCTCCACTCAGCCACGATGTGACGCTCCGTCTATGTGCACTGGCATCAGAATTCAGGCAACCAATGGTGACTATGTCTACGCGCGGACAATGGAGTTCGACACTCCACTGCCGACCAACCTGGGCTACGCGCCGAGGGGAACGAAGTACACCGGACTGACCACGACTGGTGCTGACGGCATTAGCTGGGAACACAAGTACGCCGTAGGTGGACAGACCGGCCCTCGTGGTTGCAGCGACGCCATGAACGAGAAGGGCGTTGTCGCCGGAGGATTCAACCTTCCCGGGTACACCGAGTTCACGGCCGTCACTGATCAGAATCGCTCCAAGGCCCTCGCCATTGAACAGGCTTGCGCCTACATCCTCGGCAACTACGCGAGTACCGCCGAGGCCAAGGACGGAATCCTGGCTGGGGACTTCTTCGTTGCCGATACTCCGTTCCCTTTCGTAGGTTCCGCTCCTGGTCAGTTGCCCTTGCACGTGCGCATTGGTGATCCCACTGGAGCCACCGTGGTGATCGAATGGCACACCGCAGGTTCGCTGCCGTCGGTCTACGACGCGCCGACCGGAATCATCACGAATGCTCCGGCTTACGACTGGCATCAGGCGAACGCAACCCAGTTCCAGCACCTGTCTCCGTACAACCCCTACGGCCCCTTCACCGAAGGCAACCAGGACTACAAGGAACAGATGGGAAATGGCTACGTCGGATTGCCCGGTGGATCAAACCCACCAGATCGATTCGTGCGGGCAACCACCTACTCGCGTGACACGTACCAGGCGGCGACCGGCGCAGACGCCGTATGGACTGCGTGGCACATCATGAACAACTACGACATTCCACCGGGCATCCTGCGCAACATCGACGGAAACACGAACAAGGAATCGTCTGAATACGCGTTGTGGACGTCAGTCGCTGACACTGCGAACTGCTGCTACTACTTCCGGACACACGAGAACAACAACATCTACAAGCTTGATCTCAAAGCACAGGACCCAACTGGCCCCAAACTGCTGACTGATCCCGCACCGGGTGCACCGACCACGGCATTCATTGCTGCCTCACTCGCGTAGGCCGCCGCTGTCTGCTCGGAATGTGATGCGTGGACCGGAATCCACCATCGTCACTGAGTAGGTGCCACCAGCAGCGTTCTCACGTTGGCCATGACGGCGTAGAGACGGAGACCTCATGTTTCGAGACCCGGACCTCGAAAGATCAGCGCCTGTGACTGCCTTCCTCGCAAGGGTCACGCACGGCTGGGTGGCCTACGGGTCAGAGGGGGTCATGCTTGAACATCGCCTCGATGCAATTGCAGCGGCCCACGGTGTTCAGGCATCGGCGGCGGTCTTCGCTGATTCCGCAGTGCTCACGGTCGAGGAGGACGGTCACACACGAACGCTCACGATCGGAGCCGACCAAGCGATTGGCCGACTGGACCGCTTCAATAACCTGCACACGGTGATGGTCGAGGCCGTCAACCCTGCGGCAGATCTCACGGTCCTCGGTCGCACACTCGACGACATCGCCGCATCGCCGCCGCCGTACTCGGAGTTAGTCAAGGTCTTCGGAATCGTGCTGTTCACTGTGGGCTTTGCAGTGAATGTCCAGGCAACCTGGACCGAAGTGATCTTCTCGCTGGTCAACGGGTTGATCGCCGCACTCGTTGTTGTATGCGGAGACCGAATCCAGCGAATCAACACGATCCTGCCATTCGTGGCGGCGTTCCTAATTTCGTTGGTAACAGTGATCGCGTTCAACCACTTCGAACTGCGCGGTGGCGCCATCCTGTTGATGGTTCCAGCGTTGTTCTTCTTTCTCCCCGGAGACATCCTCAGCGCATCGATGATGGACCTGGCGCAGAACCGAGTCACAATCGGCGCGACTCAGTTCGTGCATGCACTCTTCATCATCTTGATGCTGTTCCTTGGCGTACTCATGGGAGCAGCCGTAACCGAATCCTCGGCAACAGACCTATTCGCCCCCGCCGCCTCAGCGCAGTTTCCGGCAATCGTGGGATGGATCGGCTGGGCGGTATTTGCTCTTGGGTTCACCCTGGCCCTCGCGGTGCCACTGCGGCTATATGGCTGGATTGTGCTGGTCGTACTCGTTGCGTTCGGTGTACAGACGGCGATCACGGCGATTGGCGGCGAGGTCATCGGCACGTACTTCGCAGCACTGGCGATGTTCGCAGTCTCAGTGCTGATCAGTCGTAAGCCCGGCCGCCCACCTGTGCTCGTGTTGGAACTCGGCGGATTCTTCTGCCTCACCGTGGGGTCACTTGGTCTTGAAGGTCTAGTAGGCCTCCTCAGCGGCCAAGGCGTCGCAGGGGTCACTGACCTGGTGTCGATGCTCACCATCGCGATGGCGATCGCGCTTGGAATTCTCACCGCGGCCGCAATCTTCTATCGGCCACTCGCGAAGAACTAGCTACGGACTCAGGCTCCTGCGCGGCATCTGCCCGTTTGATCAGGTCCGATAAGACTTGGTCTGCTTGTACTTGGCGAAACCAGTCGTTGCCGACGCGCTCCAGGTCACTCGAAGTCGCAACGGGGTGCCGTACGTCTTGATATACAGACTGCCCTTTTTGCAGTATGCGCCCGAGGCATTCTTGCTAACCGAAGTGCTCTTCTTCCCCGAGACTTTGCAGAAGAGTCGATACGTCAGCACATCACCGCGAAGTTGCGAACTCACGCGCACGCCGATTCGCTGGCCAGCGTTCGTGACGCAGCCAGGCTTCATCAACCGCTTGGTGCCACTGGCCGGGATGTACGCACTGGAGGTCCCTGCGGTCACACAGTTATTGATCGGTGTTTGTGCAGCTTCCGAACTCACTGTCGTGAGCGTGACAGATCCGTCGCCGCCATTTGCGCCACCCGATCCGCCGTTGCTTGCTGTGGAGAACACGCTGCCGCGCAGCCCGAGCGATCCACCTGCCCCACCAGAACCACTAGAACCAGCGCCGCCACCGCCACCCCAGCCTGCACCGCCACCACCTTTGCCGCCGGAACTGGCGGTGCCTCCGGCGCCTCCACCAGAACCACCGTTTGCGCCCGTGTCTCCCGAGGTCCCACCGATTCCACCGGCTCCGGTGCCGCTACCGCCGCCGCCTCCGCCGCTCCCGGTTCCATTTGCTCCGGCACCCGCATCGCCAGATCCCCCGTTGCCGCCGACGCCACCTCCGCCAGCGCCACCGACCCCATCGGATCCACCAGAGCCGTTTGTCTCGGGGCCGCGTCCATCACCCCCGGCAGCGGCACCACCGCTGCACCCTTCACCGCCCTCGGCGAGCGAATTGAAACCACCACCTCCGCCACCACCGGCGATGACTTGGAACGTGTTGCCAATTTGAACGAAGGAGGATCCTCCGCCGCCACCTTCCGCACCGCCACCTGCAGTGCTTCCCTGAGCCCCACCGCCGACGTTAACCGTGACGGTCGAGCCGGGTGTGACGGTGAATGTGCCGGTGACGGTACATCCGCCGCCACCAGAACTCCCGTTTCCCGCACCGCCGCCGCCTCCAGTCGCGACCACTGCTAGCGCCGTAACTCCAGCAGGCACCACGTAGGAATTCGCTCCCACCGTCGTGAACGAGGTGGTTGTTTCGGCATTCGCAGCACCTGCCGCGGCGATGCCGAATGGGATGGCCGTAACAACGGCAACCACTCCGACGGAAAGCTTCCTGATGCTCATGCAGTGTCTCCAAGATCGTTGACTGCATGTGACCTTAGTGGCGACGCGGCGTTTTCGTGTGCCCGGACGCGTTGACAGCACTATCTGGGCAACCTGAACATCGGGCGGGCGCCTCGCCCGAAACGACGTCTACCGGTGATCGGTAACTGATTGCCCCAGGTCACCTGCTAGCAGGGGTCCGCGTCAGACCCCTTCGCCCTCACCCTCCGTGATGAGGTCCACGTCGTCTGCTTCTACC
>JAOAUD010000139.1 GCA_030157755.1 Candidatus Nanopelagicales bacterium
CAGCTGATGGTGATCCGCATGCGGACATCGACCACCACGTCCTGCGCATCAACTCCGGCGATCGAGTTGCGGTTATCGCCGAACTCGCTAAGCCGGGCGGTCGCACAGTCGTGTTCACCCGCACCCGCCACGGGGCAACCAAACTCTCCGAACAGCTCAACAAGGCGGGAATCCCAGCCGTTGACCTTCACGGGATGTTGAGTCAATCTGCCCGTGCACGCAATCTCGACAAGTTCAGCAATGGGCGGTCGACGACCCTCGTTGCTACAGACGTCGCCGCGCGCGGCATTCACGTTGATGATGTGGGGCTTGTTATTCACGCCGATCCACCGGCCGAACACAAGGCATATCTGCATCGCTCTGGCAGGACCGCCCGCGCCGGGGCCAAGGGCACAGTCGTCACGCTGGCGACTGGGGCACAGGTGAAGGCAGTGCGCCAACTGACGACCAAGGCGAAGATCAAGCCAACCGAGAGCCACGTACAACCGGGGCACGAGTTGCTAGGGACGCTGGCTGCCGAGCCGATCGAGCGCAGCTACAGCAAGCCACAAAGCGAGACTGAGAAGCCGGAGCAACGCTCGCGTGGTGGCTGGGCCCGGTCAAAGTCGAGCAGGCCGAACCGTAAGCCGACGGGAAACCGACGCCAGCGGCCCGGTAGCGACCGGTCCCGCACTCCGGCCAAGGCGAGCTAGTCGGTTTCGAGTTCGGTCTTCAGAGCCTGCAGGGTTCGCGTCATTCCTTCTAGATTGTGGGTGGCGCGATCCCAGACTCCTGTTGCCGCGAACCCGCTGGTCTTCATCACGAATCCAAGCGGGCCTTCGCGAAGGTCGGTCCAGGTTTCTGTGAGGGTGCAACCGGATTCAGTTGGCGTCAACTGGTAGATCCAGCGGGCGACCGGCAGTCCGAAGCAGGTGACATCAATTGCGAAGATGCGAGCCGGTTTTGCTGCGGTGACGGTGCTCGTCGTGCGCCAGAGCTGCAAGCCCTTCCGGTTGTACCCTGCGAAGGTTTCACCAACCTCTAACGGGCCGTTGTGCGGGACTCGCACCGAGTTGAGCTCCGGACTCCACTGGGGCATTCGGGACACATCGCTGACTGCTTCGTAGACGGCACTTGCAGATGCGGCGATCTCAATGCTGGCGCTGATGGTTTCGCTGTCGGTCATCCGCTGAGTCTGACACGCCGAGCATGCCGGTTCGACGGGATCGGCACGGGCAACCGGCACTATCAGGGTGTGAGCGGGCTATTCGTGTGGCGTGAGGTCGAGCGATCGCGGCTGCTCAACCGGGCCCGGCGCCGGGCTTTGGAGACACCGCAGATTGCTGCCATTTACTGGCGTCGGCAGGAACGCAAGGCGCCGCTGCGGGCCAAGCTGGCAAGAGCAGCGCTGTCTCAGCGTCACGTGAATGAAGCCTTCTGGCGAATTCAGGACTCCCGCGCCGAAAAGAAGGGGCGACGTTGAAGCCGCGTCCGACACTGGCCAAGGTCGCCCATATCGCCGGCGTATCAAAGTCAAGCGCCGCGAATGTCCTGAGCGGTCGTCGCAAGATGTCAGCGGAAACGACTCGACGAGTGCTGGAAGCCGCCAAGACACTTGGCTACCGGGCCGACACTGCGGCCAGCAGCCTGAGTCGGGGTCGAACTCAGGTCATCGGGGTACTTGTCGCTGAATTTGTCCCGGGCCTGGTTGTGTCCGGAATTAGTGCGGTATTTGTGCAGCGTTGCTCCGCTGCCGGCGTTGTCGTGACTTTCGCCGGCCAAGATCGCGTGCAGGCCCTCATTGACTCCGGCATCGACATGTTGATCGTGCTCGGAACGCCCGACCCGGACCTGTACTCCGAATTGCACCTGCCCTTCGGCCTGCCTGTGATTGGACTCGAGATGTTGTCCGGCGGCCAGCCGGGCTGGGGAGGCCACGACGCCGGCGCGATCGCGCAGGCGGTCGTCGATCACTTTCAGGTCCAGGGTGCCCAGCACATCGGTTGGCTCATGGGGCCAGCAGCGCGCGGGACGTTTGAACAGTGGACCCCAGACCTCAAGCAGGCGGCAGTTGCGGCCGGAATGGGATGGTCAACGGATACGCACGATGGCACTGCGAAGTCGCTGGAGAAGTCCTGGAGAAGCCTGCTAGGAAAGGGAGTTGACGCAGTGTTCAGTGTGGGAGTCGACAGTTCACCCTTGTTTGATGCCCTCGCATCGGTTGGCAAAGCCGCCCCAAAAGACGTCCTTGTTGTTGTTCAGGGGGAGGGCATCATCGAGCAGGCGATGACTCCAAAGGTATCTACACTCTCCTTGATGGCACAGGAGAGTGGTGTTGCCATTGCCGATATGTGTATCGCTACTGTGACCGGCCAAGAGGTCCCGCCGTTTGAGCTGCCCTTTGAACTGACAGTTCGCGAGTCATCAGTTCGGGCTTAGCGTTGCCGAAGCGTGGTTCAGAGCACCTCGGAGTCATTGGCGGGCCAGTGAGCCATCGTGTCTAGGTAGAGCTGGCGAACCTTCTCTGCCTGGCGCCCGATGTTCTTCGTGGTCCAGCCCTTGGAACTGATTGGCTTGAGGACAGCGACGTCCACGGTCCCATTGGAGATCACGAGCGAATGCGGACGCATGATGTCGCCGGCATTGCGCATGACAATCGGCACCACTGGAACGCCAGCCTGCATCGCCATATGGAATGCGCCCTTCTTGAAGGGCAGCAGGCGAGGCGTGGGCGAGCGTGTTCCTTCTGGCGCGATCGCGATCGATCGGCCTTCCCGCAATGCCTCAACAACTGGCTTGAGTGCTTCGCGTGCTTTCTCGCTGTTCTTACGGTCGACGTAGGCGACGCTTGCCAAATATCCAATCGGCGCGAATACCGGGTCGTGTTCGAGTTCCTTCTTGGCGACTGCGGTGAAGTCGCGGCGTAGGAGCGCTCCCAGCAGCAGCATGTCGAGTTGGCTCTGGTGGTTGAACAAGAACACACAGGGCCGGTTCGACCACAGGTGTTCCTCACCCACGACATTGAGCTTGACTCCCGCAGTGGCCAAGGCAAGGTCTGAACCAACGGATGCTGCCACGGCCATGCCAACTCGTCGATCGGAGTTGATAAGTGCGGTGGTTGCACCCGCTGCAACACCAAATCCGAGAGCGCCGATTGCCGTGAGGCTTCTGGCGACGGTGATGGGGTTGTGTCGGTGCGGCATCTTGAATCGGGCGATCGGCCACTTCTTCTTCTTGGCGTACGCGACGAGGTCTTCATCAGGATTGAGCGGGCGAGGGTGTCCTGCGAGTTCGAGGAACGGAACGTCCTCGGCGCCGTTGCTATAGCAGAAGCTTTCCTTCAGATCGATGCCATATTCCTCGGCAAACTCTCTGACGCCGTTGGCCTTTTCCTCGCCCCAGCGAACGGGTGATGCCAGGCGCCCGGTGAATTCACCATCAACAAGTTCAAGTTCGGTGCAGACGATGTGATCGATTCCAAGGTCTTCGGCGGCAGATTCAACCTGCGGCAATGTGGCCGAAGATGCCAGAACGATCGTGTGCCCAGCCGCACGGTGCGCGTCAACGAGAATTCGAGCGTCCGGGTAGATCATGTTGGCGATCTTCGCGTTGAAGATCCGGTTACCGAAGTCCTCGAGGGACTCCAGCGTCTTGCCGGCCTGGGCCTGGACAGCGATGTTCATCAGGTCGGTGACGTCTTTGCCGTGACGTTCGATGTTGATCGATTCCACGAGGGTCTGGAAGACCTCCTTGGCATCAACATCGCGAGTCTTGATGCGCTCCTTGAAGAACGCCGTCGCCGAGTAGCCCTTGATGAGCGTTCCGTCGAAGTCGAAGAACGCCCCGACAGTTGGCCCTTGCGGTCCAGTCTCGATTTCGGCGAGAAGCCAGTTGATATCGGCCATCAGATTTCCTCTTTCTTACGGGCCAACTCGCGAATGATGTTGATGCGCTCGATCACTGCATGGAACTCGTCAGCGAAGTCCTGACGCTTGGCAGCCAATTCGGGTCCTCCGGGTTCGAAAAGACCGCGGTTACTTGCCAGTTGAACTGCACCGCTGAAGAGATCTCGTGAGATCGACTCCGGGCTGTACAGCTCCTTTTGGTACCAGCGCTGTTGGGCAACGCCAATACATTCGAGAATGAACTCCTCGCGATCGATCTCTTCATCGGGAGCTCGCAACGCGAGGCGGTCGGCCGCGATCCCGTACGACTCCAAGAACGGGCCGATCGTGCGGTGTGCAACGAACAGCTTTGCCTTGGCCAGGGTGGGCAGGATCTCCTTGGCGTCGAACGTTTCCGATTCCCAACCTGGGTATGCAATGTCGACTTCGTTCGCAACGTCAGCGGCGAAGTGGGTAGTGCGCGGGAAGAAGAACTCGTACTTGAGCACATCCCTGAGGCGAACCACTTCTTCCCACATTGCGTTCGTGACGTCTTCGGCTTCTTCCTGAGCAACCCGAACCAGCGCAACTTCGCAGATAGCGCGAGTGATCAAGTGGTGGATCAGCGTATTGCGGTAGAAGGCGGCCTCATGGGCACGGTTCTCCGCGATCCAGTAGATGTCCTCTGGGCCATCGGTGTATCGACGGATGACACCTTCACGTTCCAGTGTCCGTAGTGCGTCGTAAAGTCCGCCGTAATCTTCCAGGTTGATGTCCTCGCTGAGGTCAAGTCCACGGCGCTTGATGTAGTCCAGCAGCGGCTTGAGGACACGCCGACCCTCTTCAACGGTCATCGCTTTGTCGTCGTTGTCGAGCAGCGAGAACGTCACAAGGGCAGAGGGCATGATCGGTGTGACTTTGTTGATCCGATGCAGTACTTCGAACGCGACCTTGGGAACAGCCAAGCGTGCGTCGTTGGAATCGCTTGTCGCACGGGTTTCGGCGAGAGCCTCACCGAGGGAAAGCGGTTCACCGAAACGTAGGTGAGCGCGACCGCGGCGGACTGTCTGTGCGCGTGCAAACTTCAGCAGCCAACTCACGCTTTCGGGAGCCTTCTTGCCGCCCATCTCTTCAGCGGAAATCGCGCCGACTTCGTATTGCTGGTCGTATCCCACAAACACGGGGATGATGAGTACGTCTTCCTCGGCGTATTCGTCATACGCGTCGACCAAGTAGCTCAGGATGCCCATCCGAGGTGGCCGCAGCTTGCCGGTACGTGTCCGGCCACCTTCGATGTACCACTCAAGGTTCTGCTTGTGCTTCACCAAGTAGGCCATGTAGGCCTTGAGGCAGACCTTGTAGATGTCGTCATCTTTGAATTCCCGACGGATGAACACCACACCGTTGCGCCGGGCGATGGTTCCCATGGGGAAGAAAGAAAGGTTAAGTCCGCCAAGGACGTGGTTGGGTTCAAAGTCAGAGTCCTGCAGCGCCGACCGAAGAATCAGTGGATCCAAATACGAACGGTGATTAGGCAGGAAAACGAGCGTGCTCTGCTTGTTGAGCTCGGCGATCTTCTTGATCTGCGATGGCCTGACGTCAAGCTTGTAGGCCCGCCCGAGCCAGCGGCACATCTTGTCCCAGCTGCTGATCGCCCACGATTCCTGTTCGGCGGCGATCTCCTTGAGGTTCTCTTTACACACCGAACGGATCTCGTCCTCGGACTTGCCCGAGGCTTCCGCCAACTCATCCATGGATTTCTTGAACTGTTTCGTCTCCATGATTTCGTCAGTGAAGTCATGCAGGTGAATTCCGCGCCGGTCTACGCGTGGGGCCACGGTGACACCTTTCTGAGAAGGGCTTGAACGGTCCGATCCTGTGCAACGCAGCCGCAAAGGATCACTAGCGGCGATGCAGACGTAACCCTAGCCAGTGATTCAGCGTTGTTGCTCTGCGTGATTCACCCCTGCGCGTGCAGGGGTAGCGACTATCGCTCGTTGATCTCGCGGGGGATAGGTGCTTCTTCGTGTTCGTAGACCACTTCCGGCGGTCCGACGATGTAGGGATCGGGAATCCCAACAACACGCTCGTCTTTGTCCGGGTAGTCCAAGTTGTAGAGGACCCATCGCATCGCTTCAACACGGCCACGCTTCTTGTCGTTGCTTCGCACAACGGTCCAGGGCGCGTAGGTGGTGTCGGTGTACTCGATCATTGCGCTCTTCGCGGCGGTGTATTGGTCCCACAGGTCAAGGGAGGCCAAGTCCATCGGACTCAGCTTCCACTGGCGAACTGGGTCGATGCGGCGAATTGTGAAGCGTGTGACCTGTTCCTTGCGGCCAACAGAGAACCAAAACTTGAACAGCATCGTGTCGCTCTTTGTGAGCATGCGCTCGAACTCCGGCGCCTGTTTCATGAACTCTTCGTATTCTTCATCGGAGCAGAAGCCCATGACCCGCTCGACGCCTGCCCGGTTGTACCAGGAACGGTCGAAGAGGACGATTTCGCCGGCGCTTGGTAAATGCTTGATGTAACGCTGGAAGTACCACTGGGTGCTTTCTTCCAGTGTCGGCTTGTTGAGCGCGACGACGCGCGCGCCGCGAGGGTTCAGGTGCTCCATGAAGCGCTTGATCGTGCCGCCTTTGCCGGCCGCGTCTCTGCCCTCGAAGACCATCACGATCTTCTTGCCGGTTTCTTTTACCCAACTCTGGACCTTGAGCAATTCGATTTGTAGGAGCCTCTTTGTCACCTCGTACTCGTGGCGTGACATGCGGTCCTGGTATGGGTAGTCCTCTTTCCACGTGTCAACCGGTGCGCCGTCAGGACCCAACAGGACAGGATCGTCCATCTCGTCGAGGGTTCCCTCAACGGCCATGCCCTTGAGTTTCAGCTCGTCGTCGGACAAGTCCTGGAGGCTCGCGATGATGTCCGAGAGGTCCATCACTGCTTCGATGTCGATGCCGGTCCCGTCGGGGGTGGCTGTTTCGTCTGGGCTCATTCACTCCGCCTCGTTGTGATTGCGGGCAGTCCGCCCGCCTACCGCATGCTGAGGCCATCTTTGCGCCTGCCGCGAGCGAATGCTCGGTGGTCGCAGCTCGCTTCACCCGAGTACGCGAATCAGCGTTTGATCTTCGGCTGGCAGTGCTCGCACCACCAGGTCTGACGACGCTGGGTTGACGGCCCTTGGTCGGCCACCCGCAATCGACCGCCGCAGACGCGGCACCCCTGGTGTTCGCGCCGGTAGACCCATAACGGCTGCCGTGGGTTCCCGGTCGTCACCCGCCTTGTCGACTCACGGTTGAGGGTCAGAAGTCGGTGCGCCTCATCCACAATTTCCGGCAGGTTGGAGACCTCTGAAATCGGCTGCCACGGGTTGGCGCGAGCAATGAAGCACAACTCGCTCTTGTACACATTCCCGATCCCTGCCAGGTTCCGCTGGTCCATCAGCGCAACGGCCAACTGCCGACTTGGGTGCGCGCGAAGGTTCTGCAGGGCCAGCGAAGGATCCCAATCCGGCCCGAGCAGATCCGGGCCGAGGTGGCCCACAAAGCGGTTCTCATCACCTGAGCGCACGAGGTTGACGTGTGGCAGCCGGTACCCAACAGCGGTACTCCCGGCCGTCTGGAGTATTGCTCGGATCTGGAAGGTGGGGCCGCCGCTCCACTTCTGGGTTGGTTCAAAGATGCGCCAGGCACCGTCCATTCCCAGCGTGGTGTGCAAGACAAGGCTAGGCGACGACTGGGCTGAACTCGCGAGTTCGATGAGCAGGTGCTTGCCGCGCGACGTCACCGCTGACACGGTCCTGCCGTCGAGGTTGGCAGTGGCATGCGCGGGGACCCGCAGGTCGGAGCGCACCAAAACTTCGCCCACGAGCGCACGTCGGAGGGTCTGCGCCGCGCGCCACACTGTGTCGCCCTCTGGCATGTCCGCACACTACTGCGGGCAGATTCCTCACTGCCAGAGGCCATTAAGTTGGGCATCGACGGTGATTGCGGTGTCGATCGGTTTGATAACGGCGACGCCGAAGTCATCGGGCCTCATATGGGTCACCTCATCCACCAACGGTGCAACGGCGCCGGTGAGAAACCGTGACGGCTGCGCCCACACATTGCGATCGTCACGGGCATGGCGATTCACATGAAACCGAAGCGGCACGTACACATCGAGGCTTCGCCGCGCCCTTGTGAGGGCCACGTAGAAGAGCCTGCGTTCCTCTTCCAGGCCAGCCGCGTCGGACAGTGCCATATCGGAGGGGAAGTTGCCGTCGGCCGCATGGATCACGTGGACGGCATCCCATTCAAGACCTTTCGCGCTATGAACCGTCGAAATCACCATGTAGTCCTCGTCGATAACGGGTGGGCCTGCCAAGTCGGAGGTTCCGCTTGGCGGCTCCAAGGCATGTTCGGCCGCGACCTCTGATAGCCGGGCAGCTGACGTGCTCGCTTGGACGAGAGCTTCGAGATCGGTGAGCCGCGCCGCTGCATCCTGGTAGTTGGACTCGATCAGTGGCGCCACCGCAAGGCGCAACCGTTCCGCGTGGGTTACCAGTCGCTCCCCGGCTTGCGGCAAAATCGCGGCGAGGAGAACATCAGCGCTCGACTGTGCAGCTGGGCCGAAGTCTTTCGTTGCCTGCGCCCAGCGAGCGGGAAGGTTACTCGGTTCCAGCGGGGGCAGAGATCCGTCACTTGCTATCTCAAGGCGCGATATGGCGGTCCGAGCCTTGGCTGGTCCGACGCCGGAGAGAAGTTGGAAAATTCGGAACCACGAGAGTTCGTCTCGAGGGTTGTCGGCCAGCCGGAAGGCAGCCAACAGGTCCTTCACATGCGCTGCTTCGAGGTACTTGAGGCCGCCGTACTTCACAAACGGAATGCCGCGCCGCGTCAGTTCAATCTCGAGCCGATCGCTGTGATGCGCAGCTCGGACCAAGACAGCTTGTTCTCGCAACGCGATGCCTTGCTCGCGAAGCTCAAGCACTCGTTCGCACACTGAATCCGACTGGCCGTCTTCATCCGCGCAGCGAACTAGGCGCGGTTTTGTGGCCGGGGCGCAGTTCGATGGGCTGACAGTCAACTTGGTGGAGAAGCCGACCTCCGCCTCTGATCCGAGCGCATTTGCTACATCGAGGATGGGCTGAGTAGATCGGTAGTTCGTAGTGAGCGCCAACGTTGACGCTTCCGGGAAATCTGAGTTGAAGTTGAGGATGTGGTCCGGACTGGAGGCACGGAATGAATAGATTGCCTGCGCATCGTCGCCAACGACGGTGAGGCACTGACCCTGGTTCGTCAGCAGCTTCAACACATCCACCTGAAGGGTGTTGACGTCCTGGTATTCGTCAACGAGGACGTGGTCGTAGTCGCTGGCAATTTGGCGTCCGACGACTGGGTGGCTCAATGCCTCGCGCCAATAGAGTAAAAGATCGTCGAAATCGAGGACGCCAAGTTCGCGCTTCTTCCGTACGTACTCGCGACATATGTCAGAAATTGCTGGGGCGTGCTTTGTTGCCCACGGCGCCACTTCGACGACAACCTCAGACACCGTTGTCGCGGTGTCCACTGCCCGACAGTAGATGTCGAGCAACGTCGACTTCCGCGGCAATCGGCGCTGAAGAGCTTTGTCCTGCAGGAAGGAGTTCCGGATCACGTCAATGAGGTCAGCTGCGTCAGATGGGTCGATTACCCCGAAGCCTTCGGCGAGCCCGAGCGGTGCTGCATATCGGCGCAGTGCTCCATGCGCGACCGAATGAAAGGTCCCACCAACAATCCGTGCCCGAGCACCACTATGGGCTTGATCTTTCTGAACCCGACCGATCAAAGTTTCGGTGCGCGACACCATCTGGCGCGCGGCGCGTCGTGTGAAGGTGAGGAGAAGTATGCGATCGGGTGTGATGTTCCTGGCGGTCACGAGATAGGCCGCGCGGCCCGTGAGGGCTGTCGTCTTACCCGTGCCAGCACCGGCGAGAACCCGCAGGCGCTGCCCATCGTGGAGTGCGACGCCTCGTTGTTGGGTGTCGAGTGAGTCGAGTAGATCGAACATGTGTTCGACAGTATCAGAATCTATTCCACCAGGTTGGCATCAATTGCTTGCGCCAGAAGTGGCGGCAGCGGCATCGTCGAGGCAATCACTAATCGTTGGGTGGGTCGAGTCATCGCGACGTACAGATCGTGCGCCGGGTTCGCCGAATCCGCAAGCGCGGAAGTCGGCTGGCAGAGCACGATGCTGTCGAACTCGAGGCCCTTGACCTGCGTTGGGGTGTAGGCCGATGCTCGAACCCGCCCGTCCGCCAGCAGTGGATTGATCACCGTTGCCGCTTCGATGGCAGAAACTACGTGCTTCAGATCATCAGGCCCCGCGATGAGGCCGATCGTCCCGAATTCAATGAGGTCGGCCTCGCGAGCCAGCGTCGCAACGAGGTCCGCATCGAGGTCGTCGAGTTCGACCACCTCGACTGGCCAGCGTCCCGGCCGGACCGACTTCGGGGTCGTGTCATGAGTGCCCGACAGACGTAACGCGAGTGAGGCCGTATTCATGATCGCTTGAGGAGTGCGGTAGTTGATGGTGAGTTCGGTCAGCCTGAATCTGTCCTGGACATGTGGCGACAGTGCGTCGCTCCAACTGCCTGCCGCTCCGGGAGCTGAACGTTGGGCCGGATCACCCACGATCGTCATCGACTTAGATGGGCATTTGCGCATGATCGTGCGCCATTGCATGGGGGTCAGTTCCTGCGCCTCGTCAACCACAACGTGCCCGTAGGCCCAGGTTCGGTCGGCTCCGGCACGTTCGGCTACTGGGACATAAGCATCTGGCCCGGCAAACCGGTCGACATACTGCTCCGCGGTGATCATCGCAGCAGCTGGCCCGCTGTCGGCAAGCGTTTGTGCCGCGAAGGCAACTTCGCGGGCACGCTCGGCGGCTTGCGCTGAGTTTGCAGCCCCATTGCCGGTGACAATGTCGCCGAGTAACTCAGCTGCCTCATCGAGTAGCGGAATGTCCGAGACGGTCCATGGATCGCCCGGAGCCCGCAGCAGGCAAGCGCGTTCCTGCGCTGACAATGAAGGCGCCGCAGCTGCCAAGATGCCAGGGTTGGTGAGCAGTTCGCTGATGAGTTGCTCGGGGGAGCGGGGCATCCAGCAAAGGTTGATCTCACGCTTGACATCGCGTTCCTCGCGCAGGTCCGCCACCAAACCTTGCAGCGTTTCCGGATCGAGGTTCAGGCGCATCTTGTCAGCCATCCTGGCCGCCAGTCTGGACAAGAGATCCTTGGCGAATGTGGTTCGCGCAACGTTGTACGGCCGGCGCGTGTCGCGTGCTCGACGCATGGCGGCTTGCACGTCCGACGGCGTGAGTTCGATGACAACTCCGTCTATGCGCAGCGTGATGGGAGCCTTCGGAACACGACGACGATTCGCCACCGCTGTTTTGATGACGTCAGCCATCAATGCGCTTCCCTTGAGCGCCGCAGCCTCATTGGTATCGGTGGCGGTGGCGTTTATCCCCGGATAAAGGTGCCCAAGCGAGGCCAGCACCACGCCTGTTTCACCCAAGGCCGGCAGGACTTTGTCGATGTATGACAGGAAGTCGTCGTTCGGTCCGACTACAAGCGCACCGGACCGTGCTATCCGATCGCGTTGGGCGTACAACAGGTAGGCCACCCGATGAAGCGCAACAACACTCTTGCCAGTTCCGGGCCCACCCTGAACCACCAGAACCCCCCGGCTTTCGGATCTGATAATGACGTCTTGTTCAGCTTGGATCGTCGAGACGATGTCTCGCATTCGCCCGGTTCGCGCAGAATCCAATGCCGTCAGCAACGAGTCGTTTCCGGTAACAGTCTCGCGGGTCTCGTCAGTGAGCGCGTCGATTATGAGCACGTCATCGTCGAGGCCGGTCACCTGTCGATTTGCCGTCGCGATGTGGCGGCGACGAACGACGCCCTCCGGATCGGCGGCCGTTGCTCGATAGAACGGTGCTGCGGCATCCGCGCGCCAGTCCATGACGAGGGGATTTTGGTGGGTGTCGGAGATTCCAATACGCCCGACATATCGGCGCACATCGTCAACGAGATCCAAGCGCCCAAAACAGAGCCGATCGTCGACGGAGTCAAGCTCCCTCAGACGCCGCCCATGCAGTGCTACGAGCGCGTCCCGTTCGGTACGACTCCCAGGGGTACCGGCGATCGGGTCGCTGATTGCGCGTTCGAGTCGATGTGCCACGTCTTCGCGGACTTGGTCGAGGCGTTGGTAGACCTCGTCGAGATGTGTCTGTTCAATGCTGAACTGGCGCTGGTTGGCTTGCGCAGTTTCACCATTGCTGGACACGGTCGACTCCGATCCGTTACACGCTGCAAATTGGGCAATTCAGAATGTCAGGTCGCGCTTATCGGATCTTGCGCGACCCGCCGGATTGGGACGGGAAGTCCGATCTGCTAGCCGCGAGCTCCGGCGTTCTTCACCAGTCGTGAACGCAACGCGAACTTACGTTTGCGCAGGATCGCGGCGTCTGCCGCGTTGGAAGGTGGGCCGGGAACCTTGCCGCGAACCCACACGTGGATCGCGGCATGCGGTTCCCCGGAGGCAGAGGACACGGCAGCCACAGCCGCATTGACCTCGCGGCGCAGTTGGGCGAGCTCCTCCCAAGGCGTCAGATCGACGTCCGGTGCCTGACCGCTGCGCGATGCACGTGCCTTCTTGCGAATCTCGCCGTCCCGCTTTGCCAGCAGCGCTGCGGTCTGTTCGGCCGTAAGCAGGCCGGGGAGGCCGAGGAAGTCCTGGGATTCATCGTCGGGTGCTAGTTCTGCGTAGTCGGCGGCGACCGCCTTGCCACTGTGTAGGACG
>JAOAUD010000140.1 GCA_030157755.1 Candidatus Nanopelagicales bacterium
GGCATGGAGTACGTCAATCGTCAGGCCGAACAAGGTGGCGCCGCCATTGAAGCTGCCTACCAGTCGCCTCCCCAGGGAGAAGCCGTTAGCGGTGGCCAGAACTCGCTCGTTGACTGGCAGACGCTGAGTCGCGAAGGCCGACGATTCGTCAACATGGCCCTGAGTCCCGAGGAGATCTCGGGCGTCACGGGAAAGCCTGCGATTTCTCCGATTCGAGCGTTTGTCGGACTCGCGACAGCACCAACCGTTGATGCGCGCGTGGCGATCGCAATGCAGGAACTCGAGAACTTGGGTGCGTTCGAACGGTCAGTGTTGTGTTTCAGTTCCCCAACCGGAACCGGCTACATCAACTACGTCGTGGCGGAAACACTTGAGTACCTCACGGGTGGCGACTGCGCGACGGTCGGAATCCAGTACTCACTGCGGCCGTCGTTCCTGTCCCTTGATCGAGTGAAGCTCGGCCGCGAACAGAACCGTGCGCTGCTTCACGCCATCAACGGGCGTCTCATGGGGATCGAAGAATCCAAGCGTCCCAAGTTCGTGGCGATGGGCGAAAGCCTGGGTGCATTCACCATGCAAGATGCGTTCCTGCATGAGGGAACGGGTGGGTTGCACCGCGCTGGCATTAGTCGCGGGCTCTTCATCGGAACGCCAGCGGAGAGTAAGTGGGCCGAACAATGGCGCCTCGACCCTGAGCGTTACGACCCAGATCACGAAGTAGTCGAGGTGGCCAGCTACGAGGAGTGGCTCGAACTGCCAGCCGAACTCCAGGCCAGTGCCCGCTACGTGCTGCTCAGCCACCATGAAGATCCGATTACCAAGTTCTCCCCGGCTCTCGCCGTTCAATCACCGGAGTGGATGAACGACGGACCCGAGCGCTCACCTGCACTGCAGGAGGGAGTCCGCTGGCGGCCGTTTACCACGTTCGTATTGACCGCCGTGGACATGAAGAACGCCACCGACGTGGTTCCCGGCACGTTCGAGGCGTTCGGTCACGACTACCGCGCGGACCTCGCCCGGTTCACTTCTTTGTCCTTCGGTCTGCCTGTCGACGAGCAGGAACTTGCCGCGATCGAGGCAGCGCTGCGCGAGCGCGAATTGATGTGGGCGGAAAAGCGACTGGTGGCTGAGCAGTTTGCGCAGGCACGCGAAGCGATCTCGCGGCAGATGAGTTCGTGGGGCGCCACGGGAGAAGTGCTACCAAGCGGACTCTCAGGGCTGACCGCAATGTCGGCGGGTGCGCTCGGCGGCGGATCCAGCGTTTCGGGCTGAACGAGGCTCAGGTTCGGCCAGCACCAGTCTGGTGCCGTGTGACTGCAGGGAGGAACTGACGATGACGAAGGATTACGGGGCCTCCGATTTGGGTCGCCTTTTCACGGAACGCCATGCTGAGGCGGTTCGAGATCTCGGCAGATTCAACCTTGCTGTTTTTGGCAAGACCGGTGCTGGTAAGTCAACGTTGATCAATGCCGTCTTCGGCCGTGAGGTTGCCGAAACCGGAACCGGTCCGCCCATCACCACGGGACTCAACTACTACGAACATCCCGAGGGAATTCTGGGGCTGTTCGATTCGCAGGGATTTGAGACTGGGCACGGCGGTGATGCCGTCCTGCGTGGCCTCGAGCAGATCGTCAATGACAGTCGTAGCCAGCAGGTCGACCGACAGATCCATGCGGCCTGGTACGTGGTGCGCTGGAGCGATCGACGCTTCGAAGATGCCCAGGCAGCCTTCGTTCGGAAGTTGTCCACCCTGGTGCCAGTGATCTTTGTACTTAGTCAGGTGCCGATGTCTGCGGACGGTCGGATTCATACAGACGCCTTGGCATTCGCTGCCTACATCGAGAGCCTCGACCTGCCGTTGTCACCGCAGAACACCGTGATCCTGACGAACGCCCTCTACGACGAGTTCCTGGGATCTGTCGTATTCGGATTGGACCGTTTGCTTGATGCGACATTTGCGACCGCCCCAGAAGCTAGCCGCAGAGCGTTGGTTGCGGCTCAGCTCGTTGACAAGGAGCGTAAAAGGCAAGCTTCGACTCAGATCGTTAAAGCCGCGTCGGCGTCGGCGCTGACCACCGGCCTGACCCCGATTCCGTTTTCGGATGCTGCGATTCTGGTGCCAATTCAGATCGCGATGATCGCGCGCATCACTGCCGCCTACGGACTGACCGTGCCGTCCTCGAAGCTCGCCGCGTTGGTTGGCTCGCTCATGCTGTCGTCGGGAGCGACCACCGCGGGTCGGTGGATGGTGAGCTCGCTGTTGCGGTTCGCCCCCGGTGGTCAGATCCCGGCCGCCGTCATTTCCGGCACGGTCGCAGCATCTTTGACCACGGCCATTGGAAAGGCGTGGATTGAGGTGTGCGAGAGGATGCTCGAACGCGACGTGGCCGGAAGTCCGCTGGACGTCAACCTCATGCAGCAGCTATTCCGCGCCGAATTCAAGAAACGATTTACGGTCAAGACTTCGTAACGGAAGAATCCCTACTTCTTCGCGGATGCCTTTTTCGCAGCCTTCTCGCCAACGGCGATCACAGCTTCCATTGCCTCAGCGATGCAGTCCGTCAACTCGTCGGGGAACTCCACAGCGCCTCGGTCGATGTTAATCCCAAGGAACACGCTGCTGTTGTATGACATGAGCCCGATGTTGACTGCGGCTCCGGCCTTCGGGGCAAACGGGATCATCGAGTCAACCTCGGCACCGGCGAAGTAGACCGGGATGGGTGGTCCGGGCACGTTGGTTGCAGCGAAGTCGGTGCCCTTCATCAAACCGCCAGCGATCGAGGTGGTGACGGGGCGTGGCAAGACTGTCAGCAGTTTGTAGATCACGTCAGACAGTGGAAGTGCGGGTTCAGTCCGCGCCTGATTGAGAATCGGGTGAAGCTGCTTCATCCGATCCGATGCATCCTTGACATTCACAGGAACAACGAACCGCGCGGGCACCCAGCGGTTTCCGGCATCTGAATCGCCATCACTGCGAACGTTGATTGGCATGTTGACCCGAAGTGCATCGGGGCTTGATCCGTGCGCCTCGTGGTACAGCGCGAGCCCGCCTGTGACTGCGGCCATGAACGCGTCGTTGAGTGTTCCGCCAACGGCTTTGGCGGATTTCTTCAGAGCGTCGAGTGGGCTTTCCACGACCGAGAATGCGACGGACAGCGATCGGTCGGTCCATAGATCCGACAGCGGTTCGGAAGCAGGAGCAAGAAGTCGCCCGGCAGACGAGGCCCATTCTTGGGCGTCGACAACCGAGGTAAGCGGATCCTTGACTGCCTTCTTGGCGATACCCCCGAGCCCTCGTGCGCTGCTCTTCACATCGTCGAAGGTTGATGCAAACTCGACCTGTACGCCCTGTTCGAGGCGACTCATGGTGTCTGCGTGGTGTGGTTCGGGTGCCTCTGGCTTCGGAGGGAGGTTGGTGTTGGGTTCGCGGGTCAGATCAAACAGCGATGCTGCCATCTGAAGTCCGCCGACGCCGTCGGTGATTGCGTGGTGAATCTTGATGATCATCGCTGCGCGGCCGTCTTCGAGGCCCGACACGATGTGGACCTCCCACAGCGGACGCGCCCGGTCGAAGTCCTGCTCGCTGATCGTCTCCGCCAACTCAAGAACCTGCGACAGGCCAGCATTCTTGCCGGGAACTCGTTCCCACCGCAGGTGGTACGAAAGATCGAAGTTCTGATCCGTCTCCCAGCGCGGGGGCAACAGCGACAGCGGGTTGCCAATTGCCCGCTGCCGGAGCTTGGGCGTTGCCAATGACATTCGCTCGACTCGGTCGATGACGACGTCAGGTTCCGGCTCCGCATCGAGCTCAACAACGACGGTAATAACGGACCGCAGCAGGGGGTCGCCTTCAACGCCCCACATCACTGCATCAAAGGCACCCATTCGGGGATCTGTAGTAACCACGAGCTAATAGTGTTCGATAACGAGGCTTGATGCCAGACGTGCTGGCAGGATGACCACTTGTGGCGCCAAACAGCGGTGAAGAACAAGCAAAACGAGGCCCATTAGTCGATCACTTGGTGATCGGTGGTCTGAAGTCTTACGCACAACCACCTACGCGGGTTCCCCTTGCGCCATTGACCCTTGTCTTCGGCCCGAACTCCGCGGGTAAGTCCTCGCTACTCTCCACGCTGACGCTGCTACGCCAAACGGTTGTCGGTGACAAACCTTTCCAACTGCGCACGCGAGGAGATCTCGCGGACGTCGGGTCATTCCGGCTCGCTGTCCATCAACACGATCCGGCGGAACGAATTACCCTCGGGCTAGGATTCCGCGCCCCTGACCCAGCAGCCGTGTCGTGGATCGGTTCTAGCGTCATCCGGGAGCTGAGCTTTGGCTACGGCTGGAATCCGGACACGGAGCGCCCTGCGGACACAAAAGTCTCCATCGATTTGGAGGGCATCTGTACCGACTTCCTCGTGAATGGCGATGGAGTTGAGGCCCCGGGCCAATCACGAGATGCCGAATGGGATGACTTCCTCGCGTCGCTGGCAATTGCCCGAGAGGTTCTCGCACCGATTCCCCACATGCCAAACCAGCCAGTCATCCGCCGCCCCGATGACTCGAACCCTGCGGGCGCACTCGGTTCCGGTGACCCGATTGCCGCTGCGCGACTCGGGCTTGGGATGCAGTTGCAGGCGGAGCTCAGCGACGTGCTGTCGAGAATCGCCTACTTGGGTCCAATTCGCGCGAGGCCTGAACGGTCTTCCTCGCTGAGCACGACCGCGTACCACTTCGTTGGGCCAGAGGGGGAGTACACGACCGAGGTGCTCGCCGACAACCCGGCTCTTGTTGATCTAGTGAACGAGTGGTTTGAACGGCTGGGCCTCGGTTACCAAATCAGAATCGTGACCCCAGCATCGGATGAAGTGTCGGTCACGGCCGGAGACTTTGCGGTCCTTGGGCTCATCGACGTGCGGGACGATCCGCCGAGTCTGGTTTCATCGCGCGCAGTTGGGTACGGCATTAGTCAGATCACTCCAATTGTTGTGCAATCACTGTTAAGCGAAAACGGGATGTTGCTCATCGAGCAACCCGAGGTTCACATTCACCCTCGTTTGCAGGCTCAAGTGGGCGATCTGCTCATCAACACGGTTCAGGAACGGGGCAACCAGGTCCTCGTGGAAACACACTCCGAGCACCTAGTGCTTCGCTTGCTGCGCCGCGTTCGCGAGGGCGTGCTGGATCCGGCGGATCTCTCAATCCTCTACGTCGACCTCCTGGCTGACGGTGCCGCCCACGTTCGGCGACTTGAAGTTGACTCCTCGGGCGACCTCGTCGATGGCTGGCCAGGTGGCTTCTTCGACGAACGACTTGAGGAAGTGCTGGGCACCCGTTGGTGAAACAGCCCGAATCTGGTCACGACACCGGCGTAGTGGTCGGTGTCGGTATTGACCCTGCGGCGATAGGTGAGCCGATCGCCGCGATTGATCCCGCACTAGCTCGGTCGGTCCACGAGGAACTACTCGAGGCACTCACAATTCACGGCCGCGTGGTATTCACTTCAGTCGAGGACCGCAATGGGTTTGTGGACCAGATCGCTGGCTTGCCGTCCAACGTCGGCAAGCTCTGGGAAGCGCTGATTTCGTCGGGCCGGATCAAACTTGAAGTGCTGGATCCGCCGGTCAATCCTGGTCTTGCGCAGAGTCTCGATGTGCAGGAGATCGCCGAACACCTCGGTCGCCGCGTCGACCTTGTTCTTCTCGAACGAGAGCACGCCGAACTGTTGGGCGTTCCACCAGACGCCTTCAGCGTGGAGGCACCCGGAGGCAGTCCTGAACTTGGTCGGCTCTCGACTGCCACGCGCACAAGGGCTCTGAGCCGCGCTCGTGAACTAGTTGATGCGCCTATCCGCGCGGGCGACAATCGTGAGGAGATCTGGCGCGATCGGCTCGCGCCATTCGTGGCTGTCAGCAAGTCAGTGGTGATCTACGACCGCTACGCAGGTGTCCATGCAGCGCGCCGGTTTGTCTACAAGCTGCGCAGTCGCGACGGTTTGACCTGGTTGATGAGCAAGATCGCGCAATATCCCGGGCGCCGAGTCCGGTTGATCACCGCGGTCATGGAGGAAGACGCCGGGCGCCGGATGGACGCCGAAGTCATCGCTGACGGCCTTCAGGAATTGCGCTGGTCGTTGGGAGAAGCCGACGTGATGCTCGACGTGATTCTCATTCCGGATGGGGCAAAGCGGTTCGGGCACGATCGGCATATTCGTTTCGGCGAGCGAGTGGCTTTGGCCTTGGGACCCGGTCTGCAAACCTTCTCCACGCAACATGCCGATGAAACTGTGACTGTTGCCCGACTTCCGATCGCTGACGCACGCGATCGTGAGCGAGGTAGTGAACGCAATCAGCTGCGTCCTCCACCGGAAGGTTGGATCACGAACCGTCGGTCTGCGCAAGGCTAGTTTGGGTAGCAGCAAGAACCGCCAACGCTGCAAGATTCGCGAGGTCTTCGCGCACCGCCTGATCGATTCCCGACGTCACGAGGACCGGTGCACTGATCCGGCGCCACTTTAGGGCTCCGATGATCTTGTCAACGGCTTTCGCTGCACCTGATGCGTCGCTGTTGCCATGAAGGTAGTAGCCAACCGGGAGGTTGTCAGTCTCGTCCATGCTCGGGTAATACACGCCATCGAAGAAGTGCTTGAGTGCTCCGGAAATAGTGCCGATATTGACCGGCGACCCAAGAATTATCGCGTCGGCCTCCAAGACATCTAGCGGACTCGCGGTTAGTGCTGGGCGGGTTTGCAGTTCAAGGGGTGTACCGAGTTCCGCGGCCGCGGTCGTTGCCGCCTTCTTCACGATGTCGAGCAACTCGGCGAGGGGTGGAGACACCGTGTGGTGAACGATCAATACGCGCGACACGTTGTCAGTCTGGCATGGGCACACCGGTCACGGCAGGATGTCGGTGTGGGAGCCGAGGTGAATCAGCAACGCTCGGACGTCGTTCGCAGGTTGCTCATTGGAATCACTGTTTGTGCGGTGATTCTGGTCATCGGATTCTTCGCAGTCGTCTCCACGCGCTGGGGACACGGGCTGGACAATGACGCTTACTTTGGTCGGGACGCGTCCGGCCGCGTCGTTGTGAAGCTCGATGGCGAAATCCTTGGTCACGTCAGGAAGGCGACCCTGCTGGTTCTGCTCGCAGCCATCTTCTTGGTCGCCTACGTGCGAAAGATCCCGGTCATCGGCGGATTTGCCGTCGCAGGTGTGGTGTGCGCTGTTGCCGGGGCGGAAGTGCTGAAGAGGATCCTGCCGTGGCATGTTCTGATCGAGTCCGATTCGCTCCTCGGTCGGGGACTTCAGACCGAGACCTATCCGTCTGGCCACGCGACGATTGGTTCCTCGTTGGCTCTCGCCGCTTTGATGGTGAGCCCAGCCCGTTGGCGGTCATGGGGGAGTATCGCGGCGGGCCTGGTCATGGCGGGGTTCGCCACGGGTGTGGTCTTTAGCGGTTGGCACAGGCCGTCCGACGCAGTCGCTGGTGTTTGCTGGGCCGGAGTGGTCATGGGACTTACTGCAGTGGCTGCCATCTCGGTGCGAACACCCGATGTCTCATCGGTCGGAAGTACCGCAGAGTGCCGAAGGCAACGTCGCGATTCGATAATCGGCAGCGCTATTGCCGCCGTCATCGTCTACTCGTTGATCGTACTGGCGGCGGTCTTCGCCAACTCGGGACTGCCAGATGCTGACCGCGCATTTGTGATCTTCGCAGGAATCATCGTGGCGGCTGCATTCACCGTCTCGAACTGGTTCGGCAATGGATTGTCAGCGGTGAACTGGCGCCAGGCTAACGACCGGACTTGAGGTTATCTGGAAGCTCGGCGAGAACGGCGTCAAAACCACGGTGGTAGGTCGGGTAGGCCCACACCGTTTCAATGAGCTGCTGGACCGGCACCTTCCCGACGACTGCCACCGTCAGGCCCGCAAGGATTTCTCCCGCATGGGGGCCGACGATCGTGCCGCCAACGATGACTCCCTTGTCGGCATCGACAACGAGTTTGAACGTTCCCTTGTTGCCTGCACCGTGAATCCAGCCGCGTGTTGTTGACTCCATTGGGTAGGAGGCAGTGGCCACGGTGATGCCGGCATTGCGGGCGGCGTCTTCGGTTAGGCCCACCGCACCAACTTCAGGATCAGTAAACGTCACATGCCCGACCTGTCGGGTGTCCCATGGGGCCGTTGGCTTGCCGAGGATTTGGTCGGCCACCATGCGCCCCTGCGTGACAGCTACGTGTGTGAAGGCGCCCTTGCCTGCAACATCTCCGATCGCGTATACCCCGGAGACGATGGAGTCCGAGTCATCAACGACTTCGAGGAAGTTATTGGTCGGAAGGGCCCGATGAGTCTTGGGATCAACGCCGAGAACCTCGGCGGAGATTGACTTCAGGTCGCTGGTACGCCCCGTCGCTACGAGAAGGACCGCACCTGATACCACCGAACCATCTGCGAGGGTCACCGAGACATCGCCCGTGGCCGCATCCTTTGCGACGCTCTTTGCTCCGACACCAACGATGACCGAAATGCCGTCATCTGTCAGGGATTGGGCCAGGATCTCGCCTGCCTCAGGTTCCTCGAGAGCAATGAGGCGCGGTGCCGCTTCGATGATGGTGACCTTCGAACCAAAGCGATTGAAGACCTGAGCGAGTTCGCAGCCGATGGCCCCGCCGCCGAGTACCACCAAGGATTCGGGCACCTCACGTGACTTGAGCGCTTCGCGGTTGGTCCAGAAAGGGACGGTGTCTAGGCCTGGGATCGGCGGGATAGCGGCCTTGGTCCCGGCCGCGATCACGAGTGCTTTGGTTGCGGTGTAACGAACACCGTCGACCTCAACCACTCGGGGTCCGATGATCTTCCCGTAACCCCGCACAAACGTCCCACCGTTGCCGGTGAATCGATCAACAGCGACTTGGTCGTTCCAGTCGTCGGTCGCCTCATTGCGAATGCGTGAGGCAACGATGCCCCAGTCGGGAGTTGTTGTGGAGCTTCCGGCCAATGCCCCGACTCGGCGGGATTCCTCCAGCACGGTGGCTGCTCGGATCGCCATCTTGCTGGGGATGCAGCCCCAGTATGGGCACTCGCCACCGACCAGTTCTGCCTCGATGCCGATGACGGATAGTCCGCCGGCCAGGCAGTCGGCTGCCGCTTGCTCGCCGCCGGGTCCAAGACCGAGAACAATGACATCTGCTTCGTTGGTCATAACAATCCAAACTGTTGGGCACTCGCGACACTCATGTGTGCGAGTTGGCGCAGTTCATCTCCGGATCCGAAGAAGACGTTCAGGTCGATATTCGTCGAGCCGGAGCCCGCGAGCCGTCCACGACTGCTGAACTGCCAGAAGTCTGGCGCATCCACCGGCCACCCTGCAATCGGAGCGGTGGTGCCGCCCTGCTTGGTTCCGTAGTGCGCAAACCAGAGCGGGTAGCTGGTCAGCTCCGGGGTCGCGAGAACCCGAGTCGCCAGGAAATAGCGATACGAATACAGAATCGGGGCTCGGCCAGTCAGGTCCTTGAATGTCCGCAGCCACGTTTCGGCCCACAATGTGACTTGCGCTGGGGTCAGGTTCGTTGGCGCACTTTCCAGATCCAAAGCTGTGGGCAGGTAACCCGAGACATAACGCCCTGTTCGGGCGGCCGCCTGATTCGCCTCACCAACAGCGTCGGCAACGAGATTGTTGACGTTCGACGTGGGTCGGCCGTAGTGGTACGACCCCACAACTAGGCGCGCCTTGCGAGCCGCCTTGCGGTCGATTGGCCACCACTTGCGAGCGGGTCTGTCGCCAACGGACTTGCCATCCGACGCCTTGATGAAAGCAAATCGCACCCCTGACTTCCTGAGCTTTGCGAAGCTCAGGGGCTTTCGGTAGCCGTGTTGCCACTGGGAAACGTCAACTCCGCGGATTCCGGCCGTGATCTGTTGCTGACTCCAGTCAGCCGATTGCTGTTTGGCGAAACTGGGCGAGGCGACCGCGGCAGTGATGCTGAGGCTGATGCCGACCGCGACGAGAGCGGCGGCAACGCGTCGGTGGGCAAAGATATGTGGAGTCACCCATTTGACTATAGGGGGGATTCGCCAGGCTGAAGAACGGCAACGCGTGTAGCCCATCCTGGCGAATATCGTCAAAGTGAGAATTGCCGAGTGCCGATGGAAACATCACGGCAGGAAGAACGGCCATGAAGGAACGCCGCAGTTAGGCGCCTTCCTCACAGCGAGGGTCCCGCGTGGCCCTCGGACACACTTCGACCCGAGGGGTGATGACCGTGAAGCAGGGATTCTGGTCTCGATTGCGGCGAGACCACGGCGCGAGCGCAGTTGAGTATGCGCTGCTGATTGCGGGAATCGCAATCGTCATGATCGTTGCTGTGTTCTTTGTCGGCAGCGTTGTGGTGTCGGACCTTCAGGAGACCGGTAGCTCGCTTGGCACCATCACCTCAACTCAGACGCCGAGCCACCTGTTGCCGTAGGCCGGTTTCGCTAAGCCACCACAGTGATCGCGCTGTGTCCGGAGTCAAGGCGCCGAATCTCGATTCGTTCACTGATTCGTTGCTTCAGTTCGTCGACGTGGCTCACAATCCCCACCACCCGACCACCACGGCGCAAGTGAGAAATCTCCGTCAGAACGGAGTCCAACGTGTCGGGGTCGAGTGATCCGAATCCTTCGTCGATGAACAGTGTTCCCAGGTCCACGCCTCCAGATTCCGCCACAACGACGTCAGCAAGACCTAGTGCTAGCGAGAGGGCTGTGTAGAAGGTCTCGCCACCCGAGAGGTCGCCAGGAGATCGTTGTTTGTCGGTGAGTCGATCAAGGATCTTGATACCGAGCCCCGACTTTCGGCCATGGCTCTCGCGTTCTTCGTGGTACTCGATTGTGTAGCGACCATCGGACATCCCCTGCAAGCGTGCGTTCGCGGCAGCAAGTACCTGCTTGAAACGAGTGATCAGGACGTAAGTCGGCAGGGGAACTCGCCGAAGGTTTGCCGGGCTGTTGGCAGAGGCAACGCCGGCTAGGCGAATCACTGAAGCTGTCGAATCGAGGACAACAGAGACGGCCGCAATTTCTGCTACCACGGTGTCGCGATGCTGCTCGGCAGTGGCAACTTGGGACTGCAGTTGACCCACTTGAGCCACCAGATCGTCGGTGAGCCCCTGTTGCACGTTGACTGCAGCGGCGAGGGGTCCCTCATCGATCGCGTCGCTCGACTCGTCGACCTCTGCGAGTTCTGGGTCCGCAAGCGCCGTTCTTGCCGTGTGGAGATCACGCTCGTACTCGTTGACGGCAGTATCAAGTGCGTCGAACTCGCCTAGTCGTTCGTTGAGTTGCAGGAAAGTCTCTTCGTCCGCCACGTTTGACGCCGCAAGATCCTGTGCCCATTGAGACGCGCGCCGATTGAGTTCTGCGTCGGAACCATCGCGCTGTGCATAGGCGTCGGCCAATGCCGAGAATCTCTTGCCCGAGATCTGGTGGTGCTCAATCCGAGCCTTGATCGTTGAGAATCCGGACAACTCTTCGGCGACACGCGATTGCGCGGATACGAATGCGGCCTCAAGCGCATCACATTGTTCGATCAGCGCAGCGAGTTGGGCGTTTGCGGTTACCAGGTTTGTGTGGTGGCTGTCGGATTCCTTGATTGCCTCCGCCAGATCTTCTTCAGCGGCGGGGAGGTCGGTGATTGCCTGCTCGGCGATTCCCAACGACTCCTCGGCTTTGGTCAGGTTCACTTCGGCTTGCGGGATCCCGAGATCTCGAGATTCCGCTCTTGCCGCAGCGTGCGTGAGTTTCAAAGCATCGCGCGACTGTGTTGCGGTCTCGAGGTTCTGGCGAGCGGTTTCGGCTGCGACTTTGGCGGCTTTGATCATCTCGCCGGTCGGCTGGCTGACGTCGAGCGCAGCGGGTTCGGGATGGTCGGTTCCACCGCAGACCGGGCAGCGCTGCCCGTCGATGAGTTTGCTGGCAAGCTCGCCAGCGATTCCGTCCAATCGAGATTGTTCAAGTGCCGATAGTTCGTCGTTGGCAACTGTGGCAGCCAGGTGTAGCTCCGTGACTTCGATATCGGCGCTGTGGATGCTCGCCGCAGTCTCATCGGCGAGCCGAGCAGCTTCGAGCTCCTGAGAAGTCGAAAAGACCAAAGCCAAAGCTGTTGCGTGGTTCGCAGCCCGACTATTGAGGTCAGCAAACCGCTTGGTCCAACGGGCGACGTTCCTCGGGAGCTCGTGTGCCGTGGCCTCCATCGCCTCTATCCGAGCTTGCAGTTCGTCCCTCTTCGTGCGCTTGGCGT
>JAOAUD010000141.1 GCA_030157755.1 Candidatus Nanopelagicales bacterium
ACCATCGGACCAAACGGCAAACCAACCATCACCCTGCACCGACAACGATTATGAAAAACACCCCACGACAGGGTGGATCACGTTCTCGCGGAACGAGCTTTGCTCTTCTCCGTGAGTGGGTGTTACTTGCTCGGTTTGTCCAGCTTTGAGCTGAGTCGCTTTTCTCGCGCTCGCATGAGCAGACCGGTTGCAGCGAGTGCCACACAGACCATGATGGTTGCTTCGACCCAGAAGAACACGAGGATGTCAATCCACGATCCGATCGGTGGGTCACCAGGCAGAAACCCGCGGATGGGCAGTAGCGCGAAGAGCATCGCGGTAATCCACGAAGCGACATTCAATTCCAGCCGCATTCGACCGCTTGCCGAACTCTGCACGACGAGTACCGCGATAATCGCCAACGCAACCATCAGGATCAACATCAAGGCCGCCACGACCTTTGTCGAACCGGAACGTGCAATCGACCCGACGGTGGTCGCCTCCGAGACACTCACCTGCGTCGTCGAGGCGTCTTTCAGGTTCCAACCCGGTACTTGGAAGAACATGGACGACTGTGTGGGAACCTCGACGCCACGTCCGAGCGCTGCGTTGGTGGCAGCCCTCGCAGTGAATCCGACCTCGTAGGTGTCGACTGGATACTGCTGGACAATCCCGGGTGTTGGCAACGTGACTGCGACGGGGCTCGGGATCTGTCCGACGGCATAGTCCAACGAGTTCTTGCTCAGGGCTGGGAACAGTTCGAGTCGCAGGGGAACTTTGCTCTTGCCCGACGAGTCAGTGAGATCTGGCGACAGAAACAGCAACACGTCGCCGCTAGCGGTTCGCGCCTCGGGATCTACCTTCGTCGGCGCGAACACCACCGCAACTCCCCCACGTGGCGGCGTTGGCGGCGCAAAGCTCTCGTTGAAACCCGTCCGGTAGAAAGCAATCACAGCGAGATAGGCAGCGGCGAAAGCCAAGACCAAGACCACAGCCACAATCGTCCGAACGCTGCGATGACTCGAGTCCTGCGTGGCGGCAACCCGATCGGTCGGTTCCTGGTCGGTCACGAAAACAGCTCCTGGGTCACCTGATTTGTGCCGTGACCCTACTGAAGCCACGGCACAAACTTCTACCGGTGCGAGGCGCCGGTGACCCACTTCGAGCAAGTCCACTCGTTGGGACACCCGCATGCGTGCGCCTCACGCAAGAAGGACGACACCTAGAATGACGAGCACTAGGACGACGAAAGCGATCGCAAACCCGAGTCCGATATTGGCGCCTCGACTCAGTGGCTTCTTGACATGGACGCCAGGTGGCGGCGACCCAACGAGTGGTTGTAGATAGTCGTACCACTGGGTTGCGAGGCTCTTCGACTGAAACTCCCCGACGATGTTGCCCATCAATACACCCTCTGGCGCCAAAGAAACGCGATGCCGTTTGTCGCCCTCCCAAACCTCCAGGGTGCGATTCATTTCGGCGAGACCCACGCTGTGCAACTCTGCAATCGGCGCGTCGAAATAGACTTCGCCATCGTCCGCGACAAACGACAGGCGGTCCATGGGAGTACCCGAAGTTGCCCTCAGGAGACCCGGGCGTACGCCTAGCGCGGTCATGTTCGTGCGGTAGTTCCCTCTTGTCTCATATGCACCTGTGAGGCCGGTGCTCGCCGACTCTTGGCTCATACCTCAATTGTCCTCCTGCGGCACTAGCCCGCCGTACGCGACACCTACGCATCTTGCGGCGAGTGGGACCCGGACCGAGCGAACTGATGTGCGGCCTTTCGGAACCAGGTCACGAGGCAGATGACGCCGATGATGATCTGCGGGACGTACGACGATGCACGCCACACGAGGTCAGCTGCAGTGGCAGTTCCGCTGCTCACTCCCATGGCCGTGAGCAGGCCGATAATGATCGCGTCCACCGTGCCTAAACCACCCGGAGTCAGGGGAATCATCATGCCGATCTGGGCTACGGCGAAGGCCCCGAAGGCGGCAAGGATCGGGGTCGATTCGGTGGGCCCCTCCACTCCACGCAACGCCGTGTAGAGGATCAGAAACTGTGTGAGCGCCACCGCAAGTTCGGCCACGGTGATGCTGCGCCACCGCTCGCGCACCAGATCCGCGACACTGCTGCGGAAGCTGAGAATGGCCGGAACAAAGTCAGGCCGATCCCGCTTCTTGATCTTCTCCACGACGAACCCAACGGTCCTGTTTCCAAACCGGCCGATCGCTGCTGCGGTCTTCTCACTTCGGATGATCAGCCCGAAGACCACCACCATGACGACGAGGACGACTAGACCGATGACACCCGCCCAGATGTAGCCCCCTGATTCGACTCGTCCTGAGAAGAAGATCGCGATGACCCCAAGCACCGGCAATCCAAGACTGATGAAGACATTCCAGACCCCAACTGCACCGATCGCTGCGGTCGCGACCACAGCTTTCACGCGGTAGGAAGCGAGCATCGCGTACTCCAGCGCCAGCCCAAATGCACTGCCCGCAGGTACACCATTGCCGATCGCGAACTCTGCCTGGTTCAGCTGGAATGAACGCCGATAGCTGAGTCCCGGCGTTGCCACCATGAATGGAAAGCCGTAGGCGATGTTGTAGACGATGACGGCGAGAACGATGCTCACGACCCCGCGAACAGTCATGCCCTGAATGGCGATCCAGGCGTCGTCGTATGAACCGATCCTCGGAATGACCTTCCAGAAGATCAACACGAGCGTGACGATTCCAACGATGGCCATCGCCACCGTCTTCTTCGTATCGAGTTTTGGAGGCTCGGTCGTCAAGGGCACCGCATTGGACTCAGGGTCCACGCCGGGATCGGTCACGCGCAACAGGATGCCGCAAAACCATGCGCATGACCTGTTACGCAGTCAACTGACCTGGCGGCACGTCCGACGCCTCTTGCGCTTCGACCTTCGGCCGTGACTCGGCAATCCAGCACTGCGTGTAGAACAGGCCGCGCACCACGATATTCACCCACGCGAGGATCGTCAGCACCACGACGACGCTGCCAGAGGTATCCGGGTCAACCAGCGCGGCGATATAGGAGTAGATCAGCACGAAGTTCGCGGCGACAACAAAGGCTGCGAAGACCGCCGACCCCACGGCGATCGTTTGGCTGCGATGTTCCCTGTCCGCCAGACGCAACGCGGCAAAGACGACGCAAGCGATGAGCAGCCAGGTTGCGACGATCACCAAGCCCTTTGCCACATTCACCGCCTCTGGGCTCGACAGGCCGACGATCTCAGCGACGGCCGCCCTCCGGATTGCCGTCGAAAGCACCAGCAGCCACGAGAGCAGCACGACAGCGGCAATAAAGACCCCAACAACCAGATTGCGCGGGTCGAAGGTCTTGATACGTCGTGCCCGATCGGCACGCAGGATGTTCTCGGTTCCCTGCCGCATAGCCTTCGCGGTGTACGTCGCTGAGAACAGCAGCGTCAGGACTCCAAGCACGTCCATCACCGCTCCACTGGAACGCGTGAAGGTCTGATTCACGATTGCGCCGAGGTCTTGGTCCGTAGGCAGCGAAAGGATCGGAATCACAATCTCGTTCGTTCCAGGCAAGACGCTGGTGACGAGCCCGAGTACGTACAGAAAGGCCAACATCAAAACGATCGAGAGAAACAGCGCGCGGTACGTCACGACTAGCGCCAGGTACAGCACCTGGTCCTGCCGGAAGCGCAGTTCAGCACGGACGAGGTGATCGACCCACGCGTGCTTCTTGCGGGCACCTTCGACTCGTTTGAGAATCGTGGCGCGAAGCCGCCGACGCAAACTCAACCGCTGCCCGGTTTGCGTCGCCTCAGTCATGCGTCAGTTCTACCGCAACAAGCGCCGCGGAGCCCGTCAACCGGTGCCCACACGCAGGCAGCGACGCCGCCTCTTGCCTTGGCACGCTAACTGCTGGTCGGTCCCAAAACCTTGTTCACGAGGATTCCCAACAGGACCGCGACCACGAGGTACGCGGCGACCGCGGCAAGGGTCGAAATGAAGGCCAGCGGGATCGCAGCGAGGAATGCTACGACCGGGGTCAGCGAGCCAGTGATCATCCACTTTCGGAAACGACTCGTCATCGGTGCGGCAAACATCTCGTCGCGGTCAGCGACTATGAAGAGCACAACTTCCATCGAGCTCATCAGCGCGCCATAAATCGCGAAGATCACGATCGCGACTGGGTTCGACCAATATTCACCCAACATCCCGGCGGGAACCGGCAGCAACGCGACGAGGCCTAGGTAGAGCAGTAGAAAAGCGATGTACCTGGAACTCATGCGTGCCAGCGCCGTAGTGAAGCGGTGGTTAGCACGCCAGTAGACGGCGACCCAGGCAAACGCCACCACGAAGGCGCCGATCGCTGGTCCCTTCTCCGCGAATGCGGTCCACAGCGCATGCGTCGAGTCGGGTTCTTCGATCTCGGGCACGCCAATCTCGACTGCCATCAACGTGATCGCGATCGCAAACACGGCATCGGAGAAGAAGACAACCCGGTCGAAGCCCACGCCGTCGCCTTCACGCGGGTAGTACCTACGAGACCAGGGGTCAATTTGTGTGCTCGTCATCCCACGGACGGTAGCGCGCGAACATCAACACGAGGCCGGAACGACTCGCCTATGATCGGATCGTGAAGCGGACTGGTGCGGGCCTCATTGCGGCAGCAGTAGCAGTGACCGTGGGATGTTCGATACAGAGTCAAGGCTCCCCCGAATCCGAGTCCTCTTCGTCCCCCAGCGCAACTACAGCCACGAGCTCAGCCGTCAAGGCCCGGGCAATCCGGAACGGTCCTCGCAATGTCAACGCCGTCGCCATCACTCTCGATGCTGACTATTCCCCCTCCGCACAAGCGCACGTGGCGGCCGGGACCTACCCAAAACAGGTCAACCAGGACGCCATCGATGTCCTGACCGAAACCAAGACTCCCGCGACCGTGTTCGCCACCGGAATGTGGGCGACGACCTACCAGAAGGAACTGGCGAAGCTGGCCGCCAACCCGAACTTCGAGCTGGCTAACCACACGTGGAATCACGATGCCTGGACCAAGACCTGCTACGGACTTCCATACATCGGCTCTGATCAGGCAAAACACGAGAGTCTTCAACAAACCAACCGGGCGATCACGCAAGCAACCGGCAAGGCTGTCGCCTACGTGCGGATGCCTGGGCTATGTCAGAACCACTCCGACGTGAAGTTGATGGCAAGTGAGGGCTTGCAGTTGGTCAACACGGACGTGCCGACCACGGATGCGTTCGCAACAAGCCCGAGCGCAGTGGCCAAGTCAATGCTGAAGCAGGTCAAGCCGGGATCGATCCTGCTTATGCACCTCAACGGCGCACCGAATGCACCGGTCACCGCGGCGATCCTCAAGGTGCTGATCCCAGGCCTCAAGGCAAAGGGCCTTACGCCGGTCACCCTCAGCACCCTGCTCAAGAAGTAGGACCGGGCGCTCGTCACCCCGAGACATGACGCGACACGAAAGAGTGATTTCAAAATTTGTCTACGTCAACGTAGGTTACGGAGGCGTAAGTTATGTACAGTAGTCGCATGACAAGGATCGTGACCCTGGCCAAGCGGCTGACGACGCCACTGCTTCCCGATGACTACCTGACTCTTTTCAACCCGCTACTCACATTCGATTCTTACCGTGCCCGCGTCAGCCAGATCAACGAAGAACTTCCTGGCGTTCGCACGCTGCACCTGCGGACGGCCCGTAATCTTCCGGCCTTCAGGGCAGGCCAACATGTTCGTGTAGGAGTTGACCTCAAGGGCGTGCGCCACGTGCGCAGCTTCTCTATTACTTCCGCTGCGACCGGAATGGCCGCTCGGGAACTGACGATCACGGTCAAGGCGACTGGCCAGGGTGGGGTTTCTGACCACTTGGTGCACCGTGCAGTCACTGGGGACATCGTCTATCTCGAGCAGGCGAGCGGCGACTTTGTCCTTCCCGCCGAACTCCCCGACCGCATTGTCATGATCGCAGCCGGCAGCGGCGTCACTCCCCTGCTGTCGATGGTCAGGACACTCGCACTGGCCGAGCATGACACGAAGGTCACATTCGTCCTTGGGGCCCGGACGACCCAGGACATGATCCATCGTCACGAACTAGTTGCGCTGAGCGAAAACCAAGAATGGTTCGACCTCATCCTGTGGCCATCAGCTGCTCTTGGTCACTTCAACCGGGCAGCGTTGCTCCGAGAAATTCCCGACTGGCAGTCGGCTCAGACCTTTGTCTGCGGACCGGCCGGGCTTCTCACACACGCCGATTCGATTTGGCGTTCTCAGAACGCACTCGAGCGCCTGCACACCGAACAGTTCCAAACCCGGCTGGCAAAGATCGACGGGCGGGGTGGGACCGTGAGTTTTGCCAAATCAGGGCGATCACAAGCAGCAGATGCCAACACTTCACTTCTGCAGGCCGGCGAAGCCGCTGACGTGCTCATGCCCAACGGCTGCCGCGCCGGAATCTGCCACACCTGCGTCGTTCCGCTGAAAGCGGGCAAACTTCGCGACCTTCGATCCGGCGAATTGCACGGCGAGCCGGGCGACATGGTTCAGACTTGTATCAACGCCGCTGCCTGTGACGTCGAGCTCGACGTCTGACACCCGCATCATCCTCTCGACCGACACCGCCATGGGGGCATAAACATGACAGCATCAACTCAGGACTTCGACTATCACACACCACAAGTAGCAGCGCACCTGAAGCTTGTGACGGCCGACCTCAGCGATGCCGACGTTGAGGAAATTGGCCGTCGCTTTGATGCAATTCGAGAATCAATTCGAACTGACTTGGGCGAGGACGACGCCGCCTACATCCACCGAATCATCCGGGTTCACCGTGCACTCGAACTGTCGGCTCGCGCAACGCTGATGGCTTCGATCTTCCCGCCGGCCTGGATCGCTGGAACGGCGATGCTGTCTGTCGCCAAGATTCTGGAGAACATGGAACTCGGGCACAACATCATGCATGGCCAGTGGGACTGGATGCGAGATCCCGAGATCCACTCCACGACGTGGGAATGGGACAGCGCGATCAGTTCCGACGATTGGAAGAAGTCCCACAACGACATGCACCACATGTGGACCAACGTGATCGGCAAAGACAAAGACGTCGGATATGGCCGCCTGAGGGTCACCACGGACCAGGAGTGGAAGCCGGAGCATCTCGGCCAGGTCGGCCTCAACGTGCTCATCGCGCTCTTCTTCGAATACGGGATCGCGATGTACGACGCCACGATGGAGGCAGAGAAGATCGACGCACCAGGGCATCCCCGACTGCGAGCACTCAAGAAGGTCTGGACCAAGGTCAAGCCCCAAATGGTCAAGGACTACATCGCGTTCCCGCTACTGTCCGGCATCAGCGCGCCAACGACGCTCACCGCCAACTTCACGGCGAACATTCTGCGCAACGTATGGACGCACACGATCATCTTTTGTGGCCACTTCCCGGACAACGTTGAGTACTTCACCGAAGAAGAGATCGAGGGTGAAAGCCAAGGCGAGTGGTACCTGCGCCAACTGATGGGTTCGGCAAACATCGAAGGCAGCGAGCTCTTCCACATCATGAGCGGAAACCTCAGCCATCAGATCGAACACCACCTTTTTCCAGATCTGCCGAGCAATCGGTATGCCGAGATCGCGCCGCAGGTTCTCGCGATTTGTGAAGAGTACGGGCTGCCGTACACGAGCGGCCGACTATCCAAGCAGAGCTACGAGGTATGGCGGTCATTGGCGATGTTGTCGCTGCCGGATGAAATCCGGGCGAAGCTCTCTATGTCGGCATAGCCGCTTGGCGGTGAGCCACCTTCCATTGCGTACCCTGCAGCGGTGCCAGCCATAACGCCCGCGGTAGATAGAACCGAGACAGTTCGTCACATCCGTTCCTTCCACGCGCGGCGCAGCCGGATTCGGCCCAGCGCTGCCGCTGCTCTGGATCGCCTGTGGCCCCTGTGGGGCATTGAGATTGATGCCGACTTCAACTTTGCCGAGACGTTTTCATCAACTGACTCGGTCGTCCTTGAGATCGGTTGCGGCATGGGCGATGCCACTGTGGCCATGGCGGCCGCGGACCCTTCGACGACGATCCTGGCCGTGGATGTCCATACCCCCGGTCTCGGGGTATTGCTGCGAGACAGCGATCGGCTCGGGCTACAGAATGTACGAGTGGCCGAATGCGATGCGGTCACCCTCCTGAGCGAGCACATCCCGCACGATGCCCTGAGCGGAATCCGCATCTACTTTCCGGACCCTTGGCCGAAACAACGTCAGCACAAGCGCCGACTCATCCAGCCCGAATTCGTCGCACTTGCCACTAGTCGCCTGCGGCCAGGCGGCATGTTCCACTGCGCCACCGACTGGCGCAACTACGCAGACCAGATGCTTGAGGTGCTCGATGCAGAGCCGCTGTTGCGGAACAATTTCGAAGGGTTCGCACCCCGCCCGACATGGCGGCCTGTCACAAGGTTCGAACGCAAGGGAATAGCTGTCGGCCACGAAATCAACGACCTCATCTTCACGAGGGTGTGAAGCGTTACGCCATCGCTAAGGTCGGCATCTTCTCTGCCCATGGGCGCGCTAGCTCCAATTGAGCGGCAAGGCGCAGCATTCGTTTCTCATCGCCAAACTTGCCCGCGATCTGCACGCCAATCGGGAGGCCCGCATCGTTCCACCACAGTGGGACGTTCATAGCGGGTTGCCCGGTCATGTTGAAGACCTGGGTGTTCGGTGTCTTCGATAGCGACTTCTCAGCAAGTTCGTGCAGGACGGTACGCAGAACCACCCCGATCGAAGCGCGACGTAGGGTCGACAGCGCTGCCCGCTGAATAGCGGTTGGCTGAAGTTCGCCTATCTCGACCGGCGGGAAAGCCAACGTTGACGATAGGTGCATATCGAGACCGTGCCCCTCGTACAACGCCGCGATGTTGCGTCCTAGCCGCTGACAGTTGTCGCGTGCTTCGGCAAGCTCGCGGGCCGAGAGTTCGTCGCCTACCTGACGCAGGAACCACGTCGGTAGTTCGAACATGTCCGGCCGCGGCGCCTTCCCAGTGAGGCGCTCCGTGCCGACGACATCCGCCGCGACGCTGGCAGCCACAATCGTCAGGTACGTCAGGGACAATTCTTCACTGTCTACGGGCAAGTCGACCTCAACAACTTCGTGGCCCAGCGACTGCAGCAGCAGGGCAGCGTCCTTCACGGCCGTGACGCAATCGGGTGCCGTTTCGTCGCCGAGCATGGCGGCCGTCGAGAAACCGATCCTTAGCCTGCCGGGCGATCGCAACGAATCGAGGAGAAACGACCGAGGTGCCGGGGGTTCGGCATAAGGAGCACCGAGGTCCGCACCATGCGTGACATCGAGCAACGCGGCGCTGTCACGAACGGTGCGACTCACGACGTGTGGGACGCACAGGCCACTCCAGCCCTCTCCGACGTAGGGACCCATTGGCTGGCGACCACGCGTGGGCTTCAATCCGAAGAGCCCACAAGCCGAGGCAGGAATTCGGATCGAGCCGCCCCCGTCTCCGGCATGCGCTGCTGGAACGATCCGTGCCGCCACAGCAGCTGCTGATCCGCCCGATGAACCACCTGAGGTGTACTTCAGGTCCCACGGGTTATGGCACGGACCACGCAACTCCGACTCGGTGACACCCGTAATCCCGAACTCGGGCGTATTGGTCTTGCCAATCACGAGCAGGCCTGCGTCTTTGTACCGAGCGAACAGCTCCGAATCGGTGCTTGGGCGCCAATCAACCAGCGACCGACTCGATGACGTATTCGGTTCGTCGGCCAAAACCCCGTCCATGTCCTTGACGAGGAACGGCACCCCAGCGAACGGTCCTTCGAGGTCTTGCCCGGCCTCGGCGCGTACGGCTTCATCTCGACGTACCACGATTGCGTTCAGCTCGGAATTGAGTGCATCGGCACGAGCAAGCGCCGCGTTCACGAGTTCGCTCGCGCTGACCTTCTTCTTCCGAACAAGCTCGGCCAGGCCCAATGCGTCGTACGAGATGTATTCACTCGGCTTCATATCGCCATCAGACCACATTGAGGGCGGCCAGCCAACCCACAGTCATTCGAGGTGCGCACCCTTGTGACGTTCTCTACGCTGGCATACACAACCCGCACTCCACCGACCGATAGAGGACTCCGCGATGCATTGGGACGGCCTGCAAACTCCAGCCTGGAATGGCGCAATCTCAAACGAGGCAGCCAAACGCGAGATCGCGGATCAACTGGCTTCGCGTGCGTCCAACGGGCAGGTAATAGGCATCGGCTCGGGCTCGACGAGTTTCCTGGCCCTCCTCGCACTCAGTGATCGAGTCAAAAAGGAAGGGCTCAACATCCTGTGCGTCCCAACCTCACTGGAAATCGAGTCCTACTGCACAGCACTGGGGTTGACGATCACAACTCTGGTGAATGCTCGTCCGGACTGGTGCTTCGACGGGGCAGACGAGGTAGATCCTGACAACAACTTGATCAAAGGTCGTGGCGGAGCGTTCGTTCGTGAGCAGTTGGTGTTCGCAGCTGCCCCGCAGCGCGTGATCCTCGTGGATGAATCGAAGTTCGTACCTCGACTCGGGACCAGCTTCGGTGTTCCACTGGCCGTTGTCCCTGAGGCTGCGAATCTCGTTCGCACGCGCCTTCAGAGCACCACTGGGCACGAGCCAGTCGTGCGACCCGCCAAGGGCAAAGATGGTGGGATCATCGACGAACAGGGCAGCCTCGTCATGGATCTACCGATCGATGGCTCGATACCACCCGCCGAACTCGAGAAGATCCTTCTGCTCACCCCAGGTATCAGCGCGACTGGGCTTTTCGTCGGCTACGACTTCGAAATCATCAAGTAGGCCCAACGGCCAAGAACAGCCCCAAGCAAGGGGCGCGCGGTCAGCCGAATTTCGTGTAGATCACGTTGTCGTGATCGTCGTGATCCTTGCGTGAGTTCTCACGCGACGTTCGCTGATCAGGTATCCGCGCCAGGACGCTCGCTTCAACTTCACTCGCCGGCAACGGCCGGAAGAAGAAGTAACCCTGGGCGAGATCAACGCCCATGTCCGAGAGGTTGGCGACTGCTGCCTCGTCCTCAACGCCTTCAGCCACGATCGGCATACCGATGGTGCGACAGACTCCAACAATCGATTCCAGCAGCCGAAGTGCATCGGAATCTGCGCTGGAGGGCATCACGAACGACTTGTCGATCTTCACACGATCAACCGGCAACGTCGAAAGTTGCGACAGTGAGGACTCACCCGTGCCGAAGTCATCGAGGGCAACACAGATACCCATCGCACGAATCTCCTCAAGCGCTTCTCTGGCCTGCTCGGCATCCGACACCACTGCGCTTTCCGTCACCTCAACACAAAGTGCCCGAGCAGGTAACTGGTTGTCGTCGAGTGCCCGCCGCACGACAGCGGCTAGACCACTTGACAATTGGCGGCGCGAGATATTCACGCTGACTTGTTTGATGTCAACACCGCTGTCCCACCACTTGCGCAGTTGCGAGCACGCCTCGCGAACTACCCATTCATCAATCTCCGCACTGATCCCCGAACCTTCAGCGATCGGAATGAAGACGTCTGGGAACATTCGTCCCAGCTTGGTGTCCTCCCAGCGCAGCAACGCTTCTGCGCCCACCACGTTGCCCGAGGGAAGGGACACGATGGGTTGGTAGTGCAGTTCGAAGGAACTGTCCTCCAGCGCCCTGCGCAACCCGTCTTGAATTCGGAGACGATGTGCCGTCTCCTCATGCATCGCCGGGTCGTAAGTCACGACTCGGCTACCGCCGGATGCCTTTGCCGAGTACATCGCCAAGTCGGCGTTGCGGAGTAACTCAACGGAATCCACCGCATCCACAGATCGAGCGATGCCGAAGCTTGCGGCCACGTTGACCGTGCTTCCTTGCACCATGAATGGCCGACGGATGGCGTCGAGAATCTCGTTGGCTGCGGCGACGGCATCCTGGGCGGAGTCCAAGATGAAGACGAACTCGTCACCACCAATTCGTGCAACCTGATCCTCATCCGTCACACTCAGTCGGATTCTGCGAGCGACTGCCACCAAGACGTCGTCACCAAAGGCGTGCCCGAACGTGTCATTGATCGTCTTAAAGCCATCAAGGTCCGCCAACACGAGTGTCACTGGAGCACGATTTGGGCCGTAGCACTGCTCAGCGAAGATCCGTCGCGCCAACGCAAGGTTGCCGAGCCCCGTCAGCGTGTCGTGATACGCCTCGTAACTGAGACGCTGCCGCAGCAGTTGTTGCTCATGAATATCGCGGGTATTGCA
>JAOAUD010000142.1 GCA_030157755.1 Candidatus Nanopelagicales bacterium
GTGTGTATCTATACGGTCGCCTCGCCCGCAAGCTCGACGCCCTCGAGAGACTCCATGTCCTCGAGTTCGACACCCTTTGTCTCCTTCACGAACTTGAGTACGTAGAAGAAGGAAAGCAGTGCACAGACGGTGAAGATTCCGTATGCCAGGCCGAGAGAAATACTGACCAGGGTTGGGAACGTCTCCGACACGATGAAGTTGGCGATCCAGTTGGCCATAACACCGATGGAAAGTGCTGCGGCACGAATCTTGTTCGGGAACATTTCGCCGAGCAAGACCCACACGATTGGACCCCATGTCGCTGCGAAGAACGCTACGTACGTGTTCAACGCGATGACAGCGATCCAACCCCCGCTGGCGCTCAACATTGGAGTGTTGAGATCCGCGGGAAGGTCGCAGCCTGCTGTGCCGCCAGCGTCGATCAATGCCTGGGTGCACTTGGGTGCTGTCACGAACGTGATCGCGAGGATCGCGAGGGTGATGAACATGCCCGCAGAACCGACCAACAGGAGCAACTTACGGCCAACGCGGTCGATCAGAGCAATGGCAACGAAGGTGAAGATGACGTTGACAGCACTAATGATCGTGGAGGTCGTGAACGCCTTGCTTTCATCGAATCCGACGGCGCTCCAGATGAGGTTGGAGTAGTAGAACACCGCATTGATGCCGACGAACTGCTGGAAGATCGCGAGGATGATGCCGACCCAGACCAAGGGAAGCAGGCCGAAGCGTGGACCCTTGATGTCCTTCATGCTCGGCTTGTGATCGCCCTTGAGGGACTCCTCGATCGCTGCGATCTTGCCATCGACATCTTCGACGTAGATGGTGGAAAGGACTTCCTTCGCCTTGTCCGACTTCTTCTCGGCGACCAGGTAACGAGGTGATTCCGGAATGGTCAGTGACAGCAACCAGTAGATGACTGCTGGAACGACCATGCACAGGAACATCCATTGCCAGGCCTGCAGTCCGAGGGCAAGCACGTTGTTTGCCTCGACCGGTGGGACCTGTGGGTTCTTCAGCGGCTCCTGAACTGTGTCGGGAACCATGGCGATGATGATCTGGTTGACCAACTGAGTGGCGAAGATGCCGACCACGATTGCCAGTTGGAACAGTGAGGAGAGACGGCCACGAAGGTGGGCCGGGGCAACCTCGGAGATGTACATCGGAGAAATAACGGCGGCGAGACCAATCGCGAAACCACCGACGACGCGCCACAGCATGAAGTCCCCGACGCTGAACGGGAATGCCTGTCCAATGCCAGCGATAAGGAACAGGATCGCGGCGATGACCATGACCTTCTTGCGGCCGATCTTGTCTGCCAGGCGGCCTCCGAAGAATGCGCCGACAGCGGAGCCGAGTAGCGCGATGGCCACCACGAACCCCTGAAGTGAGGTGTTCTCAATTTGGAATTGATAGAACACTGCCTTGTTAGCGCCGTTAATGACGGAGCTGTCGTAGCCAAACAAGAACCCACCGAGCGCAGCGATAATAGAGATTCCGACGACCTTGCCGGTGTGTACCTTCTCTACTATTACTGGCCCAGTCTCTCTGGTGGTTGGTGCAACCATGACCAAGTGCCTCCTCGTTGATTCAGGGACACTTTTTGGTGTTCCTGAAGCACCACGACCCGACGCGCGGTTACTAGCGCGGATCGTAGCGAGTTGATCATGCCGTTTGCGCGCTAGAGCGCGGCGTCTTCGGCAAAGGGGTTACCTCAATTACGGTGACTCACAATCGCCCAAGTGCAGTGATGAGGAGCACCACGATGAGTCACTCGGTTAGACCGACGCCGGGTTGGTACGCGGACCCGTCTGATTCGCAACTGCTTCGTTGGTGGAACGGCACGGAATGGAGCGACCACACACAACCGATGCCGAGCCGTCCCGTGCTCGTGCAAGAGGCTCCGCAAGACGCAATCTCGGTGCGCAATGATCTTGCGACTGCGGAGCCTGCATCGCCCCCGCCCGCCGACCTTGTGCCTTCGTCGGCAGAGCCGAAGCCAAAGCGGCGGCGCGCCTGGATGTGGGTGTTCCTTGTGGTGCTGATTGTGGCACTTGCTGGTGGCGGGTGGTACGTGTGGCAGCGTCAGCAGACCGAGGTGCCGACGGCCACGCAGGACTCAAGTCAGGCAGCCCCTGCGCCGGTGGCTCCCGCGGATGTCGCAGTTCCCGGTGCGTGTACTGACGTCGTTGCCGCACTGACGGCTGACGGCACATCCAGCCAGCTCGCGACGCAATTGCAGGGCGTCGCCGCTGGCGCCGACCTGGCAGACACTGCCGGATTCCTCTCTTCGATTGGTCCCGTTACCGGTGATTTGATGGCGAACAGCGGGGCTGCTTGTGTGGCGGCAGTGAACGCTGGTCAAGGCCCTGCGGCATACGCGGTATTTGTCAATGCGTTCCAGGCGGCGATGACCGGAGGGACCGAGATCGTTAACGCCGGACTCGCTCAACCCGGCGGGTTGACGCCGGAGCAACGGGCCAGTTTGTCGGCGCAAGCCGCGGACCTGTCGGCGGCAACAACCGCGGTTGCCAAGGACGCGCCGGTGGCTCCAACTGGCCCTCCGGCAGGATGATGCCTTGTGAGTGAAGCTGACAACACCTCTGGCAACCCACTGTGGACTCCGACTGAGGCGCAAATTGCTGCGACCGCCATCGACCGAGTGCGCCGCGATATCGCTGAAGTAACTGGGCTTCCCCTCAACGATTCGCGAGCGCTGTATGAGTTCAGTCTCGCTCATCCCGGTGACTTCTGGGACGTCATCTGGGGGGAGTGCGGAGTAGTTGGCGACCGCGGTGACGGACCCGCGTATGTATTGCCACCGGCAGACAAAGACATGCGGTCCGCACGATTCTTCCCGGCCGCGTTGCTCAACTACGGCCAGAACATCCTCGCTGGGGGCGATCGCGAAGGTGCGAATGAAGAGGCAATTGTGTTCCGTCGTGAGGACGGAGAGCGTCGCGTACTGACGTGGCAACAGCTTCGCGATGACTCGATTGCGCTGGCCACATTCCTCAAGGGTGCTGGTGTTGGTTCGCAGGATCGCGTTGCTGCCTGGATGCCTAACGTGCCCGAGACCATTGTGGCGATGATCGCGACGTCGATTCTTGGAGCAACGTTTACTTCGACTAGCCCCGACTTTGGTGTTGCGGGTGTGCTTGATCGATTTGGTCAGGTCAAACCGACCGTCCTGATCGCGGCCGATGGTTATGTCTACGCAAACCGTCGCCATACCCGGCTCGATCGGTTGTCGGAAGTTGTGGCCGGCTTGCCGTCGCTGGAAGCCGTGATTGTGCACGGCGAACTTGAGGAAGAACCCGATCTCGGCCACGTCCGCGAGGGCAATCGCGGTCTGCCGATCGTCACGATCGACCAGGCGGTCGAAGCAGGGCGTCGCGCCGCGCAAGGTGGTTTTGGCGCCGACCCCGACGCCCTCTACCCGTTCGATCATCCGCTCTACATTCTTTATTCATCGGGAACGACCGGGGTACCCAAGTGCATCGTCCACCGGGCCGGCGGCTTGCTGGTGAAGCATGTGGTGGAGCAGCAGCTGCACTGCGACATCCGGCCAGGTGACCGCGTCTTCTACTTCACTACCTGCGGCTGGATGATGTGGAACTGGTTGGCGAGCGCGTTGGCGAGCGGTGCCACCATCGTGTTGTACGACGGTTCCCCCTTCCACCCGGATCGTGACGTGATGTGGAGCTTGGCCGAGCAGGAGCGGGTCACACTGTTCGGCACCAGCGCCAAGTTCCTCGATGCAAGCCTCAAGGGCGGCTCGCATCCGGCGAAGACGCACGACCTCACTGAACTCCGAACGATCTGTTCCACAGGTTCGCCACTATCGGTCGAGGGATTCGAATTCGTCTACGAGCAGGTCAAACCTGACGTTCACCTAGCGTCGATCTCCGGGGGTACGGACCTCTGTGGCTCACTCGTGCTGGGAGATCCCACTCGCCCCGTGTACGCGGGCGAGATCCAAGGCCCTGCGCTCGGCGTAGCAGTCGATGTGTGGGATTCGGATGCGCGCAGTCTCAAAGAAAGCCCAACCGAACGCGGTGAACTCGTCTGCACGATGGCGTTCCCATCGATGCCACTTGGATTCTGGGACGACGCAACTGGCGCGCGTTACAACGCGGCGTATTTCGAGCGATTTGACGGTGTGTGGGCGCAGGGTGATTTCGCCTCGTGGACCGAACACGGCGGCATCGTTATTCATGGACGATCAGATGCGACGTTGAACGCGGGCGGTGTCCGAATCGGAACCGCGGAGATCTACCGCCAGGTTGATCAACTGCCACAGGTTCAGGAGTCTCTCGCCGTCGGGCAGGCATGGGATGACGACACTCGGATCGTGCTCTTTGTTCGGCTCACGGATGGGGAGTCGCTGACCGATGAACTGATCAGCGAGATCAAGGTGAAGCTGCGGGACAACTGTTCGCCGCGTCACGTGCCGAGTCGGCTAGTAGCAGTGGCGGATTTGCCACGGACCAGGTCAGGCAAGCTCGCTGAACTAGCCGTTGCCGATGTTGTCAACGGCAGGGTCGTGCGCAACTCAGAGGCATTGGCAAACCCCGAGTCCCTGCAACTGTTTGAGGACCTCGCGGAGCTGGCCGACTGATGATCGCGACGCTGCTGAAGATTGCCGATGCGACCGAGGGTCGGCACATGACAAGCTTCGCCTCGTGACGCAAACAGCTCTGATGCCGACGCAGCCGCGCGGACAACTTGACCGCCGGTATGTTCCCGGCGACGGCTGGGAAGCCCGAGTGCCGCGAATTCTGTCGTGGATTTGCTACGGAGTAGCTGCGTTGAGCTTCATCACCGCGCTGATTCCGGGCACCCGTCGGCCCCTGGGCTGGCTGCGAGGCGCGGTCGATCTGTTCTTCCTTGCCGCCCCGCCTAACTTGGCGTGGGCCGTCCTGATGGTGATTCTGGCGAGTGCGCTGGGCAAGCGCAAACGTGCAGCATGGGGCCTTCTACTGGTTCTGGAGTGCGGTGAATTCGCGCTGCTGATTGCTGCTTGGGCGTTCTTCCCGTCTGCGTACCCAACCATCCTCACGCCCTTGGCAATCGACGCGACTGTCATCGGTCTCTTGTTGTTATGTCGTCGCGAGTTCTTCGCGATTTCGCAAAAGGGAAACGGCTGGCGCGCGATTCTGACGTTCTTCGTCGGGATGATCGTGACGGTTTCGGTTGGTACGGCGATGATCAGCGTCTTTGCCGACGACTCACTGCGGCCACAGCGGATCAGTTACGCAGCGAGCCAATTCCTCGGCGTTCTTGGACAAGACCCGGGGTACCAGGAAGTGCTCGAACCCCCGCGCGAAATCAACTTCACGCTTTCCCTGCTAGCGGCCATCACCTTCATTGCAACTGCCTACGTCTTCTTCCGCTCGCGCCGCAAAGACCTTCTGCTTTCGGCTGACGATGAAGTTGCTATCCGATCCTTGCTGAAGGAATACGGCGAACGAGACTCCCTCGGGTACTTCGCAACTCGCCGCGACAAGTCCGCGGACTGGTCACCCACCGGTCGAGCCGTGGTCACCTATCGGGTGGTGTTTGGCGTGAGCCTTGCGAGCGCCGACCCTGTTGGTGACCCCGAGGCATGGGCGTCGGCAATTGAGGTCTGGCTGGAAGAGGCCCACCGGCACGCCTGGGCGCCAGCAGTGATGGGTGCGAGTTTGCAGGGGGCAGAGGCATATCAGCGGGCAGGTCTCGGTGCTGTCGCATTGGGCGACGAAGCGATTCTGCGATTCCGGGACTTCCAGCTCGACGGTCGGCACATGCGAGTAGTTCGACAAGCGGTCAATCGGATCGAGCGGGCTGGCTATACGGCGAAGGTGCGTCGCCACGCTGAGATTCCAGAGGACGAGATGGACAGCGCCATTGCTGACGCTGATCGCTGGCGCGACACCGATAACGAACGCGGTTTCTCCATGGCGCTGGGTCGACTCGGAGATCCACTCGATGGCCGTTGTGTCTTGGTGGAGGCGTTCGACAGCGAAGGCAACCGCGAGGCGCTGCTGTCCTTCTCACCCTGGGGTGAGAAGGGCCTGTCGCTGGACTTGATGCGTCGGTCCCGCGATTCAGACAACGGGGTCATGGAATTCATGGTTGCCAGCTTGGTGGCCGCCGGCCCCAGCATTGGCGCAGACAAGGTCTCGCTCAACTTTGCCGTGATGCGTGGCATCTTCGCCGAAGGTGAGCGCATTGGTGCTGGCCCAATCATCCGCGCTACTCGCGGGTTCCTGGTATTCGCGTCGCGATGGTTCCAGCTCGAGTCGCTATACCGGTCGAACGCAAAGTACGACCCTGATTGGGTTCCGCGGTACCTCATGTTCGAAAACACCGGCGATCTGCCGCGGGTTGGAATTGCATCTGCGGCCGCCGAAGGTTTCATGACGATTCCGAATGTTCGCCAATGGATCAAGACTCGCCGTAACCCCCACATGTCGCCATTGAAGGAAGCCTGCGCGAACTCGCCGGTGGAACTTTATGCGGCGGAGGAAGCGCGACTTGCTGAGATCGCTGCAGCAGCAGTCACCGTGGCCGCCTCGGATCCCTACGCCGGACTTCCCGAGCAGGAGAAGATCCGCCGCACCAAATTGGCTGACATGCGCGCACGAGGCATCGACCCGTACGCGACAAGCTTCACGCGTACGGCCACGAACAAGTCAGTCCGAGACGAGTTCAGCGAACTAGGTCCTGACGAGCGCACCGGCAAGGTGGTGAGCATTGCGGGGCGCGTGATGCTTAACCGCGTGTCCGGCAAGCTGTGTTTCGCGACGCTGCGCGATTGGACCGGGGACCTGCAGGTAATGGTCTCGCTCAACGATGCGGGCGAGGAGAACCTTGCTGCGTGGAAGTCCGACGTTGACCTCGGTGACATCGTCGGGGTCACGGGCGAGGTGATCACTTCCAAGCGCGGGGAGCTTTCCGTCCTTGCCAGTGACTTCGTCATTACGTCCAAGTGTTTGGTGCCGCTCCCAGACAAGCACAAGGGACTCAACGATCCCGAGGCTCGAGTCCGCCAGCGTTACGTTGACCTCATCGTCAACCCAGATGCTCGCGAGATGCTCGCGATGCGTTCGGAGATGGTGCGCGCGATCCGTGAGCAACTATGGGATCGCGACTACCTTGAGGTCGAAACCCCGATGATGCAGCGCGTGCACGGCGGCGCAAACGCACGGCCGTTCGTCACACACATCAACGCGTACGACATGCGTTTGTACATGCGGATTGCACCGGAACTGTTCCTCAAGCGTCTGCTGGTCGGTGGCGTCGAACGCGTCTTCGAGCTCAACCGAAACTTCCGGAATGAAGGTGCGGACTCGACGCACAATCCGGAATTCACGAGCATGGAGATGTACGACGCTTACGGCAACTACGACACCATGCGGGTATTGACTCGGGAACTGATCTTGGCAGCGGCGAACGCGGTGCACGGGGCACCGATTGTTATGCGACCCATCGCCGGGGCGTACGACGGTTCGAAGGGTTACGAAGAGGTCGACATTTCCGGCGAGTGGCCCGTCGTCACGGTTCTCGATGGGATCTCCCGCGGGGTCGGTGAAGAGATCACCGTTGATACGGACGCTGCGACCCTTGGCCGGATCATGGACAAGGCTGGTCTGCCCCGCGATCAGAACTGGGGTGCCGCGAAACTCATTGAGGAGTTGTACGACCACTTCTGCGAAGGTCCGACGACAACGCCGGTGTTCTACACAGACTTCCCAACCGAGGTTTCACCGCTGACCCGCAAGAAGCCCAGTGAACCCCGCTTGGCCGAGCGTTGGGATCTTGTCGCCTGGGGCGCCGAGATCGGAACCGCCTATACAGAGCTGATCGATCCACTTGATCAGCGCGATCGACTGACCGCTCAATCACTGTTGGCCGCTGCCGGTGACTCTGAGGCGATGGAAGTTGACGAGGACTTCTTGCGCGCACTTGAGTATGGGATGCCGCCAGCGGGTGGTCAGGGGATGGGTATCGACCGACTGCTGATGCTGCTCACGGGTCGCAACATCCGTGAATCGGTCCTGTTCCCGCTCACTCGCCCTGACAGTCAGTAGTACGTGCAAGACAGTTAGTAATAGCTGACGCGGATCGAGAAAGATTTGCCGAATTCGCATCAAGTTGTTCACCTGCGTTGCACGTGGCGGCAATGTTGTTGCCCCTGCTTCGCGGGAGGATGAGCCCATCACAAACGGGGTCATCTTTTGGGGGTTTACATGGGGGCATCACGGCCGCAATTTGCACCACAGGCGATACCAGTCGTCGACTTACGCAAGGTCATCGACTCGGCGGCAATTCCGGTACGGCTCGCCGCAGTTGGTCGGATTTCGGTTCACTTGACGGCGAGTTACCTAACCTTCGGTCAGATTGCCGCGGACTCAGTAACGAAGGGCCCTGCGCTGCCCCGTGGCGTGTCCTACGAAGACGCGATGTGAGTAACAACGTCGGGGGCGGCCACCGGTCCCCGTAGCTTCATCAACTGCGGGAGAGCAATCCACGCCACGCAGGCGATAGTCGTGATGACGAAACTCGGTGGCCACGGCTGGTAAGTCGCGACGATGAGTCCACCCCACACGCTCACGAGTGCGATGCCGGAGGCGATCGCAATCACCAGAGTTGGTCGGGCAGTCAGTCGGATTGCTGTCGCTGCCGGAGTGACCAACAACGCGAAGATCAGCAGTACCCCAACAACCGTCACGGAAATCGCAATGATCAGGCTCATCGCAAGCAGGAACATTGCGCTCAAGGCACGGGTGTTTACCCCGCGTGCGGCGGCGACATCTGGGTCCACCGAGGCGAACAGCAACTTTCGGCCGGTTGCCGCAAGTACCACGAGCACCACGAGCACTATCGCTGTGAAGGCCACTACCTGCGCCGTTGTGATCGCCAGGATGTTGCCGAATAGGAGATTCGTCAGCAGGCCAGACTGCGCAGAGCCCAGGCTGTTGAAGAGGAGTCCAAGGCCGGTGGCGAAGGCGAGGACTGTTCCAGTCACGACTTCGCGGTTGCGGGCGCGGTGACCCATCGCTCCGATGGCGATCCCGCCCGCCGCACAGGCGGCAACTAGCCCGACGACCGGAGTTGCCCCCACGAGCACAGCCAAAGTCGCACCGGGGAATCCGATATGGGCAACTGCGTGAGTTGCAAATGGGAGGTCGCGCAGAAGTACGAAGTAGCCGATCGCGCCCGACGCGATTGCAATGAGGGTGCCAGCAATCAGCGCATTGATCATGAAAGGAGACGTCAGCAGGGATAGCCCGGTCTGCGTCTGGGTGCTGTTGACCAGCGTGGCAATGAACATCTATTCGGTCCTCGTGAAGACGCAACCATCGGCAGTCCGAGTCACCTGTACAGGAGTGCCGTACAGGCGCGTGAGTAGGCCCGAGTCAACGACGTCGTCAACGTTGCCGAATCGAGGTGTCCCATCGATGAGGTAGACCAACGAATCGATGTGGGCGAGCAGCGGATTGAGATCGTGCGTGACGAACAGCACCGTCACGCCGCGGTCGTGGTTGATGTGGTGAACGAGCTCGACGATGTCGACCTGGCCAGACAGATCCAAACCTGCCAACGGTTCGTCGAGCAACAACATGTCGGGCTTCGTGATCAGCGCCTGAGCGATCGAAATGCGCTTCTGTTGGCCGCCGGAGACCTCACCAAACCGCAGGTGCGCGTAGTCCTGGGCGTCAACAGCGGTCAGGACATCGTCAACTTCGGCGGCAAGGTCAGGTCCGCGAAGCCCAATTCCCCACCGGGTCCCGACCAACCCGAGGGCGACGAGGTCGCGGCACAGGATGGAACCGGCGTGGTCAAGTGAACGGTTCTGCGGCACGAGGCCGATCCGCGGGTTGCCGGTTTCGGCAGGGCTTCCGAGGACCTCAACGGTCCCGGACGCTGGCTTCAAACCACCAAGGAGCAGGTTGATCAGTGTGGATTTACCCGCACCGTTTGGTCCGATGACAGCGGCAAAGGATCCCGTCGGGACGTCGAAAGTCGCACCGCTCCAGATCATGCGGCGACCACGTCTGACTGAGGTGTCAGTCAGACGTACGGCAGGGGAGGTGCTGAGCATCTGTAACCACAAGTTCTGCGCAGAGGGATTCGCTGTGGAATGACGACGTTGGGTCGCCTGACGGGATCCTAGGCTTAATGACAATCATTATCAAGTGGAGCGCAGGGCAGCGCCTTGATTGCTTTGGCGGAAAGTCCTTGTGCGACGTCCCTTGCCTGCCTGCCGGTGTTCTCGGGTTAGGGTCTGCGGGTGCAGCACTTCACCCCGCTGGCAGTCCCAGCCGAACAAAGCGTTGATCCCGTTGTTGTGCGCTATGCGGGTGGTGAATTCGCGTCCTATATCGACACAGACTCTGCGGCGCCGTTCATGACCGGCTTACGGGCCGCTCTTGAGGCACCACTGCACAGCTCTCAGGTCCTGAATACCGCGATCGCATTGTCGAACGTGGTGGCGCTTTTGGCGCTGAGCTTGGCGCAGGACGAGTCCGAGGCCGTCGATCTCGTCAATGGCTCAATTCGTCGCTCCGCCACAGTCGCGTTCCCCGAACTGGTGCCCGAGTCTGACCAAGACCTCGTCAACAGTGCTGAGGCCCTGGTGTGCCGGGTGTTCGGGACAGTCACGCGCGACGAATTGCCCGACGCACTTGACGGCCGCACCCTCGCGGCGATCGCGGCCTTCGGCGACGCGGCGATCCTGCTCGCCGATCAGATTGGCCTGCCACGGCCCGTACTGGCAGCGGCCATTGGTCAAGCTGCCGCAACGATGTAGCGTGGCAATGTCACTTGCAGAGGCTTACCGTGTCGCTGCCGCCCTCCAGGTTGCAATAGACCTATCGTTTGGCAAGCCGGCGGCCAACTGCGAACCAGATGGGCTTCCCCCCGCTTGGCACCCGACCATGTTGTCGACATTGAGGTCTTATCAATCGTGATCCAGTTTGAGCACGTGAGTAAGCGCTACAAAGCGCAATCTGCTCCAGCCCTCGACGACATCAGCCTCGAGATCGCCGAAGGTGAATTCACCTTCCTGGTCGGGCCGTCTGGTTCAGGAAAGTCAACGTTTCTGCGATTGCTCTTGCGAGAAGAGAAGGCCACTTCCGGCGAGGTCATTGTCAATGGCAAAGACATCGCAAAAATGCGCAGTTGGAAGGTGCCTGCATTCCGCCGCGGCATGGGAGCCGTCTTTCAGGACTTCCGGTTGCTGCCCGAAAAGACAGTGACTCAGAACGTCGCGTTTGCCCTTGAAGTTATTGGCGCTCCAAAGTCGGCGGTTGGTCCAGCGGTTGCCGATGCCCTCGAATTGGTGGGGCTGACTGAAATGGCCGACCGCAAGCCTGGCCAACTGTCCGGTGGTGAGCAGCAGCGCGTTGCGCTTGCCCGGGCCTTCGTGAACAAGCCACCGATCCTTATTGCTGACGAACCCACGGGCAACCTCGATCCGGCGACGTCGTTGGGGATCATGCGACTGCTGGATCGCATCAACCGGACCGGTACAACCGTGATCATGGCGACGCACGACGCCGCAATCGTCGATCAGATGCGCAAGCGCGTGATCGAACTTGTTGGTGGCCACATCATCCGCGACGAAGCGCGCGGCGTCTACGGATATGCGGGGTAGGGCCACTCATGCGCAGATTTGGATTGGCACTTCGCGAAGTTGGCCATGGCCTTCGTCGGAATCTGACAATGACCATCGCCGTGATCCTGACGGTGGCGGTATCACTGACACTTTTTGGTACCGGCCTGATGGTTCGGTCGCAGGTCGATGCGATGAAGGACTACTGGTACGACCGCGTCGAGGTTTCGGTCTTCCTGTGTGGCAAGGCATCAGACCCAAAGGTCTGCCCGGCCGGCGCCGTGACCCCGGAGCAGCGGACTCAGATCGAGGCGAGCCTCAACGGTCTGACTGGCGTCGTTGAGAACGTGTTCTACGAATCTCAGCAGGATGCCTACAACCGCTTCAAGGAACAATTCAAGAACTCGCCGATCCTTGAGAACGTCACACCTGAATCAATGCCGGAGTCCTTCCGAGTGAAGTTGGCTAACCCGGAGGACTTCGCGAAGGTTGCAGCCGCAGTCGGCACGTCGCCCGGCGTCGAGCAGGTTCAGGATCAGCGCAAGTTGCTGGAGAAGTTCTTCAAACTCTTGGGCGGCCTGCAGGCAATTGCCCTCGGAATTGCCCTCGCGATGCTGCTGGTGACCGTCCTGCTCG
>JAOAUD010000143.1 GCA_030157755.1 Candidatus Nanopelagicales bacterium
GTTGTGGGTGGTGGTTGAGGTCGATGTGGGGTGCGCCGTTGGTGTCGATGGTGATGGGGATGTTGTCGGCGTGGATGTAGTGGTGGTGTTTGGAGCACAGCCAAACTAGGTTGTCGAGGCTGGTGGGTCCGCCGTGGCTCCAGTGTTGGATGTGGTGGCCTTCGGTCCAGCCGATGGGCCGGTCGCAGTGTGGGAATCGGCAGCCGCCGTCGCGTATGGCTAGTGCTGTTCGGATGTGTTCGGGGATGACGCGGGTGCGTCGTCCGATGTCGAGCGGTTTGCCTGCCGGGGTGATCAGGACGCGTTGGATGGTGGCGTCACACGACACCTGCAGCACGGTGTGTGGGCTGATGAGGGCGTCGCCGGGGCCGTTGGTTGCCCGGATGGTGGCACTGTGGTGGCGCATCGTGTTCTGGCTCATGCGGGTGGCGATGTCGGTGCTGTCGGCGGGTTGGCCTGGTGTTTGGAGTCGGTCGAACGGAATGGTGACGCACACGGTTGCTGGGGCCCCGCCGCAGGTGGGGAGCAGTCCTGATGCCAGGACGGGGTTGATGATGGCGTTGATGAATGCGTCGGCGCGTTGTGCGCCGGTAGACGCGGCCACATTGTCCGCGGTCGTCACCCCTGAGGTGTCGGTGGCGGCGGCGGGTTTGCGGGAACGGTATTGCTGGTCGAGGGCGCCGTTCAGTGCGGCCATGACCCGCATGCCTTGTTCTTTGCCGAAGAAGGCATCGAGTTTGATGCCGTCGCCGAGGTGGTGGATGTGTAGTTCGCGGCGTTGGTGGGCGTCGTGGTCGTCACCTGCGAGGGTGACCGGGTCGACTTGGTCGGCCCACATGTCCATGGCGCGGCGTAGTTGAGACAGGGTGAGTCGTTGAGCGAGATCAACGAATAAGGCCACGAACTCGCCGAACACGGCTTCGCGTGGGCCGGTGCGTAGCCCGATGCTCACGATCAGATCCATTTTTTCGCGGGACAGGACGCCGTCGCGGCAGGCGCGTTCAAGCTCGGGGAAACGGGTGAAGGAGTGTGCTGCCCGCAGGTCGGCTTTGGCTTCGCGCTGGTCGACGACATGTTCGTGGCGCAGGAAGGACGCGGCGGTGGCATTGGGATCAGACTCTCGCCACACCTGACTCGATTCAATCGTGGACACCAGCGACACCCGGTAGGCGCTGAGTTTCGCCGCAGTCGCGGCGACCCGGGCCAGCTGCGCGGAGGCGTCAGCACCGGACAGGTGGTGGGCCTGATCCAGCAACACGTCAACGATCAGATCGACATCGTCAAGGGTGACAGGTGAGAGCACTTGAATGGTCACGACGACACCCCCCCCTTCCTGGGACAGTCGGCGTCAGTGAAAGATCCAGGAAATCAAAGAGATGCTTCGAACGTTTGTACGAATGCTACCGACCCCACGGCCGCCACGCAAGACCCCACAAGGCAAAACATGCTGCAAACAAACAACAAACCGCGCAAGAGAACGGACTAAGGATTGCCCGCCGGGTTCAGCGAATCATCTGCCGGCTTACTGCTCGGCGGCCCCTCGACACTCACCTTGGGAAGGATCTTCCCGAGCCAGCCTGGGACGTACCAGTTGGCCTTGCCGAATAGCGTCATCAGTGCTGGCACAAGTGCAAGACGCACGACGAAAGCATCCAGAGCGATCGCCACCGCGAGAGCGAGGCCGAACAACTTGATGGTCGCGTTGGACTGGAACACAAACGACATGAAGACGCAGAACATGATCAAAGCTGCTGCCACAACGACCTGCCCGGAACCGCCGAGTCCAACTCGAACCGCAGCCTTGTTGTCCTTGTGGTGCTCCCATTCCTCTTGCATTCGACTCACGATGAAGACCTGGTAGTCCATCGAGAGGCCAAAGAGGATCGCAAAAAGCATGACCGGAAGGAAGGGCAAAATTGGACCTGCCTCAGCGATTCCGAACACCGACGCCAGGTTGCCCCACTGGAAGATGAACACCGAGATCCCAAGCGCGGCCCCGTAGCTGAGCAGTGACGTGAGCACTGCGGTCAACGGCACCAACAGGGATCGGAACAGCACCATCAGGACGAGGAACCCGAGACACACCACAACGAGCAGGAACGAAGGCAACTTGTCCTTGAGAACAGTCGAGAAGTCAACCGCAGTGGCAGTCGCTCCACCAACGTAAGCGGTGATGCCTGTCCCGGCGAGTGCCTGAGGAATCGTGGTGTCGCGCAGGGTATTGAGCAACTGCGTTGTGGCTTGATCCTGGGGTCCGGATTTCGGGATGACCGTGATCAGGACGGTCTTGCCATCAGCGCTGACTAGCTTCGACCCCGCAGTCACAGGTGATGCGATTGCAACGTCAGGTGCCTTCCCAATGGCCTTCGACAGTGCTTCTGCCGCAGGCAAGTCAGCGGCGCTCGGCAGTTGCGCGACCACAATGAACGGTCCGTTTGCGCCCGAGCCAAACGCTGTGGTCGTGAGGTCGTAGGCGATTCGCTGTGTGTCGCCCTGGGGGTTCGATCCGGCGTCGGGGAATCCTTCGCGAAGTGAAGCCGCGGGAATCGCCAGGATCGCCATGACCAGTAAGGCAACGATGGTGACCGGCCACCGACGCTTCTCAACGAACGATGCGTAGTTCCGAAAGCGACGACCGCGGTCGGCCTTTGGTGGCTTGCGCGCCCACGGCATCTTGCCTGCGAAGACCTTGTCGCCGAGCAGCGAGATCATGGCAGGCAGAAGTGTGACTGCAGTGATCATGACCGAGATAACGGTCACTGCAGCACCGACTGCAAGACCATTTAGGAAGCTCAATCCGAGGACGAATAGCCCTGACAACGCGATGATCACGGTCAATGCGGCGAAAACGATTGCGCGTCCTGCCGTGCCGACTGCAATTAGCGCAGCTTGTTTGTGTTCCGACCCGTCCAGCATGGCTTGGCGGTATCGGTTGAGCAGGAACAATGAGTAGTCGAATCCGACGCCCAGCCCGATCATGGTGGCCAAGCTCGGGGCGAAACTCGCGGTGTTCACAAAGTTCGCAGCGATGGTGAGCAACGAGAGTCCAACGCCGAGACCGATCAACGCTGTGAGTAGCGGAAGGCCAGCGGCAACAACCGCGCCAAACATGATCAACATGATGATGATCGCCGCGATGATGCCGACGATTTCGCTAATCGGCGGGTCAGTCTGGGCCGCTGAAATTGCGTTCCCGGTAGCGCCCGCGGTGTACAAGGCTGTGTCGTCAAGTTCTTGGACCGCCGCCAAGAGCTGTTGTGTATCGGCAACCGGGACTTCTGCATCAGGAACCTTGAACAGGACGTTCACTTTGCCGATCGTGCCGGTGACATTGACCAGTCCAAGACCCACTGCCTCTAACGGGTTCTTGTAGTCATAGGGCGACTGCACACTTTCGACCGAGCCGATGGCCTTGATCTGGTTGGTCATGCGCTCGACAGCTGCTTTTTCGGCAGGGTTCGCGAGGAGTTCGTTGCCTGAGGTAAACAGAACCTGCACCGACGAGTTATTCGTCTTGGTCCCGAAGTTGTCCTGGAGTAACTGCTGGGCTTTTGACGAGTCTGTGTTGGGCAATGTGAACGAATCGTTGTACTGCCCCGCATGCGTCAGCACGCCGAAGCCGACGATGAAGAGCAGCACGACCCACGCAATGATCGCCTGCCACGGGCGATTTACTGCCCAACGCGAAACCGGTCCCATATTCTGCTCCGCTCAGATGCGCCACTATCGCGCCCGACGATAGGGCAAGTTGACCTGCGATGACCCCCTGGAAGGGCTCGTCCATCGGGACGTTGGACACGCCAAGATCAGTTCGGTTGATGCACTATTGGTCGCGTGAGCGCGAAACCCCGACCGACACTCGCCCACGTTGCGCGGGCAGCGAATGTGTCGATCACAACGGCATCGGCATCACTGCGCGGAACTGGCAGGGTGAATCCACAGACGCGCGATCATGTGTTGGCCGTGGCGAAGCGGTTGGGCTATCGCAGACACGTGGGTGCTTCATCACTGCGTGAAGGTGGAAATCGTCTCGTGGGTGTAGTCCTCGAGACTGGCGCATTTGATGATGACCCACTCAACCCGAAACTGTTCTGGCCCCGGTTTCTCAACGGATTCGTGGGTGAGTTGAACGCGGCAGAGGCCGGCGTCGTACTGGTCTCGCGCGAGAACCTCGGACCGTTGGCGAAGCTCCCGATGGACGCCCTGGTGGTTCTTGCTGATCTAGTTGTCGAACTGTCCGAGGCGATGCCATTCGGGATGCCGATCATCGGTGGCACATTTGAAACTGGCGCTGAGTTGGCGGTGATCACTCACGACTATGCCGCAGTCGCGCGTGAGGCTTTGGGGCACCTGAGGTCACAGGGTGCCACGCAGGTTGCCGCAGTGGTGACCGAAGTTCCAATGCCAACCCAGACCGTGATCTACGCAAACTTCGAACGTGAGGCGATTGCCTCGGGCCTGGGGTTCAGCTACATCGACTGCACTACGGCCGCGATTGAAGCGGCAGTTAATGACGGCACTGATGCGATTGTCACGACTGGTCATAACTTGGCGGGGACGATCGCTGCGGTGCGTTCGACTGGAAGATCCATTCCAGAAGATGTGCTGTTCATGTCACTGTCCGAAGGCAACATCGCGATCATTTGCGACCCGCCCGTCACGACCCTGTCATTCCGCGGCTATGAGTCGGGGCGAAGGTCTGCGCAGATGATTGCCGCCGGTCTTGATAGTGGCAAGTTCGAGTCCATCTTGCTGCCGTATGAATTGGTTATTCGTGAGTCGACCGGCGGCCCCCGCCGTTCTGGGTAAGGGCACCTTTGGGTGCTGGTTATCCGCCGTTCGCGCCTGCAACGAAGCACGCATTCGTTCCGTTGACGTATGTCCAGTTGTTATTGATTCCAGCGTTACCATTGCTAATTACCTGGCCAGTGCCACAGTTCATTTGGCCGAGTCCGCCGGTGTAACCACCGCCCGTCTGGTTGCCCTTGTATTCGATGTTTTCGAAGTTCGAGTCCGTCCACGTGCTCACGTTGACCCACATCTCGTACTGCGCGTACCCCTCGAGGCCGACCGTGACCACGGGGTCGCTGCTGTCTGCGTAGCCACCACCACCGGCGACGACGGGAATAGTCACTGTTTGGCCAGGCGCGACCTGTGGGTTGGCGTTGTCGATGCCTGATCCCTGGCTGTAGAGATTCGTTTCACGTGCGGCGTCGGAGGACACGTTGACGTTGAATGTCACTGTCTCGCTTGTTTGGTTGATCAATTGGAAGTAGACAGTGCCGACGGCGCCACCGGGGGCCGGAGTTGGCTCCGGCGGGATGATCCAATCCCCAGCCTTGCCTTGGGGGCTGTTCGAGGCGGGCGCGGTCGACGTTGTGGGGGCCTTGGTCGGCGCTGGTGGAGGCGTGGTTGCGGATGATGCTCCGACTCCCGCTGACGCGGTGAGTGCAGCGGATGCGGCGATGACTCCAGCGGTTTTGAACATTGCGGGCTCCTTGAACGGTGTGCTTGCTGTTGGTTCAGGTATTCCCGCCCACGGCAAGCCCGAACGACATTCGCCTGCCGCAACGTTACGCATTTTGCTGTGGTGACAAGTTTTCACGGGCAGATACCCGTCGTAAGCGGCGAAGTGGCAGGATCTAGCACGTGCTCATCTGGAACGACGTCGACGCAGTGCCGATGGATTGGCCCGCCTCAGTGGTCACAATCGGGGTGTTTGACGGGGTTCATCGAGGCCATCGGGAACTGATTCGCCACGCGGTCTCGCGCGCTGCGGTCTTGGGTGTCCCGAGCGTGGTCGTCACCTTCTGGCCGAATCCCGCGGAGATCTTGCGGGCAGGGGACCCTCCGGCGCGGTTGGCAACGCTTGAGCAGCGACTTGCACTGATTGATGACCTCGGGATCGATGCGGTGTTAGTCCTGCCGTTCTCCCATGAACTCTCGCTCGCCACCCCGGAGCAATTTGCCGGACGGATCCTCAGTGACTGCCTTGGCGCTGCGGAGGTTGTGGTCGGAGAGAACTTCAGGTTCGGCCATCGTGCTCGTGGTGATGTTCGGCTGCTTGAGCAAATCGGCAGAACCTTGTCGTTCGGTGTGATTCCGCTGAATCTGCTGACCACCGATAACGCCGGTCAGGCCGTGAGCTCCACGATGATCCGCCAACTTGTCGCAGAAGGTGACGTCGCCGCCGCCGCGCGTGCGTTGGCCCGGCCTCACCGTGTGGAAGGAACGGTCGTTTCCGGCGACGGTCGTGGTACCGGGCTCGGATTCCCCACGGCGAACCTGTCGATGACGCCCTTCCCGGCGGTTCCTGCAGACGGTGTATATGCCGGGCGAATCATCGTTGACCCATACGGCGAACACGACGTCCACTCGGCTGCGATCAGCATCGGAACGAATCCAACCTTCGACGACGTCGTCGACCACCGGGTCGAGGCCTGGGCCTATGACGGCGGGCAGTTGGACCTCTACGATCGCCCGTTGGCGATCGACTTCGCGGCGCGAATTCGAGATCAAATCAAGTTCAGCAGCGAAGATGAACTAGCGGCTGCAGTGGCGCAAGACGCCGTGGCGATTCGACAAGTACTAGGGGAGTAGGGCTGTGGCAGCCGTCGTTGCCTGCTACCCTGAAACCCGACGGCTACCGGACGAGCGCTCGGTAGACCGACACAACACGGCCACAATCTGTTGGCCTAGAACAATCGCCAGGTGACAAAAAGTCAGCTGCCTGTCCGCGCTCGAGGGAATAGTTAATGTCAATCGACGCTGCAACAAAGACCAGGCTCATCTCCGAATACGCCACCACTGAAGGCGATACCGGAAGCCCCGAAGTTCAGATCGCGATCCTGTCGCATCGAATCGCGGCACTTACTGAGCACCTCAAAGAACACAAGCATGACCACCACAGCCGTCGTGGACTGCTGCTGCTCGTCGGCCGTCGTCGTCGACTGCTCAACTACCTCGCAAAGACCGACATCACCCGATACCGGTCCCTTATCGAACGGCTCGGCATCCGCCGCTAGCCGCCACAACCGGGGCAGGCGCACCTTCGCGTGATTGCGGGCCCCGGTCCTCGGTGGTGGCTCCCGGGACGGACTGCAGTAGTCCGAGGATCCCGAGCGCTTCGATCGAAGACCGGTCCGCGACTCTGCATGTAGGTCCAAGCGCCCGCCCCCTGTAACAAAAGGAGGGCACCTATGGAAGGTCCCGACGTACAAACAGCCGAAGCCGTCATTGACAACGGTTCTTTTGGCACTCGCAAGGTCCGGTTCGAAACCGGACGCCTCGCACAACAAGCCGCTGGTTCGGCCGTCGTCTACCTCGATGACGACACGATGCTGCTCTCGGCCACCACTGCCGGAAAGCACCCCAAGGACCAGTTCGACTTCTTCCCCCTGACTGTCGACGTTGAAGAGCGCATGTATGCCGCCGGTCGCATCCCAGGGTCGTTCTTCCGTCGCGAAGGCCGTCCGAGTGAGGATGCAATCCTCACTTGCCGACTCATCGACCGTCCGCTGCGCCCCAGCTTCGTCAAGGGTCTGCGTAATGAGGTCCAGGTTGTTGTGACTGTTATGTCGCTCAACCCCGATCACATCTATGACGTTGTGGCAATCAACGCCGCTTCAATGTCCACCCAGCTGTCCGGCCTGCCGTTCTCCGGCCCCATCGGTGGCGTGCGCGTCGCGTTAATCCGTGGCCAGTGGGTTGCCTTCCCGAACCACAGCGAACTTGAAGAGGCCGTGTTCGACATGGTCGTTGCTGGTCGTGTCGTCGGCGATGACGTCGCCGTCATGATGGTCGAAGCTGAGGCCACCGACAAGACAATCGAGCTCGTCGCAGGCGGAGCAACGGCTCCCAGCGAAGAGATCGTCGCGCAGGGCTTGGAAGCATCGAAGAAGTTCATCGCTGAGCTGTGCCGCGCACAGTCCGAACTAGCATCGAAGGCCGCCAAGGAAACCCGCGAGTTCCCCGTGTTCCTTGACTACCAGCCCGACGTTTACGACGCCGTCGCAGCATTGGTGACCGATGACCTTGCAGAGGCCTTGACCATCGCTGACAAGCAGGACCGCGAAGCCGCTCTTGATGCAGTCAAGGTGACTGTCGTCGAGAAGCTCTCCGAGCAGTTCGAAGGCCGCGAGAAGGAACTCGGCGGCGCGCTCAAGGCGCTCACCAAGAAGCTGGTTCGCCAGCGGATTCTGCGCGACAAGGTCCGTATGGATGGTCGTGGAATCACTGACATCCGAGCGCTTTCGGCCGAGGTCGAGGTCATTCCGCGGGCCCACGGTTCTGCACTGTTCGAGCGGGGCGAAACCCAGATCCTCGGTGTCACCACGCTGAACATGCTGCGCATGGAACAGCAGCTCGACACACTCAACCCGGTGACGCGTAAGCGGTACATGCACAACTACAACTTCCCGCCGTACAGCACCGGTGAAACGGGTCGCGTTGGTTCGCCGAAGCGTCGCGAGATCGGCCACGGGGCGCTCGCAGAGCGTGCGCTGGTTCCGGTCCTGCCGTCGCGTGAGGAGTTCCCCTACGCAATCCGTCAGGTGTCGGAAGCGCTGGGTTCAAACGGGTCTACCTCGATGGGCTCGGTATGTGCCTCGACGATGTCGCTGCTGAATGCTGGCGTGCCGCTCAAGGCGCCGGTTGCCGGTATTGCCATGGGTCTGATCTCCGACGATGTAGATGGAAACATCGAATACGTCGCGATCACAGACATCCTCGGTGCTGAAGATGCCTTCGGTGACATGGACTTCAAGGTCGCCGGCACGAAGGACTTCGTCACGGCCCTGCAGCTCGACACCAAGCTCGATGGCATTCCGGCTTCGGTCCTGGCGGGAGCACTCACGCAGGCGCGCGACGCTCGACTGGCAGTTCTGGACGTCATGAACGAAGCGATTGACGCACCAGACGAGATGAGCAACCTGGCGCCACGCATCATCACCATCAAGGTTCCAGTCGCGAAGATCGGCGAGGTCATCGGCCCGAAGGGCAAGATGATCAACCAGATCCAAGACGACACTGGTGCCGAGATCAGCATTGACGATGACGGCACGATCTACATCGGAGCTTCCGATGGTGAATCGGCCGAAGCCGCGCGCGACACGATCAACCAGATCGCCAACCCGACGATGCCAAATGTCGGCGAGCGGTACTTGGGAACGGTTGTGAAGACCACCAACTTCGGTGCCTTCGTTTCCCTGGTTCCAGGCACGGACGGCCTGCTGCACATCACCGAGATCAAGAAGCTCGTTGGTGGAAAGCGCGTCAATGCAGTCGAAGACGTTCTGAATGTCGGAGACAAGGTGCAGGTGTCGATCAAGGAAGTTGACCCACGTGGAAAGCTTTCACTGACCCCCGTGCTCGAAGGTGAAGAAGAGCCCGCGCCCGCAGGTGCGGAAAGCTAATTAACCACCACATGCAGATCCCAGCTTCCGGTCAACAGCGAGCAGGTTCAACCCGCACGCTGTTGACCGGGGCTGATGGATCGCTGGTGAAGCGGACCGTTCTCCCTGGTGGACTCAGGGTGGTTTCCGAGTTCGTCCCCGGTGCGCGTTCAGTCGCGCTCGGCTTCTGGGTCGGCGTTGGTTCGCGAGACGAATCCCGCAAAGCAGCTGGGGCATCCCATTTTCTTGAACATCTCCTCTTTAAGGGGACCGCCCGACGAGGGCCATTCGAAATTGCCGCCGAAATCGAAGAGGTTGGCGGCGACCTCAATGCATTTACCACCAAGGAATGCACGTGTTACCACGCGCGCGTCTTGGCCGATGACATGCCGCTCGCGGTCGATGTCCTCGGGGACATGATCACCACTGCTCGAATCGATCCGGCCGACGTTGATTCGGAACGCGGCGTCGTGATCGAGGAGATCGCGATGAACGAAGACGACTACGTCGACGTCGCACACCAGAATCTTTCGACTCGCCTCTACGGCGCCTCCCGGCTGGCAGATCCCGTGATCGGCACCGCTGAAAGCCTGCGGCAGATCACCCGCGCAACAGTGTGGCGTCATTACCGCCGTCACTATCGCCCAAACGACATCGTGGTTGCCGCCGCAGGAGCTGTGGATCACGCACACTTGGTGCGGGAAGTTCGCCGGGTCACCGGCGGCTGGGTCACAGATCCGACCGCGGCCCCGACCCCTGCTCGGTCATTGCGAACGAGTGCGTCGAAACACCGTTCCGCAGCAGGCTGCGAAGTGATCAGTCGTCCCACTGAGCAAGCTCACATCATGTTGGGAGTGCCTGGGTACTGTCGAACCGACAAGCGTCGTTGGCCGTTGGCGGTCCTCGATGTCGCCCTGGGAACGGGCATGTCGAGTCGCCTGTTCCAGGAGGTTCGAGAGAACCGCGGCTTGGTCTACTCCGTGCACAGCTTCCGATCCGGCTACAGCGACGCCGGAATGTTCGGCGTGTATGCCGGAACGATGCCTGACAAAGCCGACACCACCGTTGAGGTTGTCCAGGCGGTGCTCGCCGATGCAGCAGCCAATGGCATCAGCGATGAGGAAGTTGCGCGCGCAAAGGGTCAACTCCGTGGGGCCTCAGTGCTTGAGTCTGAGGATGCCGGTTCGCGGATGAGTCGACTCGGGGAGGCCGAGGTCTTGTCGGGGCAACTGTTAAGCCTCGATGATGTCGTCGAGGAAATCGACAAGGTCACGGCAGAAGACGTCGCGACTGTCGCCAAAGAGTTACTGAGCCAGCCGCAGACACTGACCGTGGTGGGCCCGTACGAAAGTGATCGAGTGTTTCCGCGGGGAGCAAACGGATGACGATTCGAGTTGGAGTCTTCGGCTCTGCCGGGCGCATGGGTTCCGAGGTTGTCGCTGCGGTGAACGCGGCCGACGACCTTGAACTGGTCGCCTGCGTTGATGAAAACGATGATCCGCAGGCATTGGTGAACGCCGACGCACAGGTCGTTGTTGACTTCACGAACCCAGGCGTCGTGATGGACAACCTTCGCTTCTGTATTGCGAATGGGATCCATGCAGTTGTGGGCACGTCGGGTTTCACGCCGGACCGGATCGCCGAGCTTGATCGTCTGCTTGCTGCTGCCCCGGGTGTCGGCGTTCTGATTGCGCCAAACTTCGGAATCGCGGCGGTCCTGATGATGCGTTTCGCAGCGCAGGCGGCTCGCTACTTCGACAGTGCCGAGATCATCGAACTTCACCACCCCAACAAGCTCGACGCCCCCTCAGGCACGGCACGTCGGACGGCGGAACTCATGTCGGCAGCACGTGCCGAAGCTGGGTGCGCACCAATGCCTGACGCAACCTCCGAGGAGGTTCCTGGAGCACGGGGTGCTGACATTGAAGGCATACGGGTTCACGCCGCCCGCATCATGGGGATGATCGCCCATCAGGAAGTCATCTTCGGTGGCCCCGGCGAAGTCTTGACAATTCGACATGACTCCATGAACCGAGAATCCTTCATGCCCGGCGTCCTTCTGGCGGTGCGCCAAATCGGGCAATACCCGGGGCTCCTGGTTGGTCTTGAACATCTGATGGACCTGGATTAAGGCCAGACATGACTGCCAAGCGCCTATCGTTCATTCTGATCGCGGTGCTGATCGTCTACTTGCTGATCGCGGGTAGCCATGGCATTCGGCTCATCGGGACTGGCGAACCTGTTGCCGTGGGATTTGGTGTGGCGATCCTCATTTTGCCGCTCATTGGATTCTGGGTTGTCTGGCGCGAAATCAAGTTCGGGTCGGCGGTTGAGCGAATGGCAAAACAACTTGAAGCAGAGGGCGAACTGCCCGTTGATGATCTGCCGCGGACCGAGGGTGGGCGAATCGATCAAGACGCGGCAGACGCGCAGTTTGCGGAGGTTCAGCAGGTTGCGCAGGCCGACCCAAATGACTGGCGTGCGTGGTTCCGAGTGGCGGCGTCCTACGACGCGGCGGGCGATCGCAAACGCGCGCGTGGGGCCATGTATCACGCCGTTGACCTCTTCGAAGCAAGTCCCGAGGGCGGCAGCAAGAGGTAACAAGTGTGGCCCATGTGTTTATTTAGGTCAGTGTCCGGGTAAGACTGCCTCGTCCACCACAGGTCACCCCGGAAGGCACACCATGAGTCGCTCGAGCCATTCATCTCACCAAGCTCGTCGAGTAGCACTCGCATTCGCTGCGGCGGCCTTGATCACGGCCCCCGCCGTCGCGACACCTGCGTTCGCGGCTGAAACTCCTGCTAATTCGGCGTCTCA
>JAOAUD010000144.1 GCA_030157755.1 Candidatus Nanopelagicales bacterium
TCTTGACCCTTGCCCAACTCAACCCGATTCGCTACCTGTTCAATCGCTTCAAGTACTCGCCAGGACGGATCCAATTCGGCCAGGTGCTGCGACAGGTACGCGGGCTTGACTGTCTTGCCCGCGATGACGTTGCCGCTATCGGGTATCAGTTGCCCCAACATGACTTTGAGCAAAGTCGTCTTGCCTGCTCCATTAACGCCGACCAGCGCAATTCGATCGCCCGGACCAACATTCCAGGAACAGTCACGCAAGATCTGACGCGGGCCCAGTTGGACGGAAACGTCCTCAAGTTCGTAGACGACCTTGCCGAGCCGCGATCCGGCGAAGGCGAGCAGTTCAATGGAGTCGCGCGGTGGTGGTTCGGCGGCGATCAGCTCATTCGCCGCATCAATCCGGAATTTCGGCTTCGTGGTTCGGGCCGGTGCACCTCGGCGCAGCCAGGCCAACTCCTTTCGGATCAGGTTGTTGCGCTTGGCCTGTTCCGTGGACGCCTGCCTGGCTCGTTCCGCCTTAGCGAGCACGAAGGCCGAATATCCGCCGTCGTACTCTTCGACGCTGCCATTGACGACCTCCCAGGTGCGATCACTGATCTCATCAAGGAACCAACGATCGTGGGTGACGACAACCAGTGCCAACGACCGCTGTGAACGCAGGTACGTCGCTAGCCACGCGACTGCCTCAATATCCAGGTGGTTGGTCGGCTCATCCAAGATCAGTACATCAACGTCGTCGAGCACCAGGGCAGCGAGTTCGACGCGACGCCGCTCACCACCGGACAGCTCGCCCAGCTGTCGGTCGAGGCGCTGATCATCGAAACCGCCGAGCAGCGCCGTCAGACATTGCCGGGTGCGTGCCTGCGACAACCATTCGTAGGCCTCGCGATCACCTGCCAGAAACGAACGAACAGTTTCTCCGGGGCGAATGTCCGCGGACTGCGTGAGCACCCCAAGGCGAACTCCGCCGGTGCGAGTGACTCGACCCGAGTCCGGTTGCACCAGGTCAGCCATGATTTGAAGGAGGGTGGACTTGCCACCGCCGTTCCTGCCGACGACACCAACTCTGTCGCCGACGTGGATTCCGAGGGACACCTCATCGAGCACAGGATCATGGCCATAGGCCTTGGATACCTTCTCAAGGTTCAACAGATTCCGCGGGGCCACTGCCTCAGCCTGTCAGATGGGCCGTCGCCCACTCACCCGTACCCAAGTTCGTGCAGGCGTTCCTCTCCGATACCGAAGTAGTGGCCGACTTCATGAACGACCGTAATCCGAACCTGGGCAATGACCGCTTCGTAGCTGTCACAGATCGCCAGGATGGGATTGCGATAGATCGTGATCGAATCGGGCAATACGCCGCCGTACGACGAGGCGCCGCGTTCGGTGAGTGGAATCCCTCGGTAGAGGCCCAGCAGGGTTGGTGAATCCGGGGGTGACTCGTCCTCAATGATCACAGCCACGTTGGTGATCTTTGACGACAATTCGTCCGGGATCATCTCAAGGGCACGCTCGACGAGCAGCTCGAAGTGGTCGCGATCAATGTCAATCATCGTCTGACCATTCTGCCGACTCCGGCAACAACCGTCCAAACCAGCCGGATCGCCAGCCCGATCGCAACGCCTGCCAAGAGGCCAATCACGTTGGTCTCAATGTCATAGAAGGAGCATGTCCGCCCAAGCCTGGTCAATGAGTACTGCGCGTATTCGATTGCCACAGGCAAAGCCAACGCGATCAAGAAGACGCAACAGACTGCGATGACTGGTCGCAACCAGGTGAGGAGAACACCAACCGGGAACAGGAGCAGGAGATTCAGACTCACATCGGTCGGCTCGACAAGGTCAGCGCGGGTTGGCGTCCCAAACTGCAAGTAGCAAGTCCCTGGCGCCCCGTATACGCGCAGTCGCGGGGTCAGCGTGAGCACGAGAACTGCACCGAATGCCCCCAGGAGCAGCCCCACGATGACTGGATTGCTTCGCAGCAATTTGGCCATCGGCACTGCCAGCAGCAGCGCGATTACGGCAACTGCTACAAATCCTGCGCGTGCCCACGGGGTCTCGGCGTAGGCCCGGCCAAGCCAGTAGAAGCCCTGGTCGATGTAGTCGAACACGTGATGAGGCTACTTGCGTCGCGAATCCTGAAATCGCTTGAGTTGGAGTCCGGCCAAACGCTGCATCGAGAACTCCGGAAGAACCGGCACGTATCCCACAATCTTGCCGGGAAGCCCGAACGCCTGGGCAGCCCACTTGTCGAAGTTAAAGTCATCCGTATGCCGGATGATGAGGCCATCGGCAAAGTCGAAACGCGAATCAACAACGTTGTGGACCTTGCGTCCGGTGCCGAACGTGTAGTCCGCTTCCCAGTGGGCCCGACCTCGGCCGTCTGAGGCATGGATGTCGCTGGCCGACACCACCAAGTCCTTGCCGGATCGGCACAGCATGCGCCACATGTCTCCGGCGGATTCACCGCGCAAAGTGCCGAACGCTGGATCGTGAAACACGATGTCGGGGTGGTAACACGCAACCATCGCTTCAGCATCACGACGAGAGAACGCCTCGTAGAACTCGCTGATCAACTTCTCTTGGGCTGTATTCGCGGCTTTTGCGGCAGATCCGGAACCTGATGACGTAGACATGAGTTCCACTCTGGCACTGCGACAGACCAGACGCCAAGTGCAGCAGCTCTATTCCCATTCATAGAACACGCGTTCAACCACACTTCGGGCCTTCCGCGTGACGCGCAGGTAGTCCTGGGTGAGTTGGGCACGCTTCTCTGGCGGGTACCCAAATAGGAACGCAACAGAGGTCAGCACGGCAAAGTCCGCAGGAACTTGGTCGCTAGGCCTACCAGTCACCGAGTAGACAGCGTTGCGCATCCGCGTGGCAAGGCACCAGGCGGCTTCCAAGGCGTCGCGGTCTTCAGCAGTCATCAGGCCAAGATCCGTGGCAGCTTCAAGTGCATTGAGCGTTCCAGTCACCCGCAATGCCTCAAACCCCGGTTCACCGGCATGACGCATCTGCAGCAACTGAGCCACCCACTCGACGTCCGAAAGCCCACCGCGACCGAGCTTCACATGAAGCGAAGGATCGGCACCCTTTGGCAGCCGCTCGGATTCCATGCGCGCCTTGAGCCGTCGGACTTCGCGGACATCGGGATCGCTGATCCCATCGACCGGCCAGCGGAGAGGATCAATGAGCTCCATGAACTCCGCACTCAACGACTCGTCTCCGGCGAGCGGGCGGGCACGCAGAAGTGCCTGCGCCTCCCACGGCGATGACCAGCGCGCGTAGTACGCGGCGTAGGACGCGATGCTGCGAACCAACGCGCCGGAGCGACCCTCTGGGCGTAAGTCGGCGTCGATCACCAGTTCGGGATCAGCGCAGGGCAACGACAACAGTCGGCGAAGTTCGTTGGCCACCGCCGTGGCCGCTTTCGTCGCCGTTGCCTCATCGGCGCCGGGAAGCGGGTCGTGCACGAAGATCGCATCAGCATCCGACGAGTAGCCGACGTCCTGACCACCTAAACGCCCCATGGCGATGACGGAAAAGCGCGTGGGCAGCGACGACCCGAGCGTTGCCTCAACTGAAGCCACCGCGATCTGCAGGGCAACCGAGATCGTGGCATCGGAGATATCGCTGAGTGCTTGGCAGACGCCAGGAACGCCGAGCAGTCCGTTGGCATCAGCGGCGGCGACTCGAAACAGTTCACGACTCCGCACTGTCCGAATCGCCTGTACGGCGCGATCCGGTTCGTCGTACCGCATGGCCGTTGCCGACATTTCCCGCAGGAGGTCCTCGAGTGACTTGGGTTCGAGTTCCTTTACGTCACTCAGCAGGCCGACAACCTCGGGCGCACGTAGCAACAAGTCCGTTGCCAGGCGTGAGGCCGACAGCAGATGCGCAAGACGCTCGGCGGTCTCCGACTCATCGCGCAGTAGCCGCAGGTACCAAGGCGTCCCACCGAGTTCCTCCGAAACTCGACGGAATCCCAACAACCCCACATCGGGATTTGGGGCGTCGGCGAACCATCCGAGCAGCACGGGCAGCAACGTGCGCTGAATCGCCGCACGCCGACTGATACCCGATGACAAGGCCTCGATGTGCCGGAGCGCACCGTCGGGGTCGAGGTAGCCCAGTGCGGTCAGGCGCTCGCTGGCGGCTTCGAGGCTAAGGCGCGCATCCCCAGAATCAAGGCGTGCGACCGCGTTCAGCAACGGCCGGTAGAAGAGCTTTTCGTGTAGTCGTCGAACAGCAACCCGATGACGCTGCCACTGTTCGACGAGTTCGGTTTCATTCCGGTAGCCCATCGACCGGCCCAACCGCCTCAGCGCGGCCTCGTCATCAGGGACGACGTGCGTGCGCTGCAAGCGGTACAGCTGCAACCGGTGTTCCATCATGCGCAAGAACCGATAGGCCTGAGCCAGAGTCGCCGCATCGTCGCGGCCGACATAACCCCACGTGGCCATGCTCTCCAGCGCCGACATGGTGTTCGGACTGCGCAGCATGACATCAGAGCGGCCGTGGACCAGTTGCAGCATCTGCACGCTGAACTCAACGTCGCGCAACCCACCCTTGCCCAGCTTCAGTTCACGCTCGGACTTGTTCGCCGGAATGTTCGCCTCGACCTTGCGGCGCATCTCCTGAACGTCATTGACGAAGTTCGGTCGATCCGCGGCCGACCACACCAATGGCTGAATTGACTCGATGTACTCCCGCCCGAGTTCGTCATCTCCTGCCGAGAATCGCGCCTTGAGCAAGGCCTGGTACTCCCAGGTCTGGGCCCAGCGTTCGTAGTAACCGACGTGGCTGTCGAGGGTCCTTACCAATGCTCCGGACTTGCCCTCCGGGCGCAGCGCTGCGTCGACCTCCCAGATCGAACCCTCGGGCGTTGTGTCGTTCGCCGCGCGCATAACACCTCGCGCAAGCAACGTCGCTGTCTTGAGCGCTTCGGTCTCGTCTGCGAGCTGCCCGTCCGGCAACTCCGCCGGTTCGGCTACAAAGATCACATCGACATCGGAGATGTAGTTGAGTTCCTGCCCACCACACTTGCCCATCGAGATGATCGCGAGCCGACAAGGAGCGGAGCCTTCCGGCAATTGACATCGTGCCAACTCCAAACAGGCAGCCAGCACGGCGTCTGCGAGGTGGGCGAGTTCATGGGTCACTTCAGAAAACGATGAATGCCCGGACAGATCACGGGCGGCGAGCGCGAGCAGTCGACGGCGATAAGCGACTCGAAGCGCGGTCGCACCGTCCAACCACGGAGCGCCATCGATCGCCGAACAGTTGACCGAGGCGATGAATTCGTCTTTCAGTTCCTCAGCGCTCGGCGGCCGGTCCATAAGGTCATGGTCGACGAGGGTGCGGTAGTGGTCGGGGTGACGCACCAAGTGCTCGGCCAGCGCCTCGCTGGCACCCAGAACGAGCGCGAGCTGAAGCCGGAAGTCGTCGTCCTCGAGTAAGTCCGCCACAAGTTCGTCGCGGATCCCGGCATCGGCCGCAGACGCCAACACACGTTCAAACGACAACAGCCCCTGGTCAGGATCTGCTGACTGGCTGAAGACGTCGAGAATCTCAGGACTCTCGCGCAGCCCGTCATAAGCCGACCCGGACAGCAGCTTCTCGGCCCGCTCGATGTTCGTGAACCCGAGGCGCGCGAGCTGCCCGGTCAGGGAGTTGTAGCGACTCGTTACCACTGTCGCCACCTGCACTCTGGCGTCATCACGGCGGTGCTACAGAACCGGCAGGTACTTCATACGTTCGAACTCGGTGACTTGGCGGGCGTACTCATCCCACTCCGCACGCTTGTTGCGAAGGAAGAAGTCAAAGACGTGCTCGCCGAGGGTGTCCGCCACAAGCTCGCTGCGTTCCATCGCTTGGATCGCGCGGTTGAGGCTTGTCGGCAACGGCTCAAGTCCCATCGCCCGGCGTTCGGCGCTCGACAAAGCCCACACGTCATCTTCTGTCCCCGGCGGCAGGTCGAGTCCGTCCTCGATGCCTTTGAGTCCGGCAGCAAGCAACAATGCGAGCGCGAGGTACGGATTGCACGCACTGTCGAGCGCGCGGTATTCGATGCGGGTTGAGTTGCCTTTGTGCGGCTTGTACATCGGGACTCGCACCAACGCTGATCGGTTGTTGTGGCCCCAACAGATGAAGGATGGCGCCTCATCGCCGGCGACCAGGCGCTTGTATGAGTTGACCCACTGATTGGTGACGGCAGTGATTTCAGGAGCATGCCGCAGCAGGCCCGCCATGAACGAGCGCGCAACCTTCGACAGTTGCATGTCCGCGCCGGGCTCGTAGAACGCGTTACGCTCTCCTTCGAACAGACTCAGGTGAGTGTGCATGCCTGACCCCGCGAAGTCCGTGAACGGCTTCGGCATGAACGACGCCTGCAGACCCTGTTCAAGCGCAACTTCCTTGACGACCAGTCGGAAGGTCATGATGTTGTCAGCGGTTGTGAGTGCGTCGGCGTAGCGAAGGTCGATCTCCTGCTGACCCGGCGCGCCCTCGTGGTGGCTGAACTCGACGGAGATACCCAGCTTCTCAAGCATCGTGATTGCGGTACGACGGAAGTCCTGCCCACCGCCTTGTGGCGCGTGGTCGAAGTAGCCAACGTCGTCGACTGGGACCGGTGGCTGACCCGGCAGCAGTGGCCGTTCTAGTTCGCGATCCTTGAAGAGGAAGAACTCGATCTCGGGGTGTGTATAGAAGGTGAACCCCATATCGGCCGCGCGGGCCAGCGTTCGCTTGAGAACCCAGCGAGGATCCGCGTACGACGGAGAGCCGTCTGGCAGCGTGATGTCGCAGAACATCCGGGCAACGGCTTGGGTGTCACCACGCCACGGCAAGGGCTGGAATGTGGCGGGATCCGGCTTCGCCAGCATGTCCGCCTCGCTCACCCGGGCGAACCCCTGAATCGCAGAACCGTCGAAGCCAATGCCCTCACTGAAGGCACCTTCAAGTTCGGCCGGGGCCACCGCCACCGACTTGAGCATCCCAAGGACGTCGGTGAACCACAGCCGCACAAATCGGATGTCGCGTTCTTCGATTGTTCGCAGGACGAACTCGGTCTGCTTATCCATGCTGGACATCTTCCCATGGCGCACCCAACCCGCGCAGCGGGTGATGTGCCCGGCGGCCCACGTCGCCATGTTTGGGCAGATACTCTCGGGGCGTGTCCACCGTCCGATTTGCTGGCGCCCAGGTCAACACCACTGTTGGAGACCTTCGGGGCAACGTTGAACTGATCCTGGCTTCGTGCCATGAGGCAGCCGCTTCCGGCGCCCAGCTCGTGGCGTTCCCAGAGATGGCGATCACGGGCTATCCGGTGGAAGACCTAGCGCTGCGACCCTCCTTTCAGGCCGCCGCAATCTCGGCAACCGAGGAACTGGCCGCCCAACTGGGCCGCGATGGCCTCGGACACCTCGCGGTGGTCGTTGGGTCGCTCGCCACCTCAGCTGATGGTCGGCCGCAAAACGTTGCGGCAGTACTTAGAGGCGGAGTGGTGGAGCGCACGTACGCCAAACACCGTCTCCCGAACTACGGGGTCTTCGATGAACGCCGACTCTTCGAACCCGGAGACGAACCGTGCGTGATTGAGGTTGACGGCGTGGTGGTGTCGATCGCGATCTGCGAGGACCTCTGGGAACCTGACAGCCCGCCGCAACTTGCCGCGGCGGCCGGAGCTGACGTGTTGTTGGTGATCAATGCGTCGCCATTCGAACAGGGCAAACATCACCAGCGACTTGCGTTGTGTCAGACCCGCGCGGATCAAACGGCGGCGACCGTCATGTACGTGGCTGCGGTCGGTGGGCAAGACGAGTTGGTATTCGACGGCGGTTCCATGGTGGTTCGACCTGGCGGATCGATCGCGGTGAGTTCTCCCCGTTTCGTCAATCACCTGTTGTTCTGCGACCTATCGGATGGCGGATTTGCGGAACAGGGTGCGGTGGCGCCAGATCTTGATGAACACGCAGAGGTGTACCAAGCCCTCGTCGTTGGGCTCCGTGACTACGTGACCAAGAACGGCGTCGGCAGTGTTGTCCTCGGATTGTCCGGTGGAATCGATTCGGCGCTAGTCGCTGCGATTGCCTGCGATGCCCTTGGCAGCGCGAACGTATTTGGCATCGCGATGCCCTCGAAGTACTCGTCATCACATTCCGTTGAGGACGCTCACGATGCCGCTGAGCGAACGGGGCTGTCAATCCGCCAAGTTCCGATCTCTTCCGTCTTCGACGCGTACCAAGAACTGCTCCACCTCACAGGCTTGGCAGAGGAGAACCTGCAGGCACGCATCCGCGGCACCACGTTGATGGCGATTTCCAACGCTGAAGGACACCTCGTGCTCGCCACTGGAAACAAGAGTGAACTTGCCGTCGGCTACTCCACCATCTACGGCGACGCGGTCGGTGGATTCGCGCCGATCAAAGACGTCCCCAAGACGTTGGTGTGGGCGTTGTCCCGTTGGCGCAACGAGCAGGCGGAGCTCACTGGCGAGACTCCCCCAATTCCACCGCGATCCATCGACAAGGAACCAAGCGCAGAACTGCGTCCAGACCAATTGGATTCGGACTCGCTTCCGGACTATGCGGAACTCGACGCCGTTGTCGCGCATTACGTCGAGGGCGGAGTGTCAGCCAGCGAATTAGTGGCTGCAGGATTCAACCCGCAAGTCGCTCGACGAATTATTCAGCTGACCGATGCAGCAGAGTACAAACGGCGGCAATACCCGCCAGGAACGAAGATCACCAGGCTCGCATTTGGCCGAGACCGTCGAATGCCGATTACTAATCGGTGGTCAGAGCCCGGCGAAGGCGACGAGTAGTCCGACGCGACGCCTTGGGCGTCCGTTCGATCTGCCCTTCGGCAGACTCTGCACTCGGCGCGAGACCGTGCAGCGCCTGCTTCACCAGCCTGGCAACAAAATCCTTGCGCCCACGGCCGCCACCTGAGTTGATGATGTTGTACATCAAGACCGGCGACACCAGCATGCTCGCGGTGATCTCGATATCAAGATCGTCGGCCAGTTCGCCACGATCAATACCCAGCTTCAAGGCTTCTTGCACACGCTGCCAGCGAGGCAAGATGACCCGCTCGTGGCACAACTGAAAAAGCTGCGGATTGCTCTTCGCCTGGGCGAAGATCCTCGGGAGGAGCTCGGCCCCCGACGTCCGTGATGTGCGAACCCACTCGAGCATGTCGATCAAGACGGTCGCGGTACTCGCCTGCTTGTCGATCGCCGGCAGGTCATCGTTGAGGGTCTCGAGCGCGGAGTTGATCAACTCATTGCGGTCCGCGTATCGGCGATAGATCGTGGCCTTGCCAACGCTTGCGCGGGAGGCGACTTCCTCCACGGAGAATCCTTCAATGCCTCGATCAGCGATAACTGCGAGGGTCGAAGAGACGATCGCTGCGTCTACTTCTTCGCTTCGCTGTCTGGCCACTCGAGAACATTAGACGCGAGCGGAAAACACGATCGGGTGACCCCGAACCAATGTGATCTGACTCGCGTTTTGGGAGGCCGTGAAAGGCAGCCGTTGCGGTGCGTGCAAATGCGCTGCCCTGCTCTGCCATTTTGGGCAGATTCGTGCCACCATTGTCCTCGTCCGGGGACTGCACCACGCAGCCTCGAGATAGGAGAAGCGCCATGTCAGTCGAACGTGCCCTCTACGGCGGGCAATCGGCAAGTAGCGACGGCCCAGTCCGTCGGGTAACGGTTAACGATCTGGCCGCCGCAAAAGAACGTGGCGAACGCTGGCCCATGATCACCTGCTACGACGCATTGACGGCAGGACTATTCGACGAATCCGGCATCCCCGTTTTACTCGTTGGGGACTCAGCGGCAAACGTCGTCTACGGATACGACTCGACACTTCCCGTCACGGTGGACGAACTGATTCCGCTGGCCCGAGCAGTCGTGCGCGGCTCGTCGCGCGCTATGGTCGTCGCCGACCTGCCATTCGGCTCCTACCAGGCCTCCACAGCGCAGGCGCTGGAGACTTCCGCTCGGTTCATGAAGGAGGCCGGAGCGCACGCCGTGAAGCTCGAGGGCGGCGCACGCGTGCTCCCTCAGGTCGAGGCATTAACTGCGGCGGGCATCCCTGTGATGGCCCACCTCGGATTGACGCCGCAGTCGGTCCACACGATGGGCGGCTACCGAGTGCAAGGTCGAGGAGAGGCCGGTCAGGTTCTCCTCCAAGACGCCAAAGCACTGCAGGCCGCGGGTGCCTTTGCCGTAGTCCTAGAGCTCGTGCCCGCAGACTTGGCCGACATGGTGACGCGCTCATTGGCAATCCCAACCGTTGGCATTGGCGCTGGTGCCACCACCGACGGCCAGGTACTCGTGTGGCAAGACATGGCGGGCCTCACCCCGGGCAAACCACCGAAGTTCGTCAAGCAATACGCGAACCTTCGCTCCGTGTTAGGTGATGCGGTGTCGACGTGGGCCAGCGAGGTCGTTGCCGGAACGTACCCGGACGCCGAACACGAATACCACTGACGCGAGGCGGCCCGGGCTCAGCAGCCTTCGAAACAGACGCTGCTAGGCGCGCGGAGTCTTCGACAAGTTCGCGCACCTTGCACCGGATGCCATGCGGGCGCGAACCCATGCGGCACCAGCACCGGTCGCGCGACGAGGAAGTCCGTCTGCTCCGATCTTGACCGGGGTGTACGACATCCCGGCGGGTTTGCCGTTCACGATGTCAACGTTGAGCACTGCGCTGTACTTCGAGAACTGGTTGTACCAAACGAAGTTCCCAAGGCTGTAGGCAACAGCGGCTGATCCGGCGAACCCTGCACCCTGCAGAACGTGGGGATGCGACCCGACGATCACGTCAGCACCTGCGCTGCGTAGTCGTGCCATCAGCGAGGTCTGACGACCTGACGGACACGGCGTCGCTTCGATGCCCCAGTGCATGTCGATGACAACAACGTCCACCTTCGTCGACCATTCGCGGATCGACGACAGCAGGGCAGCTTCATTCTTCGGGGTCAGAACGATCCCGGCAGAGCTCGCGCCCGTCGCCCACTTGCGAGTCAAGGCGGCGGGATTCTTCTCGTCTGACAACGGCTCGGCGTTCATCCCAGCGAAGTAGGCGAAGCTTGTCCCCCGGACGTCCTTGACCCAGGGTTTGATCGCATCCGCCGTGTTTGCACCAATTCCCACGATGGGCAGTCGCGACGAAGCCCGCGCGCGCAACGTGTCGGTCAGACCGGACGCGCCGTAGTCGAGCGCGTGGTTGTTGGCCATCGACACCACGTCGATTCCTCGTGACTTCAGCGTCTTCAATACGCGAGTAGGGGCGCGGAAACTGAATTCCTTCGGCGTCCGCCGACCATGCGAGGTGAGCGCGGTTTCGAGGTTCGCCATGGCGATATCGGAATCGCCGATGAGTCCTGGGAGGGTACGCAGTCCAGAACTGCCTGCTTGCTTGCGAACCTTGTCTGCGAAGTGGACGTCACCGGCGAAGCTCAGGCGCACAGTGGAGTCCGCGACACCGGATCGCGGGGTGACAGGAAGAACTTCGTCAGACGAAACCGCTGCGGGCGGGATCTCGGATTCCGAGGTGGGGGTTGGCGCATCTGGGGCCTCAGGCGAAGCGTCGGTTGGGCTGACTTCGACAGCAGGTTGCGGGTCAGCGTCTTGTGCGGCTGCCGACACTGGGGCGGCAATCAACGCCGCGGCCGCGACTGGCAGCAATGCGCCAATTGCACAGGCCGCAGTCAACTTCCGATTGCGCACAGGAGTGTCCCCCACGAGATCCAACCTTCTTGTTCGCTGCGCCGATGAGTCGTCGACGACGCTCGATCGTCGCAGACGGGGAACCCGTCCGTAGATCAACAAATCTACACGTCGGTTATCCGGACTCCGGCGTGGGACTTGTAGCGACGGTTCATCGAAATGAGATTTGCCGTGAAGGACTCAATCTGCCCAGCGTTACGAAGGCGACCCCCATAGAGCCCGCGGATCCCCGGGATCTGATTCGCGAGCGCCTGCAC
>JAOAUD010000145.1 GCA_030157755.1 Candidatus Nanopelagicales bacterium
GTCTGATCCTGGTACTCACGCACGGCGTCGATGATCGTCTGAGCTTCGACGCTTCCGGGGATACAAGCCTGGTGGTAGAGCTGTCCGTGGGCCTTGACGTAGGTGACAGCACTGCCAGCGGCATGGGCAATTTCGTCCAGGGTCGCGATCTGCTCGAGCAGTTGTTCTTTGAGGATCTCCATCGAGACACCATTGGACTCGCGGCCGAACCCGTCGCGGTCGTCGTAAGAAATATGCGCACCAATCGCCACCCGACGTGCGGTGGCGAGCTCAGACACGCGCATCATCGATTCGCGATCACCCGCATGGCCACCGCACGCGACATTCGCACTTGTCACCACGGAAAGCAGGGCTTCATCAAGGGCTTGGGGGTCTTCTCCGACACCTTCGCCGAGGTCAGAGTTCAGGTCTATGGACACATTGGTAGACGCTAGCGCGCCGACAGGTGGAACGGGCGACGTATTCGTCCAGGCGAGGCGGTAGACTTCGGCGGTCGCATTCACGGAGAACGTGAAAGTGCACATGGTGGGTGTAGCTCAGCTGGTAGAGCACTCGGTTGTGGTCCGAGATGTCGCGGGTTCAAGTCCCGTCACTCACCCAAATAGAAGTGCCCCAGGGTTGTTCCCCTGGGGCACTTCTATTTGGGGCCTGTTGTGTTTCCGGGACTTGTGCTCCTACTTGTGAATGTGGATGTCGAAGCGCTGCTTTCCGCCGTCATCTGCGTGACGGTGCGCGTAGTACTTGCGGCCGCCGCACTCAAGCCACTTGCCTGATGACTCTGAGAGTGCGACGTATTCCGGGGAACCCTCACTGGCATCAGCCTGCACATTGAAGTCCGGTCGACCGATGTAGTGGTTCTCGACCCAGGCCACGACGCCGTCGTAGTGGATTCCGGCCGTATCGGTGTTGTTGTCGAGGTAGATCGACTGACCGGGCTTGAGTTCGCCCATGTTTGTCAGTTTCAGGGTGCGGTTCGTGTCATTGAAGAACGTTGCCTTCACCTTCATGATGCCGTTCTTCTGATCAGCGGGTGCCGCTGGCGCGTGCTCCACTTGGGCAGCGATCGAGCCCGCGTGGGTCGCTGGTGCGGACACCGCGTCGTTGGCCAGAACAGCAGGTGCGATGCCCAGCGTGAGGGCGGCGGACAAGGCTGCGACTGCATAGGACGTCTTCATCGTTTCTCCTTCAATGGGGTTGTCATACGTTGATGCGAAGGAGATACCCCCAGGGTTCAGGGCTATGCGCGATTGCGCGGTTGCACCGGTGCACACTTTCGAGGCCCGTTCCGGGCGTGCGTCAGCGGTTCCGCTATCGGTCAGATATCAAGACCTAGCCGACGGGGATGTCGGCGTCTTCGTCGAAACTGGCCAGGAACTGGGAGTTGTAGAGGTTGTAGTAGAAGCCGCCAGCGGCAATCAGTTCGTCGTGGGTGCCAGTTTCGATGATGTTTCCCGAATCCATCACGAGAATCGTGTCTGCGTCGCGGATCGTGGACAGTCGGTGGGCGATCACAAAACTGGTTCGACCCTTTCGAAGTTCGGCCATCGCCTTCTGGATCAGGACTTCGGTTCGGGTGTCAACGGAACTTGTGGCCTCGTCGAGAATCAGAACTGCCGGATCGGCGAGGAACGCTCGCGCAATCGTGAGTAGTTGCTGTTCACCGGTTGAGATGTTCGCAGCATCCGTTCCGAGGATCGTGTCGTAGCCGTCGGGCAGGGTCCGCACGAGGCGGTCGACATGTGCGGCGGTCGCGGCTTGGATGATCTGCGCCTCGCTCGGGTCGATTGCGCCGTAGGCGATGTTCTCTCGAATCGTCCCTTTGAAGAGCCAGGTGTCCTGCAGGACCATTCCGAAAGATCGCCGCAGGTTGTCGCGTGTGAGGTCGCGAATATCGATGCCGTCGAAAGTGATCCGCCCACCATCGATTTCGTAGAACCTCATCAGTAGGTTCACGAGCGTTGTCTTTCCTGCGCCGGTGGGGCCGACGATTGCGATCGATTCGCCTGGGCGAACGTCCAAAGTGAGGTCGTCGATCAGCGGCTTGTCGGGTTCGTATCTAAAGGACACGTCCTCGAACGTGATGTGCCCGCGGCGAAGGTCGAGGATCTGTGGCGTCGCAGTCTCTGGGACCTGTTCTGGCTCATCGAGTAACTCGAAGACGCGTTCAGCCGAGGCGAGGCCCGACTGCAGGAGATTGGTGATGGAGGCGATCTGGGTGATTGGCATCGTGAACTGCCGTGAGTACTGGATGAACGCCTGGACGTCTCCCAATGACATCGTGCCGTTCGCGACCCATAGCCCGCCGATCACGGCAATCAGGACGTAGTTGATATTCGCGATGAATGCCATCGCGGGTTGAATGATTCCGGAGATGAACTGTGCCTTGAACGAGGATTCGTACATCTTGTCGTTGGCTTCTGCGAAGTCGGCCATTGCCTGTTCCTGATGCCCGAACACCTTGACTAGTTCGTGGCCGCTGTACATCTCCTCGACGTGACCGTTCAGCCTGCCGGTCCACTTCCATTGCCCGACGAACTCACGTTGCGAACGCTTCGCGATAAACATCGTGACGGCGAATGACAGCGGCACGGTCAGTAGCGAAATGATTGCGAGCAGCGGACTGATCAACAGCATCATGGTCAGCACGCCGATCACGGTGAGAACCGAGGTGATCATCTGCGTGAGCGTCTGCTGAAGCGTGGTCGAGATGTTGTCGATGTCGTTGGTCACGCGGCTGAGGACGTCTCCCCGGGCATGCGTGTCGAAGTACTTCAGTGGCAGTCTGCCGAGCTTGACGTCGACCTCCTCTCGAAGGCGAAACATGACCCGCTGCGTAACTCCAGCCATCAGGTAGTTCTGCGCCCACGAGAAGATCGAGCTCAGCAGATACACGACCGCCACGAGGGCGATCACTTGGCCGAGTGCCGTGAAGTCGACACCGGCACCGGGCGTAACCGTCATCCCAGACAGCAAGTCCGCCTGTTGGCTTTGCCCGTTAGCTCGCAGGTACGCCTCAGCTTGGGCTTGCGTCATGTTCGCGGGCAACTGTTTGCCCACGATCCCTTCAAAGATGATGTTGGTTGCATTTCCCAGCAGTTTCGGTCCAATCACCGCAAAGAAGACGCTGGTAATGCCCAAGATCAAGACAACCGAGATGATCCACCGCTCTGGGCGGAGCCGACGCCCGAGGCGACGAAGAGTTGCTTTGAAGTTGCGGGGCTTCTCCGGCGGTAGGCCCATCCCCACGGCACCTGGTCCGCCACCACCGAACATGCCTTGTGGGCGACGCGGGTTGCTCGCTCCGCTTGAGGTCGTCGCTGCACTCATGCGGCACCATCCGCAGACAGTTGCGAGTTCACGATTTCCTGGTACGTCGGGCAGGTATCCATGAGTTCGGAGTGGGTTCCGATGCCGACTATCAGGCCTTCGTCCAGGACAATGATCTTGTCCGCATCAAGGATTGAACTGACTCGCTGCGCCACGATCACCACTGTTCGATTGCGGGATTCACGTGCCAACGCCGATCGCAGCCGCGCATCGGTTGCGTAGTCGAGTGCGGAGAAGCTGTCGTCGAGGATCAGGATCGGCGCACGTCGCACGAGGGCTCTGGCAATGGACAGCCGCTGGCGTTGACCACCGGACAGATTCGCGCCGCCTTGATCGACTGTGGAGTCCAGCTGGTCTGCCAGCTTGGTCACGAACGGCTCGGCCTGCGCGACCCGAAGGGCGTCCCAAATTTGCTCGTCGCTGGCATCGGCATCACCAAAGAGGATGTTGCTGCGAACCGTGCCGCTGAACAGGAAGGACTTCTGCGGCACCAGCGCCATCTCCTGCCACACCTGTGCCTGCCGTTGATCGCGCAGATCGATGCCGTCGAGCAGGATCGATCCATCACTGACGTCGTAGAGGCGCGGGATGAGGTTGACCAGGGTCGTCTTGCCGGATCCGGTTCCGCCGACGATCGCCGTGGTTTGGCCTGGTTCCAGCGTGAATGAGATCCGTTCTAGGACCGGATCTTGCGCTCCCGGGTACCGGAACTCGACATCGCGGAATTCGATCCGGCCGGTTCCAGGGCCTGTTCGTGCCGTCTCGCTGTCGGTATCGAGATCGGCCGAAGCCGTGTCGGCAATCGATGGGTTCGTCTCGAGGATCTGCTGGATGCGCTCAGCAGATGCTGCTGCCCGCGGCACCATCACGAACATCATCACGGCCATCATGACCGCGAACAGGATTTGCACGATGTATTGCAAGAAGGCCGTCAGGTCGCCGATCTGCATGTCGCCGTTATTGATGAGGTGGCCACCAAACCACACGATCGCGACGCTGGAGGCATTCATGATCAACATGAGCGCGGGAAGCATGAGGGCGAACAACCGGGCAACTCGCAATGAGGTGTCCGTGAGGTCGTCGTTGGCAACCTCGAAGCGCGCCTCTTCATGCTGTGTACGCACGAAGGCGCGGATCACTCGAATGCCGGCGAGGTTCTCGCGGAGAACTTCGTTGATGCGGTCGATCTTGACCTGCATGGAGCGGAAGAGTGGCACGGCCTTGACCATCAAGGAACCGATCACGATCGCCATGAGCGGAATGATGATTAACAACAAGGCAGACAACTGCAGGTTGAGTCGGACTGCGAGGAAGATGCCGCCGATGGCAGTCAACGGTGCGAGCACCATCATCGTGAGGCCCATCAGCACCAGCATTTGGACCTGCTGGACATCGTTGGTGTTGCGGGTAATCAACGACGGCGTGCCGAACTCGTTGACCTCATGCAGGGAGAACGACTGGACCTTAGTGAACATCGAGGCACGCACGTCTCGACCAAATTGCATAGCCGTTCGGGCGCTGAAGTACACGGCAATGATCGAGCAAATCCCCAGGAGCAATGTGACCGCGAGCATGATGGCCCCGGTCACGATGATGTTGCGGATGTTGCCTGTGACGACACCGTTGTTGATGATGTCGGCGTTCAAGGTGGGCAGGTACAGGTTGCCGACGGCTTGCAGGAACAACAGCAACACGATCACGATCAATGCCCGGCCGTAGGGCCGCAGGAACCGGCGGAGCAGTTGAATCACGGGTGCAGCCTGTCATGCGCTAAGCGAATCCGTCCGAAAGCCCCGTGACATTTCGGCACATTCCGTGTAACAGTTCCTTCATGAAGTACTTGACGAAGTTTCAGTGGCTCACGTTGGCGATGGCCGCGCTGTATATCGTCTCGCCAGTCGACATGATTCCGGAGATCCTCACGGGGCCATTCGGTCTGGTTGACGATGCTGCGGCATTCGCCGTAATTATTGCGATCCTCGCCGGAGCTCGATCAAAGGCGACAGCAGCTGGTAACCAAGGCACCTACGTGCGGGTCGATCCGGAAACGGGCCGAGTTATCTAGCGAGTGGTACCAACCGGCTGATCATCGCGCAGGTCGATGTGACTTGTAGCGAGCCGGTTTCTGCGGCGTGCGATGAACAGCGCCGCGACGATCAGTAGCAGTCCAACGAGCAACAGAACGAGTGCCGCCGCCAGGATTCCTGGGAAGTACTGCATGATCGTGCTCGGAAGCAGTTCCAGTGATCCGAGCGCAGCAACGGCGAGCAGGACGAAGTCATTTCGAGCGACCGCAGCCGCAACAAGCGCGACCAGCATGGCCACACCAACGATTGCCAGTGCTGGGTTTTCAACACACATCATTGCCCCGAACAACGACCCGATTGCACCGAGTGCTGTGGCAAGCATGGCGGGCCGAATCCGACCGAACCACCCCAGCCCAAACCACACCAGGCTCACGATCCAAACGGCTGCACCCTGCCAGCTGGAATTGTCGGATTCAGGGTTGCCACCTTGAGCGAGGTAGGTACCGACGCCGACGCCAATGAGCAGCGGAATAAAGACGGCGATCTGTTGGAGCGGTTCGCGATGCAGGTACCAAAGCAGCAATCCAAGAGCGACGGAACTCCAAGCGGCAACCGCGGCCATCCGTTCATCGTGAAGTCCCGCGTATTTGTCAACGGTGAACCCGGTGAGGCATGCCCACGCGACCGTTGCAGCCATCCACAGGACTGAGCGCAACCGGATCGCAGGTGCTCCAAGTTGTTGAGGAACTGCCACTCCGGCACCGAGCAAAATCCCGAAGACGGCTGCGATCAGCACCAGTTGCCCGACGGTCGACAGATCGGACCAGAAGTAGCTGACGAGAAGCCCAAGCGCGACGACAACGATCGCCCCGCCGAGGTATCCGAGCGCCTCGATGATGATGACTGGGAAGTGTTGCTGCGTGCCGTCGGATTTCTTTCCGGTGGCAGATACTTCCGGTGGCTGCGAGATGGGCCGCGAGTCGATGTCCGTCCGCATTTGTTGGGCTTGTTCCGGGGTGATCAAGCCCTCGGCCAACCAACGGTCGACCGCCGCAGAAATGTGACTACGTTGTGACGCCCTCATGGGTCAATTGTCCCGTTCTTGTCCTGCGAGAAGTAGTGCCGATGGTCCCTGCGGTGGCGGGGAGGCACGGTCTGCAAATCTGGGGCGGTTCACTCAATTGGGCGATGAGGCGGGGCCGCCTTTGCCCTCTCCTAACCGTGCCAGCGTCACTTTGACTTCGCTTAACCGTCGAAGGCTTCTGTTCTGCGACCTATAGGCCGACAGTTGTTGTGCAAGCCGCGTATCAGCGGATGTCGGTGACGGAGGACAGCGCATGAATCAGGCGATATCGCAGGTGTTAGCAGCAGATGTTCCTTGGCTCTGGCTTTCGGCACGCACTTTCGGTATCTGTGCCTGGGTTGCGAGTTCTGCCGTCGTCCTTGTCGGCCTAACGATGTCGACGCGGTTGTTTGGCTCGCGGGTTTCGATGCGTTCAATGACGACCATTCATCGCGCTGCCGCAACTTTCACCTTGGTTTTTGTGCTTGGCCATATCGTCTCGTTGGTTCCGGACCCGTACGCGAAGCTCACGCTGCTTGACGCGTTTGTTCCGGGGTTCGCGCCTAACAACACCTTTGCTACGTCGCTCGGGACGATTGCCTTTCTATCGCTGATCATCGTGTCGCTCGCCGGGGTCTTTCGGTCACAGTTTTCGGCCAAGGCTTGGAAGACCGTGCACGCACTGGCTTACATCGTGTGGCCACTGGTGTCAGTGCACTTCATCATGATGGGAACCGATGCCATGGCCACGTGGTCATTGGCGATGATCGGAGTCGTCAGCGGACTGCTGGTCTTACTCCTACTGCGTCGAGGTTTTGTCACGCCCAAACGTGCCGTTCGCAGCAATGCCCGCAAAGCTGCCCGCAGTGGAGCTGAATTTTCGGGCCGCAGCGCCGAACTCACGCTCACCCAGGTCATCGAAGAGACGGCAGATGCCAAGACCTTTGTCTTCAGCGTGCCGGACGCACATGCCGCTGCCTTCCGCTACCTGCCAGGCCAGTTCCTCACGCTTCGAGTTCCCAGCGACCTCACCGGATCGGTCGCTCGGTGCTACTCGCTGTCGAGTTCGCCGGACATTGATTCCGACTGGCGCGTCACAGTGAAGCGGACGCCCACGGGGTATGCGTCGAACTGGCTGTGCGACAACCTGCAGCCAGGTATGAAGCTAGAGGCACTTCGCCCCGGTGGAACCTTCACGCCGAGTGAGGGCATGACTGAACTGCTGCTGTTCGCAGGCGGTAGCGGGATCACGCCCATGATGTCGATCATCAAGTCTGCACTCGCTGCTCAGCGGGCACAGGTCACGCTGGTCTACGCAAACCGGGACGAGCAGTCGATCATCTTCCGAGACGACCTGCAGGACCTCGCCCGCAAGCACCCGGGGCAGCTCGTCGTGCACCACTGGCTGCAGTCGGTGTCCGGAATCCCAACAGCGAACAACGTGAGTGAAGCGCTGGCCGCCCATCGCGATGCCGAGGTGTTCATTTGTGGGCCAGCGCCGTTCATGGAACTCGTGAAGACGACGGCCCGGAACTTCGGGTGGCCAGGAGCAAAGGTCCATGTCGAGGAGTTCCGGTCGCTTGAGGGCGATCCATTCGCTCGTCGATCCACTCAGGCAGGCGCCGACAAGCGGGACCGGGCAGGCGACGGTGCGGTGCTCGTTCGCTCGGCGATTGCCCAGGTCGAGCTCGATGGGGAGTCCCACGAGGTCGATTGGCCGCAGGACTCGACCCTGGTTGACGCGATGTTGGATGCCGGGCTCGACGCGCCGTACTCATGTCTCGAGGGTGTCTGTGCGACGTGTGAATGCAAGCTGGTCAAGGGTGCCGTCGAATCGGACTCCGCATCGCACTCCAGTGGTGAACGGGTTCTCGGATGTCAGGTTCGACCCACTTCAGATGCCGTCAGCGTGCGGTTCTGACGATCTTTCTCAAGTTACCCGTGAGTAAGGGTTTACCTGGGAGGGTGTTCGGGTAACTCTTGGGTGACCAACCACACAAACTTGACCCAATGGAGTGATGAAACATGTTGAACGCAATTCGGACCGCAACCCATGCAGACATGAGCGACAGTGAACTCGCGAACGCGCTGGTAGATCGCCTGCCCCATGACGATCAAGGCCCCCTCTTCTGGGCCTAAGCGCCGCAGGACCCCCCCCGCCTGAACGCAAACCCCCGCCGTGTTGGGGTTTTTAGGTCAATAAATTGACCAGAAACCCCAACACGGCGGGGGTTTGCGCGTACCGAGCCGGAACACGAACGATCGGGGAAATTTCTTTGGATCTGATGTCGAATATCGTCAGGTGCCGTTCGACGTGTAGGTGAGCAGGCGAAATTCGCATTGCCGGAACAACTGACGGAAGTGATGAAGATGCGTTTCTTTATTGGAGTAAAGGCAACCGAGGCGAGTGAAGCTGGCGAGATGCCGGGGCCGGAACTCTTGCGGGCGATGTTCGAATTCAACCAGGAACTTGTTGCAGCGGGCGTCATGATCGATGGCAACGGCCTGCAACCCAGCGCTGCGGGATACAAGATTCTGACCGCTGACGGCGAGACCCGAATCGTTGACGGTCCATTCGCTGAAACCAAAGAACTGATCTCCGGCTACTGGGTGCTCCAGGCCAACTCCATGGAAGAGGCCGTGGCGTGGGCCAAGCGCGCCCCCATGGATGCCGATGGTCGAGATGCTGCCTTGGAAATCCGCCAGATCTTCGAACTTGAGGACTTCCCGGAGAACCCCGACGAGTCCGGATGGCGCGAAGCCGAAGAGAAGCTGCGCGAAGAGTGGAACGCCGGGAGCCCCTCGGATGCTCAAGGTTCGCTGCAACCGACTCCTGGAAAGCTCGTCTACATGGGCATGGTGCACGCGACCGCTGACAGTGAAGCTGGTGTCATGCCGGATGAAGCCGAGCTCGCGACCATGGGCGCGTTGATGGAGGAGTCAGCTGCGGCCGGAATCCTGCTCGGCGGCGAGGGTCTACGTCCGTCATCCGAGGGTGTTCAAATCAAGTTCCACAATGGTGAACGAACGATCATCGACGGTCCGTTTACCGAGACCAAGGAACTTGTCGGTGGCTACGCGATCATGCAGTTCGATTCGGAGGAACAAGCTCGCGAATGGACCCTGCGCTTCGCGAAGACGAGCGGCCAGGAATGTGTCCAGGTCCGCAAGGTCTTCCGGGCGGAGGATTACCCGCAGGACTTGCGTGAGGAGGCCGCTGACGTCTTTGAGGGTGAGGAGCTCATGCGCCAGCAAGCCGCTGAGCGGACCAAGTAGCACATGAGCGATCAGCTTGGGGAGCGCGTCAACCGCGAGATTGAGGCCGTTTGGCGGATCGAGGCCCCCAAGCTGATCGCTGCACTTACTCACCTCACCCACGACCTCGGCACGGCTGAGGAGTTGGCGCAAGAAGCTCTCGTCGCGGCACTTGAACAGTGGCCACGCGAAGGAATTCCTCGCAAGCCGGGGGCATGGTTGCTGACAACGGCTCGAAGGCGCGGTATCGATCAGCTGCGCAGGCGCGAGAACCTCGCGTCGAAGTATCAGTTGATCGGTGAGGTGTTGCGAGACCGGGCACATGAACAGGATCTGCTCGACGCAGTCGACCGAATTGAGGATGACGTCCTTCGGCTGGTCTTCATCACCTGCCACCCGGTATTGCCTGTCGAGTCGCGAGTAGCGCTGGCATTGCGGGTGCTCGGCGGTCTGAGCGTCGCCGATATCGCGTCGGCCTTCCTCGTGACTGAATCCGCGATGGCGGCACGCATCACTCGCGCGAAGAAGACACTTCGGCAAGCCAACGTCCCCTTCGAGGTTCCCGAAGGTGCGGATCGCGCCAGACGCGTTCCCGACGTCTTGGAGGTCATCTACCTCATCTTCAACGAGGGATATTCAGCGACATCCGGTGACGACGCGATGAGGCCGCTGCTGTGTGACGAAGCAATCCGACTCGGTCGAGTTATTGCTGAGCTCATGCCAACCGAAAGCGAGGTGCACGGTCTGCTCGCTCTCATGCAGCTGCAGGCCTCACGCGCGAATGCACGTTCAGACCGCGACGGGCGACCAATCCTGCTGCTCGACCAGGACCGACGCCGGTGGGATCGCACGCTCATCACCCTTGGTCTGCGTTCGCTGGTACGTGCGTACCAAGCGTCGGACACGATCGGCACGTACACATTGGAGGCCTCGATCGCGTCTTGTCACGCCCGTGCGCGCAGGCCGCAGGACACGGATTGGGAACAAATCGTCGGCTACTACGACCTTCTTCGGATCGCCAAACCGTCACCAGTCGTTGAACTCAATCGTGCAGTTGCGATCGGCAAAGCGCGTGGTCCGCACGAGGGCCTAGACGAAGTCGAGAAGCTGCTTGGCAACGAAAACTTGCTGAACTACTACCTCTTATCCAGCGCTCGAGGACACTTCCTTGCCGAGCTTGGACGCAATGTCGAGGCCTCCGCTGAGTTCGAAAAGGCCGCTGGACTGACGGCAAACGAGTCCGAACGGCGCTTCCTGCAGCAGCGTGCGCAGGAACTCACGGACTGACCTGGTGTTGGAGCCCATTGCAGCCCACGGCTATCGTGAAAGCACTGTGCCGCAAGCGGTCGGGCGCTTCTTGGTCTTTCGGGGCCAGCGCATGGCATGTTCGCGGCTGTCGGCGTCTACCTACACCTAGGAGGCCACCATGGCCGGATCAGTCATCGTTGCCGGAGCGCGTACCCCAATGGGTCGTTTACTCGGTTCACTCAAGGGCTTCTCAGCCGCAGACCTTGGCGGAATCGCCATCAAGGAAGCGCTGGCCCGCTCCGGAGTCTCCGGCGAACAGGTCGACTACGTGATCATGGGCCATGTGCTGCAGGCAGCCACCGGACAGATCACCAGCCGTCAGGCGGCCGTCAAGGGTGGAATCCCGATGAATGTCCCAGCGCTGACCATCAACAAGGTCTGCTTGTCCGGAATGGACGCAATCGCGTTGGCAGATCAGCTGATTCGTGCAGGCGAACACGAGATTGTGGTCGCTGGTGGTATGGAATCCATGACCAACGCTCCACATGCCCTCGTCGGTTCGCGTGAAGGCGTCAAGTACGGCGACTGGAAGCTCACCGACACGATGGCCTTTGATGGCCTGACCTGCGCCTTCGATGAGTGCGCGATGGGTGAGTCGACCGAGCGTTACAACTCGCTCTACAACCTGACTCGCGAGGAGCAGGACGCGTTTGCCGCTCGTTCCCACCAGCGTGCCGCCGTCGCCGCGGAGAACGGTGTTTTCGCTGAAGAGATCGTTGATGTCGAGATCCCGCAGCGCAAGGGCGACCCGGTCGTGTTCAGTCACGATGAGGGCATTCGCGGTGAGACCACCGCTGAGAGTCTCGGGAAGCTTCGCCCGGCGTTCGACAAAGAAGGCACGATCACTGCTGGATCGGCTTCGCAGATCTCCGACGGTGCTTGCGCAGTTGTTGTCATGAGCAAGGAAAAGGCTGAAGAACTCGGCCTAACTTGGCTGGCCGAGATTGTTGCCCACGGAAACGTCGCGGGACCAGACAACCCGTCGCTGCACGCACAACC
>JAOAUD010000146.1 GCA_030157755.1 Candidatus Nanopelagicales bacterium
CGAGGCCGTCTCGATTGCGGTCGTGCGATTCTTCGCCCCAGACGACGGTGGCGACTCCGGCGTTACCACCTAGCCCAGCGCCCTCCCGTTCTCGCAAACCCCCTTCATGTTGGGGTTAAAAGGGCCGATTACGGCCGGGAAGCCCCAATACGAAGGGGGTTTGTCGAATGCGGTACTTGAAGGTGGCGGCTACGATGGGCGGACACCGTCGGGAGGGGGATCATGTTCGCGCGCATTGCCAAACTGATCGTTCTGCTCCTCATCGCTGTTGGCATCGGATTCCTTGTCGGGCTTCTGCGTCCACGACGAGTCGCGAGCCGATCACTCGCTGCGGCGGACCACGTCGCCGACCTGCCCCGGAGGACTGAGCCGTGACACAACCGGCAATGAATCCGGGATCCCGACTTGATCCCTGGGTCGCTTCATACGCGGCCCGCGCCCAAGGCATGACGGCATCGGCAATCCGCGCGCTGTTCTCTGTGGCATCGCGGCCCGAGGTCGTCTCCCTCGCGGGCGGTGCACCCTTCGTCTCGGCCTTGCCACTCGACGAGTTCGCGGACATGACGGCGCAGCTCATTCGTGATCGTGGCCCCACCGCCCTGCAGTACTGCACCGGCCAAGGCGACGAGAAACTTCGCGAACAGATCTGTGGCGTGATGGAACTGTCGGGAATTCACGCGCATCCCGATGATGTCGTGATCACCACAGGCTCACAGATGGCCCTGGACCTCACGGTCCGAGTGTTCTGCAATCCCGGTGATGTCGTGTTGGTGGAATCGCCTTCGTACGTGGGCGCGCTCGGGGTCTTCGCGTCATACCAGTGCGAGGTCGTTCACGTTCCCACGGACAGTGAGGGCCTCAACCCGGCTGGCCTCAGTGAGGCGATCGACCGAGTCCGCGCTGAGGGCAAAACACCCAAGTTGATCTACACAGTTCCGACGTATCACAACCCGCTCGGCATCACTCAGCCTCCGCAGCGGCGTGCAGAGATCCTCCAGGTCGCGAAGAGCGCCGGGTTGTTGCTGCTCGAAGACGACCCCTACTGCCTGCTTGGTTTCGATGGCGAAGTTCCGCGCGCAATCCGGGCCGATGATGCTGACGCCGTTGTGTACCTCGGGTCATTCTCGAAAACGATTGCCGCCGGGCTTCGGGTCGGCTGGGCACTAGCACCCCACGGCGTGCGCGAGAAGTTGGTGCTGGCGTCGGAAGCCTCTGTGTTGTGCCCGTCAAACTTCTCTCAGCTCACGGTTTCGGAGTACCTCGCCACCCAACCGTGGCAAGAACAGATCAAGGGATTCCGCGCGCTGTATCTGGAGCGCCGCGATGCCTTGCTGGAATCGATGGAACAGCTCATGCCGCCAGGTACCACGTGGACCGTTCCGGAAGGTGGATTCTTCTCATGGGTCACTTTGCCTGAGGGACTCGACACCACTGCCATGCTTCCGCGCGCCGTTGCAGGTTTGGTCGCCTACGTTCCAGGAACAGGTTTCTACGTCGACGGGCAGGGCCGCGACGCCATGCGCCTTTCCTACTGCTTCCCCGAACCCGATCGGATTCGCGAAGGCGTGCGCCGCCTGTCGGGCATCATCGAGACGGAATTGGACTTGGTGTCCACGTTCGGCCCAGGCGCCAACATTGCACCCCATTCAAAGCGTGGTCCAAATACCCCATCTCCGGAGCTGCCATGAACGATCGAGTTGTTGTCATCGCTGGCGGGCTTTCACCGGAACGGGACGTGTCGCTGCGCTCTGGTCGACGTGTTGCGGAGGACCTGAAGAACGCCGGGTTCGACGCACAAGTCAAAGACATCGACGCGAACCTGCTTGCAGACCTACTCGCTGATCCACCGACCTGCGCGTTCCCGTTGGTGCACGGCGTTGCCGGTGAAGACGGTTCGTTGCAGGAAGTCCTACAAGCGATCAACGTTCCTTTCGTGGGTTCCGATGCCCACTCGTGTCGACGCTCATTTGACAAGGCGATTGCCGGATCACTCGTTGCCGCTGCTGGCATCAGTGTCCCGAATTCCATTGCGCTGCCGCAGGCGATGTTCCGCGATCTCGGCGCCGGCGGGTTACTTGAGGCGATCACCGAGAAGATCGGACTCCCGCTCATCATCAAGCCGAACCGGGGCGGATCTGCCCTTGGTGTGACGGTCGTGCGGGACGCCGCGGAACTCCCAGCGGCGATGGTTGGTGCTTTTGCCTACGGTGAAGTGGTGCTGATTCAGCGGTACATCACCGGTACCGAAATCGCCATTGGTGTCTTCGATACCGGCGAGGGCCCAACCGCCTTGCCTGCGACGGAGATCGTTCCAGACAGTGGGCTCTACGACTACACGGCTCGATACACCGCCGGAACGACCGAGTTCTTCACCCCGGCTCGACTCCCCGACAACGTGCTTGAGGCCGCCGCTGAGACGGCCGTTACCGCGCACCGCGTTCTCGAGTTACGCGACTGGTCGCGTAGTGACCTTGTGGTGGATGCTGATTCGCGGGTCTGGTTCTTAGAAGTTAACGTCGCGCCTGGAATGACCGAGACCTCGCTCTACCCCCAAGAGGTGTCGGCCAGTGAAGTCACCATCGGGGAGTTGTTAGCAGGGCTCGTCAAGCGCGCAGTCGCCCGAGCCTGACAAGGTGTTCTCCGTGGACCGCAAAAAACGAGCTCTCATCACCGCGCTCGGCACAACGCTCGCAGCACTGGCCTTCGCCTTTAGCCTGTGCGCGATGGCGACAAACGTCAGTGCCGAAATCGGCAGCGGCAGTTCCACCCAGGGAGTCGTCTACACCTTTCAAACGTATCGGTGCGTAGGCAATGGCAGCCAATACGAGCGCTGTGGTTGGACCGGCACGGTCACGGCCAATGGCGTTGTGGAGTCGGAAGATGTTGAGTACCGCGATGCGGTTCCACCTGAAGTCCACGCTGGCGACACAGTCGAGGCCCTCTGGTCGTACCGCGATCCACTGAATGCCTGGAGCCTTGAAGGGTCGCGGGCATGGCTCAACACGTTGGCATCAGCCGGCGTCTCTTTCCTGGGTGTTGTGCTGCTTGGACTCGGTGCCATCTACTGGTGGCGCCAGTATCGACGTGAGTCGAAGGCGGAAGCCGACAAGCTCGAGGGCTCCACGCCCCCTGGGGCCAAGAGTAAGAAGAAGAAAGAGAAAGTGTCAGCCGACTCATCGAGCTAGCCCCGTGCGAATGCCTGCGTTCGTCGCTACTGATCGTCGGTTGTGATGACGGACGGGTCGATTAGTCCAACGATTCGGTGCAGATCATCGACGTCCGCGAACTCGATACTGATGCGACCTTTGGACTTGCTTGCAGTGATCGAAACCCTGGTCTCTAAGACGTCGCCAATGCGATCGGCCACGGCCTGCAACTCGATGGGTGTGCGCGCAGCCGACTGCTTCCTCGGTGCTTTCTTCTTCGGTTGATCGATCGTGACAAGTTCTTCGAGTGCACGAACACTGATGCCCTCCGCAATAACCCGCTTGGCCAACACATCCATGCTTTTCTCATCGTCGAGTGAGAGCAACGCTCGAGCATGTCCCGCCGACAACACACCTGCAGCTACCCGGCGTTGAACCGCGATCGGGAGCTTCAGCAGTCGCAGTGTGTTGGACACCTGCGGGCGTGAACGACCCAGTTTGCGGGCCAACTCGTCGTGAGTTCCACCGAAGTCCGCCAACAACTGGTCATACGCCGCGGCTTCTTCCAACGGATTCAGCGCGACACGTTGCAGGTTCTCCAGAAGGGCGTCACGCAGGAGAGCATCGTCGTCCGTGGACCTAACGATCGCCGGGATGGTTTCCAGTTCGGCAATCTGTGAAGCACGCCACCGACGTTCCCCCGCAACCAATTCGTAGCGTTGATCGGTGTCTGTCGGGGAGCCGATTCGCCGCACAACAATTGGCTGGAGGAAACCGACGTCACCAAGCGACTGCGCAAGTTCTGTCAGCGCATCAGGGTCGAACTCGGTTCTCGGCTGCTTTGGGTTGGGAACAACTTGTAGTGGCCGCACCGACACAAGTTCCAGTCCGGCCACTGCCGCTGGCAGCACAGTCGACTGAACGCGCGGTGCCGTCGTCTCAGGCGGGCCTGCATCAACGACACGGGGACGATCGTCACGCGAACGGTTTGCGCCATCGGTTGGGATGAGAGCAGCAAGCCCACGCCGATTCTGAGTCCTATTTGTCATTATTTGTCCCCATTTGTCGAAGCGCGAATAGCTGGTGTGAGGTCCGCAGCGAACAATTCCTTCGCCAATTGGCGATACGCAGTCGCGACCGATGAATCTGGAGCGAAGGACAACACGGTGTTGCCACTCGCTGGTGCCGCATGAGCTGCAGGGTCGCGAGGGATCGACGTCGGAGCAAGTCGTTCAGCAAAGAAGGCCTGAACCTCATCAAATACCTGGTCCTGAGCCAAGGTGGGAGGTCCCACCATCGTGAGTGCAACCATGCTGATCTCCAGCATCGGATTGAGGGCCGAACGGACCAACTCCATGGTTCGGATCAGCTGCCCTACCCCGTCCAAGGCGTAAAACTCGGCCTGAATCGGCACGAACAATTCATCGGCCGCTGTCAGGGCATTAACGGTCAGGAGTCCGAGCGACGGCGGGCAGTCGATGAGTACAACCGTGCCGGTCGGTAGGTCGGCCTTGTCAAAAGCCCACTTGAGTCGCTGCTCACGACCTTCCTCCGCCACGAGTTCGACCTCAGCTCCGGCGAGATCGACTGATGCGGGTATGCAGGTGACACCCTTCACCCTGGTCGCAACTATCGCTTTGTCCAGCGGTGTTTCATCGATGAGCACGTCGTAGATGGACACATCTGATGACATACGCCCTAGACCCAAGGCCTGCGTGGCATTTCCTTGGGGGTCCAAGTCGACAACAAGTACCGACTGGCCAAGTTCTCCGAGTGCGGCGGCGACATTAACCGTCGTGGTGGTCTTACCGACCCCGCCCTTTTGGTTAGCGACGGCGATTACTCGCACCACGCGACCTGCCCCCTCTGCCCGACTCGAAATCCTGAATTTGGACGACCATCGTTGGCTCTTCGAGCCAAGATTCGCCGCACACATGCACTTGGACTGATCCTGCCTTAATTGCTGCAAGTTCGGGGGCGGCTTGCGCTAGTTCGTCGGTGACGTTTCTGCCCTTCATCGCAACAATCTGGCCGCCGGGCTCGGCCAATGGCGCGAGCCAACCAACGAGGCGCCCCATCGGCGCCACGGCCCGGGCAGTAACCACCCGGCCACTCACCTTGCCCACCGCATCTTCTGCACGGGATCGCACAACTTCAACCCGCTCAGCAATGCCGAGTTCCTCGACAGCGAGATTCAGGAAGTCCACTCGCCGCTGCATCGATTCCACGAGAGTCACCTGGAGGTCGGGCCGGACGATCGCCCATACGATCCCCGGCAACCCGGCCCCACTTCCCACATCAACCACAGTCGCACCAGTAGGAATGAATCCCGCCTCAATGTCCGAGACCGCAGCGCAGTTCAGGATGTGCCGCTCCCACAACCGGTCCGCTTCACGCGGTCCGATCAACCCGCGCTCCACGCCCAGAGTCCTCAGAAGTTCCACATACGCATCAAGCTTGTCGATTGCCTCTGGGTATCGCTGTTCAGCGACTCCACGCCAGTCAGTCATTCGGTGAGTGTTTCACGTGAAACACCCACCACCCACCAGCCGTCACCATCCCTGTGGACCGAATCACCCCTAGGCCCACCGGAGTGCCCAAACGCGTGGGCGACGAAGCTCTGGACGACTATTCGGTTGCGGTCAAACGGAGAAATGACGGAGCCCTATTGGGTATTCCAGAGTCAAGGCGAACGTCGGGCGAGGCGCCGCAGGCGACTCGGGGAGGCCACGGGTCAGTGAGCCGGAGTTGGGATTCCCAAAACGGCGGCCCACACGCCAAGCGGGCAAATGAGACTACGGAACAACAACCACATAACGGTTGGGTTCGTCGCCCTCGGATTCACTCTTGAGTCCTGCGGCAGCCACGGCATCGTGAACAATCTTGCGCTCAAATGGCGTCATGGGCTCGAGCTTCACAGCTGTGCCCTCCGCCTTGGCACGATCGCATGCGGCAGTCCCGAGTTCGGTCAACTGCTCGCGCCGCGCCGCCCGATGACCTGCAACGTCGAGCATCAAGCGCGAGCGATCGCCAGTCTGTTGGGTAACGGCCAAGCGTGTGAGCTCCTGCAGCGCATCGAGAACCTTGCCGTTCGGTCCAACGAGTTGCGTCAGCTTGGCACCAACAATGGCCACCATCGCGCGGTCGCCTTCCACGTCCATGTCGATATCGCCGTCAAGGTCCGCGATATCGAGGAGTGCCTCAAGGTAGTCGGCGGCAATATCGCCTTCGCGCTCAAGTTGGGTCACACGATCTGGCTTCACTTCAGTGTCGTTGCTCGCAGTCATGGGTGGTGCCTCCTTCAGGCAGTCGCCATCAAGGCGACCGCGGGTACTCGTGTTTCACGTGAAACACGGTTGATGGTCGATGAAAGTGCTATCCGCCGGACGAGCCTCCGGACGATTTCTTGCTCGTCTGCTTCGGCGCCTGTCGTTTGCTCTTGGATTGACGCTTTGGTTGTTGCCGGTTTTGTACCGTTACGCCCTTATTTGTACTGTTATCCGCGGTCTCAGAGGCCACCACTTCACCCTGAATGACCGTCCCGCCATCCTTGGCAGCCTTCGCGGCGGCCTTCGCCTTCTTACGTTCCTCCAGCGCTTTGGCTGCCGGAGTTCCAGGCTGGGGATTGTTCCGAATCACGTAGAACTGCTGGCCCATCGACCACAGGTTGGTCGTGGTCCAGTAGATGAGGACACCAATCGGGAAGTTGAAGCCACCAATCGCGAAGATCAGTGGGAAGACGTACATGAGGATCTTCTGCTGCTTGACCATCGGGTTATTCGGCGCCGAGTTCTTCACAATCAACTGGCGCTGCGTGATGAAGGTGGTGGCCGACATCGTGATGATCAGTACGACAGCAAGAATCTTCGTCGACGTTGGAAATGGCGTTTCGTCGGCGTGGGCAAACGTCGCGTAGATCGGAACACCGAAAATCGACGCATCGTGGGCACTCTGAGCCAGTTCTGGCGTAAGCGGCCCGATCGAGGTCGGTGGCTGGGCCGCGATGCCCTGCAATACGCGGAAAAGTGCGAAGAAGATAGGTGCCTGAAGGATGATGGGAAGACAAGAGGCGAGCGGATTAGTCCCGGTCTCCTTGTAGATCTTCATCATTTCCGCTGACTGCTTCTCGCGGTCACCGGCGTACTTCTTCTGAATTTCCTTGATACGCGGCTGAATCAGCTGCATTCCTCGCTGCGCGTTGATCTGCTTAACAAACAGCGGAATCAAGGCGATCCGGATAACAACAACAAGGCCGACAATCGACAGTACCCACGACCATCCGCTATCCGACCCGAAGATCGGTGCGAGAAGGGTGTGGAAGGCGACCAAAACCCACGCGACGGCTGCTTCCAGCCACTCCAGCAGAAACACTCAGACTCCGAGGTCAGTTAGTTGATGGTCGGTGCTCACAACGTTGCGAGGCGTTCCATCAGGGTTGATGTCCGGGCGCCAGGCGCCCTTGGGAGGTGTTGGGTCAAGTCCGCCTGGTTGCCAGGGGTGACACCGGCAGATCCGGTACCCGGCCAACAGACTTCCTTTGATCGGTCCATGATGACGCAAAGAATCGACTGCGTACGTTGAACACGACGGATAGAAACGACAGCGTGGGCCCAAAAGCGGCGAAATGCAGTATTGGTAGACCTTGATGATCCCCACCAGCAGCCAGACAAACGGCAAACCGATTATGTGGAGGGCTCGTCCCAGAGACTGCTTCATCAGGCAACCCGTGACAAAGCGCTGGTGAAATCGCGGTCTAGATCAGCACTACTCGCCGAGGCAGCCGGCGCCAACGCACGAACCACGATCGTTGATCCTGCGGGCAATTCGCCCAGGTGTGCGGCAACAACGTGGCGCAGTCGCCGTGACACCTGGTGCCTCACCACTGAACCTCCCACTGCCTTACTCACCGCGAACCCAACCCGAGGTGGGACAAGCTCCACGGACTGACCTGAGGTCTCCGCCGCCAAGAAATGCACAACAAGACAGCGCCGACCAGACCGCGTTCCCCGGCGAACTGTCGCGGTTAACGTTGCCTTGTCGCGAAGCCTTGAACGTGCCGGCAACACAAATGTGCCCTAAACGCTGAGTTCTGCCCGGCCCTTACGGCGGCGCGCCGAAAGAATTGATCGCCCGGCCCGCGTGCGCATGCGCAGGCGGAATCCGTGCTTTTTGTGCCGACGACGGTTATTCGGCTGGTAAGTACGCTTCGACATGACAGTTCTCCTGATCGGCAGGTGCCGATGCACCACGGGCGCCCAGCAGGCGCCAGCGATGAGTTCGGTGTTGCGGCGATTGTTTGTTGACTACTTCGAAAGTTACTTCGAAAGGTGAAACCTGCGTACCAGAGTAGGCCACGATCAGGGCTGCGTGCTCACCACCCCGGGAATCTCCGACAAGTCACCTGACCACCGTCGAGGTGCCTGGCAAACCGCCGCGCCGAACTACGTCATGGAAATTTTGGCGAGTTGTGGATAACCCCTTGATGCGGGCCATCATCGCCATTACTGTCACGTCAGCAAGCAAACCGGGGCGAGAGCAAGAAATCCGCAAGACACCTTGGAAATAAAGGGTTTTGGGGATCTTCATGCCTTAAGCGGCACATGAAGCAAGAGTTCGGCGCAGCTTCAGCACACATGCGATCCAGTTGGACGGAAGGGCATCAGCCCTTCTGAGATCAGTAACGAGAGGCCGTCAGCACTGTGGAGAACACCCTCAACGTCAGCCAAGTGTGGAACGAGACTCTCAAGACACTTGCCGACGACGACAGTATGTCGCCGCAGCAACGTGCCTTCGTTGCGCTGACGGTTCCGCAGTTCATCGACGGCGAGACGATCTCGATCGCCGCACCGAATGAATTCACCCGCAATGTCCTCGAGTCGCACCTGAAACCACACGTGGTTGATGCACTTCAGCGCGTACTCAATCGCCCCATGACGGTTCACGTCACGGTCGATCCCAACATCGCACACGACCTCGACGATGAGACGACGGACAACCTCGCCGACGGCACTTACGCCAGCGAAGACGAGGCACCAACCCGAGTCGGACTCATCGGAAACACACCTAATCCTCATGAGAACGTCGTCGACGTTCGTGACACTCACCGCCCAGGCGCGGGAAGCCCAGTGTCGCGTAACGACGATTCACATCGCCTCAATCCCAAGTACGTCTTCGAGACCTTCGTCATCGGATCGAGCAACCGATTTGCTCACGCCGCTGCCGTCGCCGTCGCCGAAGCACCCGCCAAGGCGTACAACCCGCTGTTTATCTACGGTGAGAGTGGCCTCGGAAAGACACACCTGCTCCACGCGATCGGTCACTACACAAGGACCTTGTTCGCTGGCGCAAAGGTCCGCTACGTCAGCTCGGAAGAATTCACCAACGAGTTCATCAACTCCATTCGCGATGACAAGGCCGCGAACTTCCAGCGCCGCTACCGCGACATTGATGTCCTGCTGGTCGACGACATTCAGTTCCTGTCAGGCAAGGTGCAAACGCAGGAGGAGTTCTTCCACACGTTCAATACCCTGCACAATGCAAACAAGCAGATCGTTGTCACGTCTGACTTGCCACCGAAGCAGCTGCCCGACTTCGAAGAACGCATGCGGTCACGATTCGAGTGGGGCCTCATCACAGACGTCCAGCCTCCCGACCTCGAAACCCGTATCGCGATTCTGCGGAAGAAGACGGCGCAGGAACGGATCGCGGTTGAACCTGAGGTTCTTGAATTCATCGCGAGCAAGATCGCCACAAACATTCGAGAACTCGAAGGTGCGCTGATCCGCGTCACCGCATTCGCCAGCCTCAACGGGTCACCGGTTGACGTTTCTCTGGCTGAACTGGTCCTCAAGGACTTGATCGCTGATCAACACGGACCGCAGGTGACTGCGCCGCTGATCATGCAACAGAGCGCCGAGTACTACGGCGTCACCGTTAACGACCTCTGCGGTCCAAGTCGTGCGCGCTCGCTGGTTCAGGCTCGCCAGGTTGCCATGTACCTGTGCCGTGAATTGACCGAGCTATCTCTGCCAAACATTGGCAAGCACTTTGGCGGCCGCGACCACACCACGGTCATGCATGCCAAACAGAAGATCCACCAGAACCTCGCGACCGACCGCACTCTCTACAACCAGGTCACCGAATTGACCAGCCGGATCAAGGCGGCCGCCCGCTCGTAAGTCGCGACCCGGACATCAGTTGCTTACGAGCTTCTTACTGAACCTGTTACGAATTCAGGGCTTTGTCTTGATCATCCCGTGGCACAGTGGTGAAGTGAAGAAGACATCGATACGAAAAGGCCGTGCCCTGACCATTGCAGTCGCTTTGGGTGTGACCACAACGTCCCTATTTGCTGCTTCAGCGGCGCCAACACTTGCCGCAACTCCGGTAGCGCGCGCGGTCAAATTGCTGCCGGAGGCACCTCGCGGGATCTTCGTGGTCGGATGCCGCTTCTCACATACGGCTTCTGACGACCCAATCGTTCATCCAGGCATGACCGGCATGAGCCATCTCCATCAGTTCTTCGGGAACACATCAACCAATGCGAACTCGACGACCGAATCACTGCTCGGCGCCAGCACAACCTGTGGCGAGAAGAACGACAAGTCCGCGTATTGGGTTCCTGCGCTCACGGTTAACGGCCAGCCGGTTGCCCCGATTCGCGCGTCCGTGTACTACCGCGGCGCCAAGAACAAGTCCGTGCGGGCACTGCCCAACGGCTTCAAGCTCGTCACACCACGCGGCGATGCCACAACCTTCTGGACATGCAAGGTGGGAGGCGTCGCTACGAAGCGAAGCTCAGGCGCCGGAGATGTCCCGACGTGTACCGGAGACGAACAACTGAGCGCGCACGTGAGGTTCCAGTCCTGTTGGAACGGGGCAGCAGATAGCAGCGATCACACCTCACATGCGGTCTATCCGGGACGGCGAAGCGTCTGCCCATCCACACATCCGATCTCAATCCCGGCGCTTCAACTCAATGTCTTCTACCCCCGCTGGGTGCGAGGTGGCCCAGATCTGACGCTTTCATCCGGGAATGCGGCGAGCATGCACGCTGACGTTTTCACTGCTTGGACGAATGGACGTCAAAAGGTGTTAGTGAAGAAGTGCCTGAATCGGCACCGGAAATGCGGTGCTGCTCGCCTCGTGTAGTCACAACGTCGGTCGTGGTCCAGCATTCAAACCGGTGCACCTACTGGCTTACGCCAATTTGCTCGAGACGACAGGTGTCACTAGCTTTCAGTGATGAAGATCGTTCCGGTTGCCGTGGCAGTCGCAGTTCCGTTGTTGCTCACGGTGGGTTGCTCGACCCAGGCTGCGGTACCTCAAGAC
>JAOAUD010000147.1 GCA_030157755.1 Candidatus Nanopelagicales bacterium
CCCCACTGCTGCCTCCCGTAGGAGTCTGGACCGTGTCTCAGTTCCAGTGTGGCCGGTCGCCCTCTCAGGCCGGCTACCCGTCGTCGCCTTGGTAGGCCATTACCCCACCAACTAGCTGATAGGCCGCGGGCCCATCCCAGACCGAAAAACTTTCCACCACCGTCGGATGTCCGAAGTGGTCGTATCCGGTATTAGCATCGGTTTCCCGAGGTTATCCCAGAGTCTGGGGCAGGTTGCCCACGTGTTACTCACCCGTTCGCCACTGATCCCCAGAGCAAGCTCTGGTTCACCGTTCGACTTGCATGTGTTAAGCACGCCGCCAGCGTTCGTCCTGAGCCAGGATCAAACTCTCCATAAATGAATAGTTGTATTCCTGGCAATAGAACAGTCTGCTTAGCGTAAATCGCTTTTGCTTTCTGTCATTGCCTCAAAGGAATCTCCTGCTTAATCCACCAAACGAATTTGGTGAGCTAAGCCGGGATTCGGCATTAACTTTTGGCACGCTGTTGAGTTCTCAAGGATCGGGCGCGCACCGATAGCTTGGCCTTTTGGGCCGAGGTTTTCGGGGCAACGTTGTTACCTTAGTCGATGACGTTTCCGGCACTTTCACCGGGGTCATCCCGCTTTTCGCTGAGATCAGCTACTTGGCTTGTGGCGAACCGTCCGAGCTTTTGCTCTTCCGGGCGCAAGAGAGAACATTACATGTCCTTGGCAGCCACGTCAACGGCGGGTCCTGTGTCCTGCGTCACCGCTGCAATTCGACGCTCGCGAAGGACTTCTTTCCACGGCGCAACAGCCACCAGCGGCCGTGCACCAGGGCGCCTTGATCAGCCATGGCTGACTCGTCGACGATGCGCTCGTTATTGAGATAGGCGCCGCCTTCTTTGATCGTGCGGCGCGCAGCTCCTCGACTCTCCGCCAGGCCACTCACAACGAGCAGATCAACAACGCTCGGCCACTCATCCGAATCGGTCGATGCCCAGCTGGCGTGAGGTGCCGAAGCAAGGGCGGCGGCGACCGTTTCCTCATCGATCGCGTCGAGGTCTCCACCACTGAAGAGGGCTTTGCCTGCCGCCGATGCTTGTTGGCAGGCGCGCTCGCCGTGAACCAATGTCGTGAGTTCATCGGCCAGTGCACGCTGAGCAGTGCGCTTGAACGGTGCTTCCTCATGTTCACGGAAGATCGCTTCGAGATCGGCACGCGATGACATCGAGAAGAAGCGCAGGAACTGTTCGACATCGCGATCATCTGTGTTCAACCAGAATTGGTAGAACGCGTAAGGAGTGGTCAGTTCGGGGTCGAGCCAGATTGCGCCATCGGCCGTCTTTCCAAACTTCGTGCCATCGGCCTTCGTTACAAGTGGGACCGTCAGCGCGTGAGCCTCAGGCGAGTCAGACCCCTCGATGCGGCGAATGAGATCGAGCCCCGCGGTGATGTTTCCCCATTGATCAGAACCACCAATCTGAAGACGACAGTCATGGCGGCGGTAGAGCTCTAAGTAGTCGTACGCCTGGAGAAGCATGTAGCTGAACTCGGTGTAGCTAATCCCCGCCTCATTGAGTCGCGTTTTAACGGACTCCTTCGACAACATGACGTTGACCGAGAAGTGCTTCCCGATTTCGCGAAGAAACTCGATGGCAGAAAGCGACTGCGTCCAGTCCAGGTTAGAGACCACGCGGGCCGCGGCGGGACCCTCCAAATCAACAAAACTGCTGACTTGGGCCCTGATCCTTTCGACCCAGTCTGCGACGACGTCGTCGCTATTGAGAGACCGTTCGGTGGCTCGCCCCGAAGGATCACCGATCAATCCAGTCGCTCCGCCGACGAGTGCGATCGGCCGGTGCCCATGTTGCTGAAACCGCCTCAGGGTCAGCAATGGAACGAGGTTGCCCACGTGGAGGCTCTGCGCAGTTGGATCGAAACCGCAGTAGAGGCCCATCGGCGCTTTGGCGAGGTCGGCCGCAAGTTGCGCCTCATCTGTCGTCTGCGCTACTAAGCCGCGCCACTTCAATTCCTCGAGAAGTTCACTCGTGGGTACGTCGTCTGATTCGGGCACGCGTCCATCCTGTCGTAGTTCCGGGTTCATTTGGTGGTCTTTTCGTGAGGAGAGGGCCGATGTCGACTGACGGTCTCTTCGCCTAGCAAGAATGATCGGTATGGCAAGAAGCCTCCCGGGCCCCCGACACCCGTGCGCGTTGATGTGCCCACTGCGGCACGAGCGGATCCAAGCGGCTCACGCGGCAACCAGAGGGACAGTGCACGGTCCCTGCCAAACTCCTGGCCGTCGATGTCGCCAGTGATTCCCAATGCCGCACAGATGCGACCAGGGCCACTTGCAAGGTCTGCGGGGCGACGCACTGTGCCAGTGGCCAGGCGCCGGGCTAGTGCCGTTTCACGGCCCTCAGTGACTTCTCCAGCGCGCACGAGGACTGCCCCGGCCTCACCCTCGGGGCCGACAACCACGTTCGCGCACCAATGCATGCCATAAGAGCGGTAGACGTAGACGTGGCCGCCGCGCAGAAACATTGATGAGTTGCGCTCCGTTTTGCCCCGAAAGGCATGTGAGCCTGGATCCTCGGCAACACCGAGATACGCCTCGACCTCTGTGATGCGCAAGGTCACGATCGTCCCGTCGATGTCGCTGACCAACAACGCATTCAGCAGCTTCGGAGCCACTTCCAGCGCACTGCCGCCAAGAAACTCCATCGATGCAGGAGTGAATCGGTTTGCGTCAGGCATTGCCCGAGGAACGCACAAGCCAGCTCGGAGCGTGAGGTATCGCAGACTCCGCTGCCCATTCGCGATTGCTGTTGATTTCCTGATCCAGGCGCTCGATTTGCGCCCGGACCGACGCTGGGGAGGTTCCCCCAACCGTTGTCCGGCCCGACAGCGCTCCCTGGACAGACAGCACCTCACGAACTGAAGGGTCCAGTTCCGGCGAAATGCCGACCAGCACATCGTCGTCCAGGTCCCATAGTTGGACACCCCTCGCTTCAGCCTCCTGGACACACAGACCGGCGATCTCGTGAGCCGACCGGAACGGTACTGAACGAGATACGAGCCAATCAGCGATCTCAGTCGCGAGCGCGTGCCCGTCGGGCGCGACGTCAGCCATGCGATCGGTATCGAAGGTCAAAGTCGCGATCATTCCGGTCATTGCCGGCAGCAAAAGTAGAAGGGTGTCGACGGCATCGAAGACTGGCTCTTTGTCTTCTTGGAGATCTCGGTTGTATGCAAACGGCAAACCCTTCAGGGTTGCAAGGAATCCCGTCAGGTCGCCGATCAGCCTGCCGGACTTGCCGCGTGCCAGTTCGGCGATATCAGGGTTCTTCTTCTGCGGCATGATTGACGAGCCGGTCGACCAGGAGTCATGCAAGGTTGCGAATCCGAACTCCTTGGAGGTCCACAAACACACCTCCTCCCCCAAGCGGGACAGGTGGATCCCGATCATCGCGGTGACAAACAGGAACTCAGCCGCGAAGTCCCGGTCCGATACGGCATCGATGGAGTTGGCTGCGGCGCTTGCGAAACCAAGTTCGGCAGCAACGGCCTCGGGGTCGAGCGCGAGCGCCGATCCCGAAAGCGCTCCCGAGCCCAGCGGACTCACGGACGTCCTGACATCCCAGTCACGCAAACGGTCGAGGTCTCGATTGAATGCGTGAACGTGCTTGGCCAGTTCGTGTCCGAAGGAGACCGGTTGGGCGCGCTGAAGATGCGTGTAGCCGGGCGCCGCGGACTCGACGTTCGCATCGGCTTGCTCGGCCAGGGCTTGTTGCAGATCGGAAACTGCCAACGCCAACGCTCGCGCCTCCGTACGCAAATAGAGTCGAAGGTCGGTGGCAATCTGATCGTTGCGACTCCGACCAGCGCGCAGCTTTCCGCCCACTTCCCCAAGGCGATCTATGAGAGTGCGTTCGACTGCTGTGTGGACGTCTTCGTCCTGCGGAGCCGCTTCTACAGTTCCGGAGGCGATGTCGGTACCCAGTTCTGCGATGGCCGCCACCACCTGGGCGAGCTCGTCATCAGTCAGCAGCCCAGCGCGATTCAGGACTCGGGCATGGGCCTGAGTCTGCAGCAGGTCGTAGGTCGCCAGGCGCCAATCGAAATGCACGGAGCGCGAAAGCGCAGCGAGCTCCGGAGACGGGCCCGACGCGAACCTGCCACCCCACAGCGCCTTGCTTGCGCCGTCATCAGCCATTGCGCTGATCCCGCTTGGCCGCAAGCTTCGAAGGCAGTCCCCAGAGGTCGATGAATCCCTTGGCCAGTGACTGGTCGAAGGTGTCGCCTGTGTCGTACGTAGCGAGGTGGAAATCGTAGAGCGACTCGGCGCTCCTGCGGCCTGACACAACCGCGCGCCCGCCCTGAAGCACCAACCGAATTTCCCCACTCACCGGGGCGTTGAGGTCGTCGATGTAGCCATCGAGCGCACGCTTCAACGGCGAGAACCAGAGACCGTCGTAGACGAGTTCTGCCCACCGTTGCCGAACGCTGCCAGCGAACCGTGCCATGTCGCGCTCGACCGTCACGTTCACCAGTTCGGAGTGCGCCGCAATTAACGCCATCGCCCCGGGTGCCTCGTAGACCTCGCGACTCTTGATCCCAACTAGTCGATCCTCGACCATGTCAATGCGACCAACACCGTGAGCACCAGCTCGTACGTTGAGCGCCTCGATAGCCTCGAGCATCGTCACCGGCTTGCCGTCGAGTGCAACTGGCACACCCTGCTCGAAAGTGATGACGACCTCGTCAGCGGGCTTCGGGTCGGCAGGGTTTTGAGTGTAGGAGTAGACGTCCTCGATCGGCCCGTTCCAGATGTCCTCGAGGAAGCCGGTTTCGACAGCGCGGCCCCAGACGTTTTGATCAATCGAGTACGGGGACTTCTTGTTGACGTCGATGGGGAGGTTCTCGCGTTCGGCGAACTCGATGGCCTTGTCGCGCGTCATCGCGTAGTCACGTACAGGTGCGATACACGTGAGGTCAGGCGCGAGTGCCCCAATACCCACTTCGAACCGAACCTGGTCATTTCCTTTGCCAGTGCAACCGTGGGCAACGGTGTCGGCGCCATGCAAGCGAGCTGCGGCAACGAGGTGCTTGACGATGACCGGCCTGGAAAGCGCAGAGACCAGCGGGTAGATGCCCATGTACAGCGCATCCGTACGCAGTGCAGGTAAGCAGTATTCATCGGCGAACTCGTCGCGAGCATCGGCGACATACGCCTCCACTGCACCGCATTCCAACGCACGTTGGCGGATGACGTCGAGGTCCTCGCCCCCTTGACCGACATCCACCGCGACGGCCACGACTTCCTTGCCGGTCTCCTGGGCAATCCACCCAATCGCCACCGAGGTATCGAGACCACCGGAATATGCCAGCACTACACGTTGACTCACAACTACTCCTTGACTTCCACTGATTGACCGTGCGATTGGTTCTGGTCGTGCGTTCGTTTCAGGCTCGCTGTCGGCGCGACGCTACCGCGCCGGGCGGCCATCGCGGCAAACTGGTTGGCGACTTTCGCGCCTCCCTTGGGATCGCGGCTCACCACCATCACGGTGTCATCCCCGGCGACAGTGCCAATGATCCCCGGAACGCTGGTGTGATCGATGGTCGAGGCCAAGTACTGCGCGGCACCAGGTGGGGTTCGAAGGATCACGATGTTTCCTGAATGGTCCGTACTGCTGAGCAGTTCGGCCACGACCCGTTCTAACCGGGCACGAGAACTATCGGCTCCCTGCAAACTGGGCATTGGGTCACCACCTTCGGGCGGAACTACATACACGACCGCGCCACTTGGGGACTTCACCTTAGTTACCCGCAACTCATCGAGATCGCGGGAAAGAGTTGCTTGGGTAACAGCGATCCCCTCGGTGGCGAGCATGGCCAACAGCTCCGACTGGGATTGGACTTCATTGCGCTCAAGAAGCGTGAGGATTCGCTGGTGTCGCGCGACCTTCGTCGCAATCTTCACCGAGGTGTTCGCGCGAGTCATGGTGTGTCTCCGCTCTTTGCCGCAGCGGTCAGGATGCCCGGCAATGCATCAGCAAACTCGTCGGCCTCGGCAATCGTGAGAGTGAGAGGCGGCGCAAGGCGAATCGCGTCTGGTGCGACGGCGTTAACAAGGAAGCCTTCGTTACGAGCGGCCTGTTGAACCGCTGCGGCGGTAACGCCCCGCAGTTCAAGCGCGCGCCACAACCCGACGCCGCGGTAGCCGGCCAAGTTCGGGTGATCGATGCCATCAAAGCGCGACGCCCAATGGTCTCCAACCCGCTTCACATTGAGCAACAGATCCTGGTCGCGAATTGTGTCGAGGACCGCCATCGCCGCAGCGCAGCTCACCGGGTTTCCACCGAAAGTAGAGCCGTGATCACCGGGCCGGAACAGTGACGCTGCATCGCCGAAGGCCAGGCATGCGCCAAGCGGCAGTCCCCCCGCAAGGCCTTTAGCCAAGGTCAGGACATCGGGGACAACTCCGGAATCGATTGACATGAACCAGGTTCCAGCCCGGCCAATCCCAGACTGAACCTCGTCGATGACCAGCAGCGCTCCCGATTCGTCACAAATGGCGCGGGCAGCTGCCAGGTAACCCGCTGGCGCGGGGACAACTCCACCCTCGCCGAGGACGGGTTCCAAGAACACCGCGGCCGTGCTGGGGCTCACAGCTGCACGGAGGGCTTCGACGTCACCGTAGGGAACGAAACTCACGGGCCCCGGCAAAGGTACGAACGGATCGCGCTTTGCAGCGCTGCCGGTGATTGACAAGGCGCCCATGGTGCGCCCGTGGAATGAGCCCTCCGCGGCAATTATCTCGAGCCGCGAACCGTCAGGGTTCGATTCCCACCCGTGCCGACGAGCGAGTTTGTAGGCAGCCTCGTTCGCCGAGGCTCCGTCTTGCGAGAAGAAGACTCGGGCGTCGGCGCCGGTCAAGTCAATCAGCTTCTCGGCAAGGTTCAGGCCTGGTTCATGTGCGAAGAGGTTGCTCGTGTGCGCCAGGCGTTTGACCTGATCACTCACGGCGTCGGCGATAGCGGTATTCCCGTGACCCAGGGTTGACGTGGCAATTCCCGCGATGAGGTCTAGGTACTCATTCCCATCGACATCCCACACGCGCGCACCTTCGCCGTGGTCCAGGCAGATCTCCGGGGTTGCGTAGTTCGCCATCATCGCTGACGCCCAGCGTTGGGAACTCTGCTGATTGAGGTTAGTCATCACGTTCACCATGCGCATCGGCGTAGACCATCGTTCCGATACCCGAGTCAGTGAAGATCTCAAGGAGAACGGAGTGTTCGAGGCGCCCATCAATCACGTGCGCCCGCGCCACTCCACCCTCGACTGCAGTCAGGCATGCCTGCATCTTGGGAATCATGCCGCCGGCCAACTGAGGAAGCAGCGCCGCGAGGTCGGCCCGGCTCAGCTCGCTAATTACTTCCTCCGAGGCTGGCCAATTGGCATACAGACCGGGTACGTCGGTCATCATCACTAGCTTTTCCGCGGTCAGGCCCACGGACAGTGCGGCAGCTGCAGTGTCCGCGTTGATGTTGTAGATCGTGCCGTCGGCGCCGACTCCAATGCTCGACACCACAGGAATGAGCCCATCAGCAATCAGGGTCTGCACGATGTCCGCCCGTACTGAGGTGACTTCTCCGACCAGCCCAACGTCGATCTGCTCGCCGTCATTAACCGGGAAGAACTGGGTCGCTTCGAAGAGCGAGGCATCTTCGCCTGATACCCCAACGGCATATGGCCCGTGGTGATTGATCAGGTTGACCAACTCGCGCTGGACTTGGCCGGTGAGGACCATCCGTGCGACATCGAGCACCTCAGGCGTCGTGACACGAAGACCTGCCCGAAACTCCGATTCGATTCCCAATTTACCGAGCATCTCCGAGATTTGCGGACCTCCCCCGTGGACGACCACTGGGTGCAGCCCCGCCAAACGAAGGAACACCACGTCAGCAGCAAACGACGCTTTGAGCCGTTCATCGACCATCGCGTTGCCGCCGTACTTCACCACGATGGTTGCGCCGTGGAACTCATTGAGCCACGGCAAGGCCTCAGCAAGAACTGATGCCTTGACCGTCGCAGCGTCGCGTTCGATCGTCATGACGAGTAGGCCGAGTTCTCGTGGACGTAAGCCGCCGTGAGGTCGTTGGTCCACAGGCTGGCCTGTTCGGTCCCAGCCTTGAGGTCCACCACGATGAATACCTCCCGAGCAGACATATCAACAAGGTTCCTGTCGTCTCCAACGGATCCATCTCGACAGACCCAGACATCGTTTATCGCGACGGCGATTTCATCGGCGGAGAACTCCGCTGAGGTTGTTCCGGCAGCAGAAATGACCCGTCCCCAGTTGGGATCCTCTCCATGGATCGCGCACTTGAGAAGGTTGCTTCTGGACACAGCGCGGGCAACTTCCAGAGCATCGGCGGTAGTGGCCGCACCTTGCACAGTGATCTCGATGTCCTTGGACGCACCTTCAGCGTCGGCGATCAGCGCCCGCGAAAGTTGTTGGCAGACGCTTGTGACGGCGGCCTGCAAAGCAGCTTGCGTCGGCTGGCATTCGCTGGCACCAGAAGCCAGCAACAGCACCGTGTCATTCGTCGACATACAGCCGTCCGAATCAATGCGATCGAACGTCTCACGGCACGCTACCTCCAGCACATGCTGCAGGGTCTGTGCGTCAGCATCCGCGTCAGTGGTGATCGTGCACAGCATCGTTGCCAGGCCAGGCGCAAGCATCCCGGAACCCTTCGCCATGCCCCCGACGGTGAACCCGTCCGCAGTGACCGTGGCGGTCTTTGACTGAGTATCGGTGGTCATGATTGCTTGTGCGGCTTCCATGCCGCCGTGGTCTGAGAGATTCGCAAACGCGATCTCGAAACCCGGGAGCAACAAATCCATCGGAAGGCGTTCGCCGATCAACCCTGTCGAACAGACCGCAACTTCGCCTGCCCCACAACCTAGAAGGGCGGCTACCCACTCGGCGGTCTTGTGGGTGTCGGCGAATCCATCCGGCCCCGTACAGGCATTGGCTCCCCCGGAATTGGAGGCAACGGCTTTCAGTTCGCCGGCTTGCAGTACCTGCTGCGACCACAGAACTGGCGCCGCTTTGATGCGGTTACTCGTAAAGACACCAGCAGCGGCGTACTTGGGGCCGTTGTTGACCACGAGTGCCACGTCTGGCTTTCCCGACGCCTTCAGTCCCGCAGCGATTCCGCTCGCCACAAAACCCTTTGCAGAGGTCACGGTCATGGGGTCACTCCAAGTAGGTCGAGGCCAGTCGTTTCCGGGAACCCGCACATGAGGTTCGCATTCTGGACGGCCTGTCCGGCCGCTCCCTTGCCCAGATTGTCGATTGCCGCGACCACCACAACTCGCCCCGACCGTTCATCGACTGCTGCCTGCAGGTGACCACAGTTGGTTCCAGCGGTCGCTGCTGTTGTTGGCCACCGCCCATCGGGTAGGAACTGAACAAAAGGCGACGATGCGTAATACACATCAAAGGCCTCTCGAACATCTTCGAGAGTGACACCTTGGCCAGTGCGCATGGTCGTGGTCGCAAGGATTCCCCTGGGCATGGGTGCCAGCAACGGCGTGAACGACAACGTGACGTCGCGTCCGGCGATTGCCGAGAGTTCTTGAACCACTTCGGCGGTGTGCTGGTGGACACCGCCGACCTTATACGCAGACATCGAGCCCATCACTTCGGTTGCCGACAGTGCGATCGAAGCCTTTCGCCCCGCACCCGAGGTGCCACTGGCAGCGACCGTAACGACATCGGTCGGCTCGACCAATCCCGATTCAAGAAGTGGAGCGACCGACAACTGCATTGCGGTTGCGTAGCAGCCAGGGCTCGCGACCTTGTGTGAGTCAGCAACTTCCGACGCCCGGCCAGCGAGCTCGGGCAAGCCGTAGGTCCAGGGCTCCGCTGCCTCTCCAGCGCCGTAGTAGTGCGCCCAATCGTCTGGACTGCGCAGGCGATGGTCCGCGCCGAGGTCAACGACGCGTTGGTCGGGTGGCAGAAGCGACGTCAAGGCCGCGGATTCCCCATGAGGCAGGGCGACAAAGACGAAGTCGAGACCCAGGAGCACGTCGGCCGAAGTCGGTGCCAGCGTGATGTCGCCGAGGGCCGCCAATCCCGGATGCAGGTCCGCAAGCTGTGCACCGGCGTTGCTCGCGGCAGTCGCTACCGAAACGTCAAACTCCGGGTGCCACGCGAGGATCCTCATCAGTTCTGCTCCGGCGTACCCGGAAGCACCCACAACGCCCACCCTCATCGACATGCATACGAATATACGCATATGCACATGTTGACTGCAACTCCCCTCTCCAGTTCCTGGGAGCCGGTGATGAGATCGAATCGGGGACAGGTCACGATTAGCAGGTGGCTCTGCGTCTCTATCGGATAACCGACAACCTGCGAGTGGCTACGGCCGCAGCACGTGGTGTCGCCCGCTCCGGCCTTGTCCGACCTACCAGCCCGAAGGCAACACTCCAACTGACGAGCGGGGTGCTGCGCTGGGGCACAAGCCCGGCCGTCGGGTTCTCACTTGGCTCAGCCCGTCATTCAGACGCAACTGCCGTGGTGGATGTTGATGACACAAGCCGCCCGTACGTTTCCTTTGTCGACATTGACCACCGTTGCGACACCCTCGCATTGAGCCTGATTGACCGCGGGATTGGTCCTGGATCGCGGGTTGGCCTGTTGGGGCGCAACTCTCGGGCTTTCCTCGAGACCATCACTGCGGTATCTCGAACGGGTGCGGACCTGGTGTACCTGAACACTTCGTCGAGCCCGGAGGCAATCGCAACCATTGCTCTTGAACTCGGCATCACCCTGGTGATCCGGGACGAAGAATTCGGCGAACGGATCCCATCTCACATCCCCACGATTTCGACCGACGATCCGTCTGGCGTTTCACTTCTGGCAAGCCTGCCACGCAAGGGACGCCTTCCGAGTGTTGCGCACCATGGCGAACACATCATCCTGACCTCGGGCACAACCAGCGGTCGGTCCCGCGGCGCTGGCCGTTCGTCTGTCCCCCTCGACGCGGCGGCAGCAGTTCTTGATGCCTTCCCCGTGAAGATGCGTGGCACAACCCTGATTGCCGCTCCCCTGTTCCACTCATGGGGCTGGATGCACCACCGGCTCGCGACGCTGCTGGACGCGACAGAAATTGTCATGCGCAGACCTGACCCGCAACGCATCCTCGAACTGATCGACACCCACCAGATCGACACTCTTGTGACTGTCCCGGTGATCTTGCGTCGCCTCGTGGAGTTACCCAGACACATCCGGCGCCGTTACGACCTCACTTCGCTGAGGTGTGTGGCGGTCAGCGGATCTGCTCTGCCCGGTGAACTAGCCACCGAATTCATGGATGCCTTCGGTGACATCCTCTATAACCTCTACGGAAGCACCGAAGCGGCATTCGC
>JAOAUD010000148.1 GCA_030157755.1 Candidatus Nanopelagicales bacterium
CCGTGCCGCGGACCATCTGATCGGCCTTGCGGGGATCAACACCCACTCGCATGGCGACCTCAACCGTTGCGTCGAACTTCGACGGGTTGGTGTCCTTGACCAGCGTCATCGCCTCGGCGGGCGCGTACAGGTGGTCGGCTTCAATTTTGGCCTCGGCGGCCTTGTATCCCTTGCTGCGCTTCATCGCGCTTCCCTTCTCTCGCCCCATCGCCACGTTGGCGTGAGGTTGTGGTGCGGACCGGGAAGGTCCTCCCACGTGGAATCAATCCGAGCCAACTTGGCCCGACTGACTTACTTGACCGATTGACTTATTTAACGGTACTTGGTTGTCAAACAAGCCTGCGCTCGCTACACCTCGCTGCCTTCACAACGTTCAGGCGACGCTCGGCTTCGCTCACTTGGCTTATTTGACGGTAATCCCCATCGAGCGGGCAGTGCCCTCGATGATCTTCATCGCCGCGTCGACGTCATTCGCATTCAGGTCGACCATCTTGCCTTCGGCGATCTCCTTGACCTGCGCCTTGGTGATCGAAGCAACCGGCTTAAGCGGGTTACCCGAGCCCTTCGGCACTCCGGCAGCCTTCAAGATGAGCTTGGCCGCAGGTGGGGTCTTGGTGATGAATGTGAACGAACGGTCTTCGTACACAGTGATTTCAACTGGGATGACCTGCCCACGCTGACCTTCGGTAGCGGCGTTGTACGCCTTGCAGAACTCCATGATGTTCACGCCGTGCTGACCCAACGCGGGTCCAACGGGCGGCGCTGGGTTGGCCTGGCCTGCTTGGATTTGCAGCTTGATAAGGCCAGCGACCTTCTTCTTCGGTGCCATTTCGTGCCTGTCCTCTTCTTGCGCGGTATGCGCGATTGTTGCGTTGCGAGTGCGGTGCGCGACTCGCTAATTCTTTTGGATCTGGTTGAAGCCAAGTTCGACTGGAGTCTCTCGTCCGAAGATCTCCACCAGTCCGGTGATCTTCTGTGCGTCAACGTTGATCTCTGAAATGGTCGCATGCAGGGTTGCAAACGGTCCATCGATCACCGTGACAGAGTCGCCAATGGAGACATCAATCTCAGCTGGCGCGGACTTCTCTTGCTCAACACCCTTGCCACCTGCGGCAACTGGTCCGGCGGGCTTCTCTGGCTCCGGTGCCAGAATCCGAACAACTTCGTCGAGCGTCAGCGGGATTGGATCGTGCGCTTGCCCGACGAATCCTGTGACGCCCGGAGTGTGCCGAACGGTTCCCCACGCGTCCACCGACTTATCAGTCAGATCCATGCGGACGAGGACGTAGCCAGGGAACTTGTTGCGCTTGACCGTCTTGCGCTGGCCCTGCTTGATCTCGACAACTTCTTCGATCGGAACCTCGACCTGGAAGATGTAGTCCTCCATGTCCAAGGTGCGCGCACGGCTCTCGATGTTCGCCTTCACCTTGTTTTCGTAACCTGCGTAAGAGTGGATCACGTACCAGTCACCAGGAGCATTACGAACGGCTTCGCGGAACTCCTCGACAACATCAACTTCCGCAGCTTCGGCTTCTTCAGCCTCTGCGACGATTTCATCAGCCTCCGCGACGACCGCAGCGGCATCCGCCTCACGCTCAGCCTCCTGGGCGACCTGGTCGGCTGCAACTTGGTCGGTAATCGCGTCAGCAACGATTTCTTCTGCTACTGCCTCAGCGACGGCTTCCTCAGCGACCGCTTCTTCGACAATTTCCTCGGCCACTGCGAAGGCGACAGCTTCTTCGACGATTGCCTCTTCAATGATCTCGGCCGCAACTTCCTCGGCGATCAACTCTTCGGCGACGGCCTCAGCAACGAACTCTTCAACGATGGCCTCATCAACGCCCGCTTCAAGCGCTTCGGCAGCGACTTCTTCAGCGATGGCCTCGTTGATGACTGCCTCAATGACGATCTCTTCAGCGACGGCCTCAGCGATCGCCTCTCGGGCAACCGCTTCCTCAACGATTTCTTCGGCGACCGCGATTGCAACGGCTTCTTCGGCGACAGCATCCTCGACGATTTCTTCGGCCAGCTCTTCGGCGAATTCTTCATCGGCGGCCGCAGCAACTGCCGCAACCTCGGCTTCAAGCTCAACTTCAGCTGCTGCTTGCGCGAGCTCGGCGTCGGAGACACCCTCAAGCACGGACGCAGTCAGCGCGTCGGCAGCATCTTCGATCGCAGCGTCTGCATCAGCAGCCAGCTCGTCGTCGTTTGGCAGATTATCGGACACTTCAGCCCTCGCTCGTCAGTTTCTTGTTCATGGTGCAGATCGGAGTATTCGTTCGTCGTCTATCCGAAGACGAACAGCACTCCCTTGGTAAATATGAAGTCCAGCACCCCGATGTATGCGCCCATGATCAGGACAAAAATGAGCACGATCCAGGTGTAGCTCAGCAGCTCCTTGCGAGTAGGCCAAATGACCTTGCGCAGTTCTGCAACGACTTGCCGGAAGAAGAGCGCCATCCGCTTAAAGACACCCTTGTATGTGCCGTCAGCCTTCTGTTGCTTCTTCAGTTCTTTCTTCGCGAGCTTGTCGGCCTTGTATTCGGCCTTCTGAGCTTCACGTTCAGCCTTGCGCTCGGCACGGGCAATCGCTCGCGGTGACTCGGTCTGACTTTCGTCAGATTCGAGTTCCGGCGTTTTGTCGTCGTCGCTCACGCTTACCTCCGCTCGCAATTCGCTTCTAGCATCGTCGTCGTACAGCAGCCATAGGTAACTGCTTTGCAGGGCAGGAGGGACTCGAACCCCCAACCACCGGTTTTGGAGACCGGGACTCTACCAATTGAGCTACTGCCCTAGGCCCGTGAAATGGTGCAAACCGGCACGGCTTCGCCGGCGAAATCAGCTTGTGCTGACCCGCCAGTGATGCTGTTGAGGACACCGGGTGAACTTTCGTACCCGAGACCGCTGCTGGCCTACGCCCAGGTGACACGCCACCAAGGAGCCGCCAGTCTACGCCAGGAGCCCTTGACATGCCCCTCACCGGGTCAATCTCTGGCCGTTCTGCTGCCAATTGGTTGGAATCGACCTTCCACAACTCAGCAAGGTAGGTAAGGATTAGCACATGAGCCTTCCGCGGATCTCCGCTCGCATTGGATCAATTACCGAATCTGCCACTCTGGCGGTGGATGCCAAGGCCAAGGCGCTCAAGGCCGCCGGGCGACCCGTCATCGGGTTTGGCGCTGGTGAGCCCGACTTCCCGACGCCTGACTACATCGTCGAAGCTGCTGCGGCGGCCTGCTACGAACCCAAGTGGCACCGCTACACACCCGCCGGCGGAATCCCTGCCCTGAAAGAGGCGATCGCAGCCAAGACGCTGCGCGATTCGGGCTACGAGGTTGCAGCGGGCCAGGTCCTCGTCACCAACGGCGGCAAGCAAGCGCTTTACAACACATTCGCCACCTTGCTCGATCCGGGCGATGAAGCCATTCTTCCGGCGCCCTACTGGACCACCTACCCGGAATCCATCCGTCTCGCTGGCGGAGTCCCAGTCATCGTCGACACGGATGAATCAACGGGTTACCTGGCCAGCATCGAGCAGCTCGAAGCCGCACGGACCCCGAAGACGAAGTTGCTGGTCTTCGTTTCGCCGTCCAACCCGACCGGCGCGGTGTATCCGCCGGAACAGGTCAAGGCCATCGGTGAATGGGCTCTCGAGCACGGAATCTGGGTCGTTACCGACGAGATCTACGAACACCTGGTCTACGGCGATGCCGAGTTCAGCTCGATCGTCACCCAAGTTCCTGAGCTCGCCGACACCTGTGTCGTCGTCAACGGGGTCGCCAAGACCTACGCCATGACCGGTTGGCGTGTGGGCTGGATGATCGGACCTGCCGACGTCGTGAAAGCCGCAACGAACCTGCAATCGCATGCCACCTCGAACGTCGCGAACGTGTCGCAGGTTGCCGCCCTCGCGGCGGTGAGCGGTGACTTGTCCGCTGTTGACCAGATGCGGACGGCGTTTGACCGCAGGCGCCTGACCATCGTCGAGATGCTCAACTCGATTCCCGGCGTGAGCTGCCCCGAACCGCAGGGCGCGTTCTACGCGTATCCAAGCGTTAAGGGGCTGTTCGGAAAGTCGATCAAGGGCACGGTGATTAACAGTTCCGCAGATCTCGCTGGGGTCATCCTGGACGAGGTCGAGGTTGCCGTGGTTCCAGGCGAAGCGTTCGGCACCAATGGCTACCTGCGGCTGTCGTACGCGCTGAGCGACGCCGACCTGGTGGAGGGCGTGGACCGCATCAAGGGGCTCCTCGAGACGGCTGATTAGCTCCTGCGATCAACGTCGGCGCTTCGTCGACCGCCATTTGCATCCGGCGTTAGATGCTGCACCCGATGAGGCTTGGTTCGGGATGCAGACTGATGCCGAATCTGGCTTCCACCCCGTCGCGCACGCTTCGCGCGACTGCAACTACGTCATCAGCCGACGCTTGCCCACGGTTGGTGATCGCCAACGTGTGTTTGTGGGACAGTGACGCCGGTGCATCCGGTCTGATCGACCATCCGCGGCTGAAGCCCGCTTGTTCGATCAGCCAGGCCGCACTGAGCTTGACCTGACCGTCATCGGTCGGCCAACGGGGAGCGTCGCCGGGGAGAGACGCCGCGACGTCCGGGGCAACGATTGGGTTGGTGAAGAACGAGCCGGCGCTCCACGAATCATGGTCATCAATGTCCAAGACCATGCCCTTGTGGCGCCGGACGTTGAGCACGGCTCGACGAACCTGAATCGGCTTCGTTGAGTCGCCCGGCGCAATACCAAGGTTCTTTGCAAGTTCGGCATATCGAATCGGAACAGAGTCCGCGCGCTGCGCCAGTCGGAACGTGACGGCCAAGATCAACCAGCGAGTGGGGTCCTTCTTGAAGATGCTTGACCGGTAGCCGAAACCGCAGTCTGCGGCGGCAAGGAGCTTCGCCTCGCGCGTGTGCCGATCGAAGACCTCTACTGATTCGATGACCTCGGCAACCTCGTTGCCGTATGCACCAACGTTCTGCACGGGCGTCGCCCCGACAGAACCTGGGATTCCCGAGAGGGTTTCAATTCCGGAGTAGCCGTCAGAAACCATCTGTGCGACGAAGTGGTCCCAGTTCTCACCCGCGGCTACGCGCGCCAAGACTTGCACGCCGTCCGGCGCGTCTGCGGGTTCCAGGTCGACCCCGCGGGTCGCCACGTGAACCGTCAGACCTGGGAATCCTTCATCTCCAATTACCAAGTTGCTTCCACCGGCGATCAACAGCACGGGGGATCCGCGATCATCTGCACCCGCCACGGCTGAGATGAATTCGGCATCAGTCGTGACCTCTTGAAAGGTCCTCGCAGGACCTCCGACTCGGAGCGTCGTGTACGGCGCTAACCGGACATTCGAGGCGAGCTCCGAGGATGTTTCAGGCACCTAGGCAGACTAACGGCCACCCCGGCATTCTCATGCGAGGGTGGCCGTTAGTTGTGACTGTGGTTAGTCGCCCAAGCGGACGATTCCGCGAGCCTTGCCCAAGACATCAACACCGTTTGCGGTTGCGTTGAGGTCCACGACGATTGTTCCGTCGTCGCGCTTCTCGCTGATGGTCCCGGTGACTTCGACAGCCGTTCCGATGTCGTCGTCGGGCACGGGAACAGGCTTGGTGAAGCGAACGCCGTAGTCGATAACGCGGGAAGGATCACCCACGAAGTCGGTCAGTACCCGGGCTGCCTGCGCCATCGTGAACATCCCGTGCGCAATCACGTTCGGGAGTCCGACTGCGGTCGCGATGCGCTCATTCCAGTGAATGACGTTGAAATCACCAGACGCCCCGCAATACATGACGAGGTTGATGCGTTGAATGGGGAACGTCGCCGGGCCGATCTTGTCGCCAACGTTCACCGAGTCGAAGCTTGGAACTGAAACTGCTGCAGCCATCGATCAGCCCTCCTGCGGTGCGGTGCCGCGCGAAACGGTCACGTTCTTTGTGGTCACGATCAGTTCACCGTCGAGCGTCTTGACGTGCTGTTCCATCGTCAACAACTCGTTGCGACCGATCACAGAGATGTCAGCTACGACCGAATCCACCACAACCTCGTCACCGGCATATAGCGGACGCGAGTAGGTGAATTTCTGTTCACCATGAACCACCATCGCGTAGTTGAGGTTCAGCTCGGGATCCCCCATCGCGCCGATCATGGCCCGGTAAGTGATCACAAACGGAAACGTCGGAGGGGCAATCAGGTCGCGGTGTCCGGCGGCCTGAGCGGCTTCAACATTGTGGTAGAGCGGGTTCTGATCACCGATCGCCGTGGCGAATTCGCGAACCTTCTCGCGACCCACCTGATAGGGAGTTTCAAACTCGTAAGTGCGACCGATGAAGTCGCGATTGATCGCCATGAACTACATACCTCCGAGTTGTCCGCCAGTGACGGGAATCGTCACGCCGGAGACAAAGTCCGAATCCGACGACACCAAGAATGCCGTGACATTGGCGATGTCCTCAGGTTGACCGAGCCGTCCGAGTGAAATCATCATCTTGGCCATCTGCCGCATTTCCTCGGGAATCCCAAGATCCTTGCCCGGCTCCTTCGCGGCCGTCAGGCGCGTCTCGACGAAGCCTGGAGCAACCGCATTGACGTTGATTCCGAATGCTCCTAGTTCGCGAGCAAGCGTCTTGGTCGTCGCGATGACCGCACCCTTGGCGGCGGTGTAGTTGTACTGGCCAGGGTTGCCCATAAGCGCAGCGACACTTGAGGTGAAGACAATCTTTCGGTTGTACGCAACCTTGCCGTTCTCGGCGATCTCCTTCTTGGCGACCTCACGCAGGTATGGCATCGCGGCGAGTGTCGTGTGGAAACCGGTCTTCAAGTTGGCGTCAAAGACGAAGTCGAACTGGGCATCGTCGAGGCCGTGGAACATCTTGTCGCGGGTCACACCTGCGTTGTTGACGATGATGTCGATCTTGCCGTAGGCATCAACGGCAGCCTGAACGAGTCGCTCCGCCTGAGCCATCTCGACTGTATTGGCAACACACGCGATCGCCTTGCCACCAGCGGCCTCAATGAGCGCGACCGTCTCGTTGGCGGGAGCATCGTCGATGTCATTCACCACAACTGACGCCCCGTCAGCAGCAAGCCTCAACGACGTTGCTTGGCCAATCCCGCGACCGCCGCCGGTAACGATTGCCACTCGATCATCTAGCCGACCCATACTCGATACTCCCTCTTCCAAGTTGACCTGCTCGCAATTTGAGTTGTTCGCTCAACGACCGCGAACGGTGTTCGGTGCAGGTTGCCGAGAGCGAACGATTGCGAAGGTGCGCACTGATGTGAGACGCACCTACGTGCCGCCGACAAGCCCATCGCCAAGACGCTACCCAATGGGCCACAACGCAGTTTGCCCGCCCCATTAACGAGCGTTAATGGGGCGGGTCTGGGTACAGCGTGTTGACGAGTGCGAGCAGCACGGAACGGCTGCGGCAATACCTCGCGAGGTAAGGCTGGAGAACCCTTAGCGGGTTTCTTTGTGCGCGGTGTGCTTACCGCACCTCGGGCAGAACTTGTTCAGCTCGATGCGATCTGGGTCGTTGCGGCGGTTCTTCTTGGTGATGTAGTTGCGTTCTTTGCAGTCAGCGCATGCAAGCGTGATCTTGGGTCGAACGTCGGACGCCTTGGCCACGGCGGTGCCTTTCGTAGTGTGTTGCGTATTTCGGTTGAGTAGCGAGGGCCGGACTTGAACCGGCGACACAGCGATTATGAGCCGCTTGCTCTACCAGGCTGAGCTACCCCGCCAAGCTATGAGGCTTTCGCCTCATCGAGCCCCTTTACGGAATCGAACCGTAGACCTTCTCCTTACCATGGAGACGCTCTACCGACTGAGCTAAAGGGGCAGGTTTTCACGCTTTCCAAGCGCGACTGTCAAGGGTACAGGGGTCCCGATGTTACGCGCACCCCGGATCCACCTGAAACACATCGCGGCCCGAAATGCCCAGATAGCTGACCACCGGAAAGGTGGCCAGCCATCTGGGGGTGTCGGGGACAATTACTTCACGTTGATGTGGAAATCCTTGCCACCGGTGACGTCGCTGGTGCGCTTGACCGTGAAATCGTGACCCGCTTGGGTGAAGTTGTGGGTCTCGTCCTCGCTGAACCGCTGCCAGTTGGGTCCGTCCCCAAACCCGACGCTCGGGTAGCCGAACTCAGGGTTATAGCCCCAGAAGTAGACGACTGAGCCGCTGGCGTACCTGATGGAGCCGTTCACGTCCTGGCCTGAGGCCAGCGTGTGACCTGCAGCGCGTAGGGACTCACCAGGTGCGAGGTCCTTCGAGACAACTCCCGAGATCGACTTTCCGTTCATTGTCACGTGGATGTTCTGGTCAGTGGTGTTCTTAACGTTGAGGATGACCCGTCCCTGGAACGATTTCACCGGATCATTGACTTCCCGAACCTGCGCGGCGGGTGCCGCGGCAGCAGCGGGGGCGGCGGCAGCTGCTGGTGCAGCAATAGCGGCAGCGGGGGCGGCCGGGGCGGGGGCGGCCATGGCCGGAGCCGCGACACCTGCAACAACGGCACAACCAACAATGGCGGCCGAAGCGAGCCCGATGCGGCGGGTGAAGTTCTTCATGTCAGTCATGCGCTAACTCCTATCTTGTTGTCCGGTCCGAGTGACCGGCTGCGATGAGGGGAGTTTGCCCAGACACCGTCCGAAATAAACCAGAAGCAAGCAAATAGTTTCGGCGGAACTAATTCGCTCCTCGTTCAGCCAAACTGGTCGCTACTTTGCTGGGCGACCCAAGTCGGCAATCATCGCGGTGATGACCTGCTCGACCAGAGCTGGCGGAGCTGTCTTGGGGTCTGTGAGGCTCTGCAGTGACAGCCCGTCTATAACTGCGTGGAACTTCGCAGCTTCCTCGTCGAGGTCGCGTGAGGCCGCGACAAAGCCATTCGCTGCAAGGGCCGCGAGCACTGTGCGCACCCCTGATCGAACTTCCCGATTGAGGTCCGTCAGGGTCTGTGAAATCTCTGGACTTGTCCCGTGTTGTTCAAGAAGCGCGAGCCAGACCTGTGATTGCCGCCGCTGCCGCGCAGTGGTGGGGATTGCCAGCTGCATCGCCCGCAACGCCACCGCCGGTGTGCACTTCGAAACGTCGAGTGAGTTCAATTCCTCCGTCGTGGCCTCTATCTGCTGAGCAACGGCCAAAGCGAGGATCTGGTCCTGACTCCCGAAGTAGTGGGCAATCGTGCTCTTGGACAACCCGACCTCGGCCGCCACGGAACGGACCGACACCGCCTGGAAACCGTCCCGCTGAACGATCTTCCACATGCCATTGACTATCGCCTGTCGACGCTCCTCGTGATCAACAACTTTCGGCATCGCGCTCTCCATGTGGGCAACTAGTTGGCTCAGCCCATTTCAGCAGGTATTTCGGCACGTGTCCAAATAAAACCGAGCGCCGCCTGCGCACCCCCAACGGACAGCGGGCGTGAACTCAGCGCCGGGAAGCGAGACCGTCTGCCGCCTTGATCCCATCGGCAATCAGGTCGGCAGTCACCGGGAAGGGTTCGTGGTGCGCAGTTTCGCCTGGCGCGACGGTGAGTTCGGCAATGCGAAAGATCGTTTCTTCATCGATGTCACCGAGCCCGAGATCCACCAAGCGGGTAGGCAAACCAACGGCTCGACAGAAGGCTCGGACCTGCTCGAACTCCTCCGCAGGCCTTCCTTCGACCACTAACTGCACAAGAAGTCCGAAGGCAACCTTCTCGCCGTGCAGATAATCGTGAGTCGGTGGCGCCGCCGTCAGCCCGTTGTGCACCGAGTGCGCGATCGCTAGTCCTCCGGATTCGAATCCCAACCCCGACAGCAGCGTGTTCGCCTCGACGATGCGGTCCAGCGCGGGTGTCACCGCATTGGCATCAACCGCCGTCGCGGCGTCCAAGCCATCGGCGTAGAGCGTCTCGCAACACAGCTTGGCCAACGCCTGCGCCGCCATTGTTGTTGCTCCCCCAAGTTGGTTCGGACTTCGCGCCTCAATCACCGTTCGCGCCTCATACCATGTTGCGAGGGCATCGCCCATCCCCGACACCAAGAACCTGCGCGGAGCCTGCGCAACCACAGACGTATCGACCAAAACCAGGTCCGGGTTCCGCGGATAGAAAATGAGCCTTTCGAATACTCCATCCGGGGTATACGCCACAGATAGCGCACTGCAGGGGGCGTCACTCGACGCGAGAGTCGGACAGTTCACGATGGGCAGGCCGAGCTCACTTGAGATCGCCCGCGCAGTGTCGAGCGCCTTCCCACCACCAGCCCCGATGACCAGCGCTGACCCGGCGTTTCTCGCAGCCTCGATGCCGGAATCTATCTCGAGCTGCGAACACTCCCCGCCGAACTGGTGAACGGTGAAGTCGATGCCATGCGGTGTGAGGCCCGCTTGCCAATGATCTTTCAGCATTGCCGTGACCGAGGCGCTAGCAACTATCAAGGCCGGCCCAGACAGCCCCAGATGGGCGATCTGCTCTCCGAGACTCGCTGTGGCATCGCGGCCCTGGACGTAACGAGCGGGGGAACAAAACACTGACAACATGTGCCCACGTTAGTCCCGTTCCGGGCCCTCACGGAAGTCCTCAGGATGGGCCAAACTGGTCAACGAACCGCTGAAGCCCCGGACCAAGGGTCCAGGGCTTCAGTTCGGTGGCGGGTGAAGGATTCGAACCTTCGAAGCTTTCGCGACGGATTTACAGTCCGCTCCCATTGGCCGCTCGGGCAACCCGCCAATTTCGCCAGTAGGCGGCTGTCAGGATACAGACACTTGCTGCGCCGTGCACAACGCCATGGTTGGCTATGCCCAACGTCCGAATGTCACACGAAGGAGAACACCGTGGCCGATAGCAGTTTCGACATCGTCAGCAAGGTTGATCGACAGGAAGTTGACAACGCCCTCAATCAAGCCGCCAAGGAGCTCTCCCAACGCTTCGACTTCCGGAATACGGGCGCACAGATCGAATGGAATGGCGAGCTCGGTGTCGAATTGACGGCCAACACCGAAGAGCGCGTCAGCGCCGCTCTCGAGGTATTCAGAGACAAGCTCGTCAAGCGCAAGATCTCTCTCAAGGCTCTCGAAGTCGACGAACCAAGGCTATCTGGGAAGGAGAGCAAGATTTCGGCGAGATTCCAGGCCGGGATCACTCAGGAACAAGCCAAGAAACTCGGCAAGATGATCCGCGACGACGGCCCCAAGGGTGTCAAGGTGCAGATTCAAGGCGACGAATTGCGAGTTTCCTCGAAGTCCCGCGACGATCTGCAGGCCGTTCAGCAACAACTGCGCGAGGCGGACCTGGATTTTGCGGTCCAGTTCGTCAACTATCGCTAGCACCTGAAGCCATGAACTCCCAACTGGTAGTGGCTGCGGCCATCGTCGACGACTTGGACGCACCCAGACACTTGCTGGCCGCAAGGCGGTCGGCGCCGTCGAAGTACGCAGGTCTGTGGGAATTCCCAGGCGGCAAAGTCGAACCAGGCGAGGAACCCATGGCAGCTCTGCATCGGGAACTCGGTGAAGAGCTTGAGGTGAGCGTCCTACTAGGCCCCGAGATCATCAACGAAGAAGCAGCTTCGTGGCCGGCCGCGGACGGAATCGAGATCCGGCTGTGGCTCGCTCAGGTGACCACCGGGAAACCAACCGCAGGCGTTGCCCACGATGAAGTCCGCTGGCTAGGCAGGCACGAGTGGGCCGACGTGGCATGGCTGCGTCCCGATCTCCCGATGCTCGATGCGTTGGCAGCAAGCGGCCGATTCGGCGACTAGACCAAGTCAGTGTTGAGGGTCGACGCAGCGGCGGCCGAGCTCACACTGACGGGCAGCCAGGCAAGCGCATCCGTGGGGCAGACGTCGATGCAGATGCCGCAATCCATGCACAGGCCGTAGTCGATGCGGAAGTCGGTCAACTCCAGCGTCGATCTTCCGCGCGGGCCAGCGTTCGGATCGTGCGTCTTGTCAGCCACTAGTTCGATGCACCACACCGGGCATTCACGAACGCAGATCATGCAGCTAGTGCACTTCGCCGCGTCAAGCTCAATGGACCCCCGACGCCGACGTGGCGCACCCGCGGTCATTGTCGGCCTCCATTGATCCACTCTTCGTTTACTCCTGGCACCGGCTTGGGTCGGCGGCGACGCGTCGCTCCGCTAACGGCACCCGGTTCGTAGAGGCCAGGCCACGCTTTGTCGACCCGTGGCTCGAGCGCTGCGCTGCGCTGCAACGGCGGTGGGTCAGCGGCAGTGATCAGCACCCGAAGATCGCCATTCCCAGCGAATTCGACACCGTTCTCGTCGTGCGCCTCACGCTCATGCCAGGCAGCCGCCGGGAACACCTCCACCAACGATGGAATGCGTTCCTCTCGCCGGACTTCAATCCGCGACATGGCCCGCCTTGTCGCATCAGCGGACATGACATGAGTCACAACCTCCGTAACCTGGTCGCCGAGATCTACAGCAACCAGCAGGTCGAAGAAGCGTAGGCCTGAATCACGCAGGTAGCGGTGTTGTGAGACCCATTCGTCAGCAGCAACGGTTGTTGTTTCGGGCAAGATCATGCGTTGACCCGGAGCGCAAGTGAATTCAGTGCCTCAGCAACATCCTGAGGTTGAGGTGGGCAGCCGGGAACCATGACGTCTACTGGGATGAGGTCCGCGATTCCCGGAACGACTGAATATGAATCCCAATACGGTCCACCGGAAATCGTGCACACACCGAACGCGACGACGGCTCGCGGAGTGGGCAATTCCTCGTAAGACCGGCGAACAAGGTCCGCATTGGCCTTCGTCACGGTTCCAGCGACCACCAGAACGTGCAGCGTGGGTTCCACGGCCAAGGCAGCAGCCACGAATTCCGGTTTTACTCGCCAGAGATGAACCCCTTCGGCAGCCTCCACGGCGCAGCATGCGAGATTCAACTCGGTGACAGACATACCCACGCGGGCAACATTACGCCTGATACCTACCCGCCACGCACCCCGCGCGTTTGGAATTACGCAACCTGACGGACACTATTAGGCGTGCCCAAAGAGACTGTTCAGCTTGACCAGGTGATCATCCGATTTGCCGGGGACAGCGGCGATGGCATGCAGTTGACTGGCGACCGCTTCACCGCTGAGACGGCGACGTTCGGTAACGACCTCTCCACACTGCCTGACTTCCCCGCAGAGATCCGCGCACCAGCAGGGACTTTGCCTGGCGTATCTGCGTTCCAGCTCCACTTTGCGGATCACGACATCATGACCCCCGGCGACGCTCCCAACGTACTCGTAGCGATGAATCCGGCGGCTCTCAAGGCGAACCTCAAGGATCTGCCACGCGGCGGCGATCTCATCGTCAACACAGATGAGTTCACCAGTCGGAATCTGTCGAAGGTCGGCTATGCCGACAACCCAATCGAAGACGGGTCCCTCGAGTCCTACAACGTGCATCCCATCGCGCTGACTTCTTTGACAGTCCAGTCATTGAAGGACTTCGACCTGACCAAAAAAGAGGCGGAGCGCGCGAAGAACATGTTCGCCCTCGGCCTGCTGTCGTGGCTCTACGAGCGGCCCACCGATGGCACCGAGCGCTTTCTGCACGAGAAGTTTGAACGTAAGCCGGAGATCCTCAAGGCGAACCTGGCGGCGCTACAGGCTGGCTGGAACTACGGCGAAACGACTGAAGACTTCTCGGTTCGCTACGAGATCAAGCCGGCCCCACTTGCCGAAGGCACCTACCGCAACATCAGCGGAAACCTCGCTCTCGCGTATGGCCTAGTGGCGGCGGGTCAACAAACCAAGTTGCCGGTATATCTCGGCACCTACCCGATCACTCCAGCCAGCGACATCCTGCATGAACTGAGCAAGCACAAGAAATTTGGCGTGCGCACATTCCAGGCCGAAGACGAAATCGCCGGTATCGGTGCGGCGATCGGTGCTTCATACGGCGGTTCGCTCGGTGTGACAACAACGTCAGGCCCTGGGGTCGCATTGAAGTCCGAAGCGATCGGTCTAGCGGTAGCGCTTGAATTGCCACTGATAGTTGTTGACGTGCAGCGCGGTGGCCCATCGACCGGGCTGCCCACCAAGACCGAACAGGCAGACTTGTTGCAGGCCATGTTCGGACGCAACGGCGAAGCACCCGTTCCGATCATTGCGCCGCAGTCACCGTCCGACTGCTTCGACGCCGCCCTGGAGGCTGCTCGGATCGCTACCACGTACCGGACGCCGGTATTCCTGCTATCGGACGGCTACCTGGCGAACGGTTCCGAACCGTGGCAAGTCCCCAACGTCAGCGAACTGCCAGATTTGACGGTCACGTTCACGACTGAAAACAACTGGACGAACGAGGACGGATCGACTGAGTTCATGCCGTTCGCGCGTGACCCGGAAACGCTCGCTCGACCGTGGGCGATCCCTGGAACCCCAGGACTCGAGCACCGCATCGGTGGCATTGAGAAGGCCGACATCACTGGCCACATCTCGTATGACCCCGACAACCACGACAAGATGGTCCGGCTGCGCCAGGCGAAGGTCGACGGCATCGCCAAGACGATTCCAGACCTCGAGGTCGACGATCCGACCGGCGACGCGAAGGTGTTGGTCATCGGCTGGGGTTCGACCTTCGGGCCCATCGGGGCAGCCTGTCGGCTCGTCCGTGACGGTGGCGGAAAGGTTGCGCAGGCACACCTACGGCACCTCAATCCGTTCCCTGCCAACACCGGCGACATCTTGAAGCGGTACGACCGCGTGATCGTTCCGGAAATGAACCTTGGGCAGCTCTGCATGTTGCTGCGCGCGAAGTTCTTGGTCGACGCCATCAGCTACAACCAAGTCCGTGGAATGCCGTTCAAGTCGCACGAACTCGAAGCCGTCATCAAGGACGTGATTTCCAATGTCTGATACCGCCGTCCCCATCGCACTGAAGGCGAAGGACTTCAAGAGCGACCAAGAGGTCCGCTGGTGCCCCGGCTGCGGCGACTACGCAATTCTGGCTGCAGTCCAGTCGTTCCTGCCGGAACTCGGAATTCCCAAGGAAAACATCTGCTTCGTATCAGGCATTGGGTGTTCGTCCCGATTCCCGTACTACCTCACGACCTACGGAATGCACTCAATCCACGGGCGTGCACCAACAATCGCCACCGGCCTGGCGACGTCACGACCAGACCTCTCGGTGTGGGTCGTGACGGGTGACGGAGACGCGCTGTCCATCGGTGGTAACCATCTGATCCACGCTCTGCGTCGCAATGTCAACCTGAAAATCCTGCTATTCAACAACCGTATCTACGGGCTCACCAAGGGGCAGTACTCGCCGACATCCGAGATCGGCAAGATCACGAAGTCGACCCCGATGGGTTCACTCGACTACCCGTTCAATCCGCTGTCGTTGGCCTTGGGTGCAGAGGCAACCTTCGTCGCCCGGACGATCGATTCCGACCGTAAGCACCTCACGGACGTGCTGCGCGCAGCTGCCGAGCATGAGGGCTCAGCGTTGGTTGAGATCTACCAGAACTGCAACATCTTCAACGACGGCGCATTCGACCTTCTCAAGGATGCCGATAGCCGCGACGACGAGTTGATTCGCCTTGTTGATGGTGAACCGATCGTGTTCGGCGCCGAAGGACAGCACGCAGTTGTGCGCAATGCTCACGGCGGGCTGAAGATCGTGCCGACCGACTCGGTGGACGCCAGCGAGATCGTCACCCACGATGCTCATTCATCCGACACGACGACGGCCTTTGCGCTCACGCGCTTGTCGGACCCTGAGACTCTGCACCACACGCCGATCGGTGTGCTGCGCCACGTTGAGCGCCCAAGCTACGACCGCCTGATGGCAGAGCAGATGACCATCGCGGCCGAAAATGGGGTCGGTGACCTGCAGTCTCTGCTCAAGGGCTCAGACACCTGGACGATCGACTAGTCGGCACCCCGTTTCGCCCAGCAACGTGGCGGTTAGCTGCCTTCCAACAACCACAACTCCACCCATTGCAGGGGCTCGGCGTAGCCTAGGCGGATGGAACTGCTTGAGGTTGCCCCAGCGCGTGTACTGGCCGTCGTTGCTCACCCCGACGACATTGAGTACGGAGCGGCCGCAGCGGTCGCGCAGTGGTCCGCCAACGGCGCCGACTGCCGCTACCTGCTTGCAACTCGGGGTGAAGCAGGAATCGACGCGATCGATCCCGCTGATGCGGCACCACTGCGCGAGGCCGAACAACGCGCAGGCGCTGCAGTCCTAGGCGTAGACGTGGTCGAGTTCCTCGACTATCCGGACGGGGTGATCGAGTACAGCATCGCGTTGCGCCGCGACATCGCCGAAGCCATTCGGCGCCATCGGCCCGACACAGTCCTGCTGTTCAACCATCGCGAGAATTGGGGCCCCGGGGCACGCAACAGTGCCGACCACCAGGCCGTCGGTCGCGCCGCACTCGATGCGATCGCGGATGCTGGGAACCGCTGGATTTTTCCCGGAACAGAACCTCACAGCGTCAAGCGCGCCTTCGTCGCCGGGTCACCTGAGTCGACCCACGCGATCGACGTATCTGCTGGAGTTGACCTCGCCGTCGCTTCGTTGTCCGAACATCGCGCCTACCTCGAAGGCCTTGGCGAACACCCGATGGCAGATCCCGAATTCCTTCGAGGATTCCTAGAACAGACGGGCTTCGCGGTAGGAGTGCCAGCTGCGCTGGCGGTCGAGGTCTGGAACTTCTGAACTCGAACTTGACGCCCTCGTCAGGTTGGGTCAAGTGGACGCTCGGCCCCGCGATTCCCGAGTACGTTCTCAGTCATGACCAACGATCCATTCTCAACGGACGAGAGACGGGCTCTCGCGGCGTTGACGGCCGATTTCACCGCGAAGGAAATCGCGCCGAACCTCAATGACTGGGAAGACGCTGAACTGATCCCACGCGAAGTCCACAAGGCACTCGGCGATGCAGGGCTTTTGGGCATCGGCTACGCCGAGGAGGTGGGCGGATCCGGTGGCGACAGCATTGACGTCACTGTCCTGACTGAGAGCTTGCTGGGCGCCGGAGCCTCTGGCGGAGCATTCGCCTCACTGTTTAGTCACGGCATCGCGATCCCCCACATGATCGACGCAGCGAATCGCCGCCAAGTCGCGGGCGATGACGTCGGTGCGGATTGGCTGCTCGACGAAAACATTCGCCCCGTGCTCGCGGGTGACAAGATCGCCGCGCTCGGTGTCACGGAGCCCGACGGTGGTTCTGACGTGGTTCACCTTCGCACGCGAGCAATCCCCGATGGCGATGACTGGATCATCAACGGCGCCAAGACCTACATCACCTCGGGGGTGCGCGCTGATGTCGTCGTGGTCGCGGCGCGCACTGCTGACTCGGGTGCATCGGGCGTCAGCCTGTTCGCGGTGGATACTTCGCTGCCCGGATTCGAGGTCACTCGAAAACTTCGGAAGATGGGCTGGGATTGCAGCGACACCGCCGAGCTGGCGTTTGTTGACCTTCGGGTTCCATCGCATGCCCTGCTGACACCTGAACCGGGTGGTGGATTCGCATCGCTATCCCGCCACTTTGCAGTCGAACGCCTGTCTCTTGCGACCCTTGCGTATGCGACTGCTCAACGTTGCATCGACCTCACAGTTGAGTGGACACAACAGCGTCAGACGTTCGGACGGCCACTGATTTCCCGTCAGGTTGTCCGCCACGACCTCGTCGAGATGATTCGCAGAACGGACGTCGCTCGGGTCTACGCGCGCAACGTCGCAATTCGGCACGCCGCAGGCGAAGCCGTTCTCCTTGAAGCTGTCCTCGCGAAGAACACAGCCGTCGAGGCCTGCAACTGGGTCGTTGACCGCGCGGTCCAGCTACACGGTGGCCTCGGCTACATGCGCGGCACCGAAGTAGAACGCCATTACCGTGATGCGCGCATTATTGGCATCGGTGGCGGCGCTACGGAGGTCATGACGGACCTGGCAGCAAAGCTGCTCGGATGGTGACGAGGCAAGGTGAATTCCAACAGATGAAGCGTCTTGTCGGCACCTGCGCCGCGATCATCAGCGTCGTCGCACTAGCCGCCTGCGGGAGTGGCAATGTTGGTGCAGGCCCGACTGCCGGCGCCCCCGTGGGCACTGTCAACGGTGAACCGGCCCAACCTGGCCAGTTTCCTTGGATGGCATCAACCCAACTCGGTGACGGGGCACCCTGCGGTGGAGCGCTGATCGCGCCAACCTGGGTGTTGACAGGCAAGCACTGCCATGGCAACGCGCTGACCGATAACCCTGAGCGGTGGCAGGTCCGCGTTGGCTCTGTTGATCGAACTCAGGGTGGGGAACTCGTTGATGTGCGCGACTTCGTCGACTACCCGGACGACAATGTCGACCTCGCGTTGATTCAGCTTGACCGGCCCGTATCGGTCGTGCCATTGGCGGTGATCGCAGCGGATGAAAGAGCGCCGTTCCAGGTCGGGGCATCTGCCATTACCCTCGGATGGGGAACCAATGGTCAAAGTAAGCGCGCTGCCAAGACTCTTGACTGGACTCCGGAAGTCACGGCTGACAATGCCACGTGCGAGGGCGGCGAAGACGGCGTGTTCTGTGGTGGACGGCCGGGCAACCAAGGATCTGGCACCTGCATGTTCGACAGCGGGGCACCGTATGTCTGGGCGCAGAAAGGCTTTGCCTCCGACGGGACGCCGTTGTCGACGCCATACGTCGCGGGCACTCTACGAGGGCTCAACAATGAGACGTGCGGTATCGCCGGGCAGAACGATGACTGGCAGTCCGTTGGCGGCAGGTACGGCGACTGGATTCGCACGCAGATCGGCAGCAGTTGAACGTTACGTGCTGGCTAGTCGCCTTCGTCAGCGCAATGGTGATCGCGGCGTGGGTATCCGCAATCCACTGATAGACCGGGCCTTCGAACGCTCTATGGTCAGCCAGGAAATCGGCGTAAGAACCTGGAACGAATTGGTCGCACCCGCATAAGTGCCCAAACTCAGGGCATCTGCGGAAGATTCTGACTCGTACCCATCTCGGGAACGTGCAGTCCTCATGACGTCTAGCCGGTGCGGGTGACCACGTAGTCGCACAATGCCTCAAGCGCGCCGCGTACCGGTCCCTCGTCCAGCACTGAGATGGATTCGCGGGCGTCGTCGGCCCAACTCCGGGCAACCGCGCGAGCCTCTTCGAAAGCTGGGTGTTGAGCAAGTAGTTCGATGGCTTCGATGTGCTCTGCGTCGTCGGGAAGCGGGCGTGACAGCAGGTCCTGCAATCGAGCATCAGCTGGGTCAGTCGAGCGCATTGCGATCAATGCGGGAAGTGTTTGAATTCCTTCGCGCAAGTCCGTTCCCTGCGTCTTCCCCGAGGTATCGCCGTCACTGGCGACGTCGACGAGGTCGTCGGCAAGCTGGAACGCGACGCCGATCCGTTCGCCGTACCGCGTCATAACTTCGATCGTCGCGTCGTCGCAACCGGCGAACATCGCCCCGAATCGACCAGAGGTGGCGATCAAGGATCCCGTCTTGTCCGCAAGAACCTGCAGGTGATGTTCGACTGGATCTTCTCCAGGAACCGGACCGACCGTCTCGTGGATCTGCCCCGTGACCAGCCGTTCGAACGTGCGCGCTTGGATCCGCACGGCCTCAGGACCAAGATCGGCCAGCATGTCCGAGGCCCGCGCGAAAAGGAAGTCTCCGGTCAAGATCGCGACGGTATTTCCCCACCTCGCGTTGGCTGAGTCTGTGCCTCTCCGACGAGGAGCTTCATCCATCACGTCATCGTGGTAGAGGGTTGCGAGGTGGGTGAGTTCCACGACGACGGCAGAGTCGGTTACCCCAGGAGCACCCGGATCGCCGAGGTTCGCAGCCAGCACAGCGAGCAATGGCCGGAACCTCTTGCCCCCGGCGTCAACGAGATGTTTGGCAGCAGCGGAAATGAAGTCATCGTCACTCTTGACGGCTTGAGCAAGGCGCACTTCGACGTCGGCGAGACCGGCTGCGATATCTGCGTTGAGGCGCTCGTCACCGAGGTCGTAACTGTTGACTGCGCTCACCACTGCTCCAGTATGTCTTAGACCAGCTAGCGAACGAAGATCGATGCCTTTTCAGCCAGATCAAGGAACGGCTGGGGGATGATTCCCAGAACGATCGTCAGTGCCAGTCCAGCCGCGATCGCGATCGCGGTGAACGAGCTCGGGATGACGACCGTCGGACCGTCAGCCTGCGGCTCCGTGAAGAACATGATCACGATGACACGACCGTAGAAGAACACCGCGATTGCGCTGGCGATCACCGCGACGACAACAAGCCATCCGGCGCCGCCGGCGACACCCGCTTCAAACACCGCAAACTTCCCAATGAATCCAGCAGTTAGCGGGATGCCCGCGAAGCTCAATAGGAAGATGGTGAAGGCGCCAGCAACCCAAGGGGACCGCTTACCGAGGCCAGCCCAGGACGACAGGTGCGTTGCCTCGCCGGTGGAGTCTCGAACGAGCGAAACCACCCCGAATGCACCGATCGTTGCGACGCCGTAGGCGAGCAGGTAGAACATCGCTCCACCAATGCCCTGCTCGTTGGTCGCGATGACGGCGATCAAGAGGAACCCAGCATGTGCGATGGACGAGTACGCGAGCATCCGCTTCACGTCGGTTTGCGTCAACGCGATGATCACGCCCACGAACATCGTCAGGATTGCAATCACCCAGAACATGGGGCGCCAATCCCAACGCAGGCCACCAAGCGCGACGTACATGATGCGAAGCATGGCGCCGAACGCGGCGAGCTTCACACACGCAGCCATGAAGCTGGTGATCGACGTTGGCGAACCCTGGTAGACGTCTGGCGCCCACTGATGGAACGGCACAGCCGCGACCTTAAAGAACAGGCCCACCGAAATGAGTGCCATGCCTGCAATCAGCAAGCCGTTCTGACCGGCGTTGGCGTTAACTGCATCAGCGATTCCGCCAAGGTCAACAGTCCCTGCAAAGCCGTAGAGCATCGCTGCTCCGTAAAGGAAGAAACCTGAGCTGAAGGCTCCAAGCAGGAAGTACTTCATCGCAGCTTCTTGGCTGAGCAGACGACGACGTCGAGCCATGCCGGCTAGCAGGTAGAGCGGCAGCGACATGATTTCGAGCCCGACGAACAGGATCAGCAAATCGCTGCCTGTAACGAAGAGCAACATGCCACCGACACTGAACAGGAACAGTGGCCAAATCTCAGTGGTCAACCAACCGCGCTTGGTGAACTCTCGTTCATCGACGCTGCCTGGCAGTGCGTTGGCTCGCGCGGCGAAAGCGTCCCCGGCCGAGTCAACTCCCTTTTCAGCCACCAGCAAAGCGGCCATGATCGCAAGGATCAGCAGGCTGCCTTGCAGGAACAATGAAGGTCCGTCGACCGCAACGGCACCGGCAGCTGCCAATGCACGCTGACCGGCCAGCGAAACGACCAGGATGAAGGCGACGATCAAGGTTGCGAACGTCAGGACCAACTGGACATTGCGGCGTGCTTCGCGCGGAACAAATGCCTCCACGAGCACCGACACAACAGCCATCCCCAGCACAACCAGGATTGGCGCGATCTGGTGGTAATCGATCGACGGCATTTCAAACGTTTGATTGGCGGCTGCCCCAAGTAACTGAATCATCGGGCACCTCCCTCAACCGTGCCAACAACTCTTTGCGCTTCTTGCTTGGCAGGTCCTGATTCAGCGAGCGGTTTCACCGCAGGTTCAGGGTCTCGTTGACCTGTCTGCAACATGACTCGGTCGACAGCAGGGTTGATCACGTCGAGAACCGGCTTCGGGTAGACACCAAGCGCTACCAGGAGCACCAACATCGGAATGATCGCCAATGCCTCGCGGCCCTTGATGTCGGTCATCTTCTCGCAGCCCGCTTTGACCGGTCCGGTCATCGTGCGCTGGTACAAGTACAGGATGTAGATCGCGGCCAGGACGATTCCGAGCGTCGCAATGACTGCGGCCACTGTGTACTTCTCGAAGGTTCCGACCAGCACGAGGAACTCGCTGACGAAGCTGCTCAGACCTGGCAGCGACAGCGAACTCAGGCCAGCGATCAGGAACAGACCGGCCAGCACGGGGGCAACCCGGTAGACGCCTCCGTAGTCAGCGACGAGTCGCGATCCGCGCCGTGTCATCAAGAAGCCTGCGATCAGGAACAACGCGCCAGTCGAGAAGCCGTGGTTCAACATGTAGAACGTCGAACCTGACTGCCCCTGGGTTGTCATCGCGAAGATTCCGAGACCGATGAAACCGAAGTGCGAGATCGAGGTGTAGGCGATAAGTCGCTTGAGGTCGGTCTGACCAATTGCCAACAACGCGCCGTAGAGGATTCCGACGACACACAACACGATGATCACCGGTGCATAGAACGCCGAGGCCGCCGGGAAGATCGGTAGGCAAAGCTTGATCATTCCGAAGGTACCGACTTTGTCGAGCACACCGACGAGGAGCACAGCCGTGCCAGGAGTCGACGCTGCCGCCGCATCAGGTAACCACGTGTGGAATGGCACCAATGGAGCCTTTATCGCGAAGGCAATGAAGAAGCCGAGGAACAGCAGCTTCTGAGTGCCTGGATCGATGTTCAGGTTCGTCAGGGTCGTGAAGTCGAACGTTCCGGTTCCCAGTTCTTGGGCGCTGACGACATAGAGGCCGATGAGTGCGGCCAACATGAGCAGTCCGCCGACCAAGCTGTAGAGCAGGAACTTGACTGCCGCGTACTGGCGTCCAGGTCCGCCGTAGCGGCCGATCAGGAAGTACACCGGGATCAGCATTGCCTCGAAGAAGACGTAGAACAGGAACACGTCTGTCGCTGCGAATACGCCGACCATGAATGTCTCGAGGATCAGCAGCAGTGCGAAGTAACCCTTGACGCTGCCCATCGCGTCGTCGGCGTCATTCCACGCGGCCAGGATGACCAGCGGCACAAGAATTACCGACAGCGCGATCAGGACGAGCGAGATTCCGTCTACTCCGACCGAATACGAGATGCCGAAGCTGCGAATCCAGGAGTGGGATTCCACAAACTGGAATTCCGCAGTTGAGTCTGCATCAAATTGCAGCGCCATCGCGATCACGAGAATCAGCGGGATAACGCTGAAGACCACGGCCAAGCGCTTGGCGAGTTCGTTTGATGCCTTCGGCAACAGCATGATGACAAAGGCGCCAATAAGCGGGATGACACCAATTGTGGTGAGCCATGGGAACGACATATCGGTCACGTCCTCACCAGAATCAGGGCAGCGATCACAAGGACCGCGCCTCCCAGCATGGACAGGGCGTAGGAGCGAGCAAATCCTGTTTGGATCCGACGCATCCGACCCGACAAGCCGCCGAGTGCAGCAGCAATCCCATTCACCAGACCATCAATTCCACGATTGTCGAAGAACACCAGTGAGCGAGTCAGCCACTGGCCGGGGCGCATGAAGACTTCTTCGTTGAAGGCGTCGCCATAGAGGTCGTGGCGAGCGGCAACTGTCAGCGGTGATACGTGCTGTGGGGCAACCAGCGGAACATCGCGGCGGTACTGCAGATACGCGATGGTGGCACCGATGATCACCAGTGCGAGGCTCGCGGCCTCCATCACCAGCGAACTCACAGCGAGTTCGGTTTCCTCGAACCCAGTGACTGGAGCCAGCCAGGTTTCGATCGCTCCGGCGAGCATGAATCCCGCGACCACAGAAAGGAACGCGAGGATCGCCATCGGGATCCACATGACCGAAGAAGACTCGTGCGGATGCTTGTTGTCCTCGGTCCAGCGACTCTTGCCAGTGAACGTCATCGTCCACAGTCGAGTCATGTAGAACGCCGTGATTCCAGCGCCGAGCAGCGCCACAGCGCCGACGATCCAGTTCACGCCGAACGCGGCCTCGATGATCTTGTCTTTGGAGTAGAAGCCAGCGAACGGTGGGACACCCATGATCGCCAGCCAGCCACAGCTGAAGGTGATGAAGGTGATGACCATGACTTTTCGCAGTGCCCCGAATCTGCGCATGTCGAGTTGGTCGTTCATCCCGTGCATGACAGACCCGGCGCCAAGGAACATGTTGGCCTTGAAGAAGCCGTGGGTCACAAGGTGGAAGATCGCGAAGACGTATCCGACTGGTCCGAGACCTGCCGCCAGGATCATGTATCCGATCTGACTCATCGTGGAGCCAGCCAGAGCTTTCTTGATGTCATCCTTCGCGCAACCGATGATTGCACCAAACATCAACGTGATAGCTCCGACGATCATGACGACAGTTCTCGCTGTCGGGGTGGCGTCGAATATTGGCCCGCTTCGGACGATGAGGTACACGCCCGCGGTCACCATGGTTGCCGCATGGATGAGCGCCGAGACAGGCGTCGGACCTTCCATCGCGTCGAGCAGCCATGACTGCAACGGGAACTGGGCGGACTTACCGCAAGCTGCGAGCAGCAGCATGAGGCCGATCCACGTCATCGTTGTGGGATTGCCTTCGGCGGCGTTGTTCAGAACGCCAGGGAAGGTGACGGACCCGAAAGTCACGAACATGAGCATGATCGCGATCGACAGTCCGACGTCACCAACGCGGTTGACGACGAAGGCCTTCTTGGCTGCTGTGGCGGCGGTCGGCTTGTACATCCAGAAACCGATCAGCAGGTACGACGCCAGACCGACGCCTTCCCAGCCGACGTACAGCAGCAAGTAGCTGTCCGCTGTGACGAGCAACAACATCGCCGCAACGAACAAGTTCAGGTAAGCGAAGAACTTCCGCTTTTCCGGGTCGTGCTTCATGTACCCGAGTGAGTAAATGTGGATCAGTGATCCCACGAAGGTAATGAGGAGCACGAAGACGATGGACAGCTGATCAAGCTGCATTCCAAGTGGAGCTTGGAACCTGCCGACTATGACCCAGTCCCAGATATGGAGATTGACGGGTCGATCGTTCGCCGGAAGTCCTAGCATCTTGAGGTACATGATCGCGCCGACGACAAAGGCGCCACATGACATCGCGATCGCGAAGTACGGGCCCCACTTGTCGGTGCGCTTGCCGCCGATCAGCAGCAGGGCGGCTCCAAGCAAAGGCAGAGCGAGGAGAAGCCACATGTAGGAGAACGCACCTGTGGCAACCGCCGGGTTGTTCACGGTGGGCTCGATGTTGTTGGCATCAATCTGGCTCGATGCAACAACGGATGCAAATGTCTGAGTCAAGTTCATTTCGCCGCCCCCTAGTACTTCAGCAAGCTAGGTTCGTCGACCGAAGCCGAGCGGCGGGTGCGGTAGATGGTCACGATGATCGCGAGCCCCACGACGACCTCAGCGGCCGCAACAACCATGACGAAGAAGGCGATCGTCTGCCCATACAGGTTGCCGTTCTGTTGGGCGAACGCAACGAATGCCAGGTTCGAGGCATTAAGCATCATTTCCACGCACATGAACACGATCAGGGCGTTTCGACGGACCAAGACTCCAAGGACACCGAGCGAGAACAGGATCGCTGAGAGAACCAGGTAGTGCGTTGTACTCATCGCTGCTCACCTGCCTCATCGTCATCGACAGTCACAACCGTGTGTCCCTCCGAAATTTCGTCGACTTCGACCTCAGCGGCGACATCTACGGGGCGCACGTTGCCGCGCTCCTGCAGTGGGCCTGGGACCGATTCAGGAACGACCGATCCGTCTGGTGCCAAAGCAGGAGTATCAATGGCGTTGTGCCGGGCGTAGGTACCGGCCGGTGGCAGGTTTCCTGGCAGTTCGCCGGTCGCCGCGTAGCGTGCAAAACGAGCGATCGAGCGTTGTTCCTGCGTTGGCTTCGGCGTGTGACGCTCGCGGTGTGCCAGCAACATAGCGCCGAGTGCAGCGATGATCAGCAGCGCCGAAGTGACTTCGAACGCCACGATGTAGTCAGTGAAGATGATCTTCGCGATTCCTTGCAGGTTGCCGCCATACTGCGAGTTGGCTGCTTCGAGCGATGGCTCCGGAACTCCAGACAAGCCGTTAACGATCGCTCCGATCAACAGACCGGCGAACGCGAGAACCAAGATGATCGCGGCCCATCGCTGCCCGCGGATCGTTTCGATCAATGAATCTGATGCATCAACGCCGACGATCATCATGACGAAGACGAACAACATCATGACTGCGCCGGTGTAGACGATGATCTGCACCATCCCGAGGAACGGGGCCTGCAGTGCCACGTAAAGAATCGCGAGGTTGATCATCGTCAGGGCGACGAAGAGTGCGCTGTGCACCGGCTTGCGGCTCAGCAGCATCCCGAGTGCCCCGATAACGCAGAGGGTGGCGCACACCCAGAAGACAATCTCGGCGCCGACGTCAGTGCCGGAGGCGAGAAGCGAAGTTGCGCTCACTGCGCTCCTCCCTTTTTCTCATCCGCTGCAAGGTCGGCAAGAACTTCTTCGCGATCGTTGGCAACACGCTCTTGCGCGACCTTGATCGCGGCTTCCTCATTCGCAGCGGCATCTGCCAGGCGTTCGTCAGCGGTCGCTGCCTGGGCCGAAACCTTCTCGACTTCGCGGGCTGCGACCTCGTCTGCCTGAGCTGGTGTGGAGCCGGTGACCTTGCCGTCGTAGTAGTCCTTGGCCGTCGTACCAGCAACCATCGAATGTGGCGGCGGAACCATGCCTGGCATCAGCGGGGCAAGGAGATCATCTTTCTCGTAGATAAGCTTCTCGCGACTGTTGTCGGCTAGTTCGTACTCGTTCGTCATGGTCAAAGCCCGTGTTGGACATGCCTCAATGCAGAGCCCACACAGAATGCAGCGAAGGTAGTTGATTTGGTAGACCGCGCCGTAACGCTCGCCCGGTGAGTGACGCTCGCCCTCTTCGTTGTCCGCACCTTCGACGTAGATCGCATCGGCTGGGCAGGCCCAGGCACACAGCTCGCAGCCCACGCACTTTTCCAGCCCATCTGGATGCCGGTTGAGTTGATGGCGACCGTGGAAGGCGGGCTTGGGCGGGTACTTGTCCTTGTCTTCGGGGTACTGCTCGGTATTGACCTTGCGGAACATGGTGAAGAAGGTCGTCGAGAAGCCGCGTACGGCTTGAGGTAGTTCAGCCACCGTGCACCTCCTCGGACGAAATCGTCTTTGATCCACCGTCGCCGGTTGTTGCCCCTACATCTGCCACCACAGTCCGGCGGGCAGGACGGTACTCCTGTCCGGGTAGTGGAGGCACCGGGAAACCGCCGCGGTTCGGCTTGAATTTCTCTGGGATCACGTTCTCCGCCAGGTTTTTCGCTCTGCGCTTCTTGACATTTGCCCCAAGAATCCACAGGACGGCCACCGTGAGGATGATTCCAGCGGTAATGGAAAGCGGTGTCGGAGTGAGTCCTTGCTCCTGGCTGACACCCCGGATGATGGCGATGATCAAGATCCACAATACGGAGATCGGGATCAGGACCTTCCAACCAAATCGCATGAACTGGTCGTAGCGGAAGCGAGGCAACGTACCGCGCAGCCAGATGAAGATGAAGATGAAGATGAAGACCTTCAAGAAGAACCAGATCATCGGGTACCAGCCCTCGTTGGCACCACTCCAGATCGAGATGGGCCATGGGGCTCGCCAGCCACCGAGGAACAACGTGACCGCGACCGCTGAAACCGTCACCATGTTGATGTACTCAGCCAAGAAGAACAGAGCGAACTTCATCGTTGAGTACTCGGTGTGGAAGCCACCGACGAGCTCCGATTCGGCCTCAGGAAGGTCGAACGGTGCCCGGTTGGTTTCGCCGACCATCGCCGTGGCGTAGATCAAGAAGCTCGGCAACACGAGCAATCCGAACCACAAGTCGGTTTGGCCGTTGACGATGCTCGAGGTGGACATGGTTCCGGCGAAAAGGAACACGGCAACGAAGCTCAGGCCCATCGCAATTTCGTAGGAAATCATCTGGGCACTCGAACGCAGACCACCAAGCAGCGGATACGTCGAGCCAGATGCCCAACCGGAAAGCACCACACCGTAGATGCCGATGGAGGCAATCGCCAGGATATAGAGCACGGCCACCGGGAAGTCTGTGAGCTGCAGTGGTGTCGTGTGACCAAAGATCGAGACCTCGGGTCCGAACGGAATAACGGCCCACGCCAGGTACGCGGGAACCACAGAGAGGATCGGCGCAAGGATGAAGACTGCCTTGTCTGCCGCAGTTGGGAAGATCTCTTCCTTGAACGCGAGCTTCATACCGTCCATAAGGGACTGAAGCAGACCAAACGGTCCGGTTCGGTTCGGGCCAATGCGCTGCTGCATGCGAGCAACAACGCGTCGTTCGAACCAAATCGTGAAGAGCACGACAACAACAAGAATGACGAAGATGCCGATCACCTTGAGGATGATCAGCCACACCGGGTCGAGCCCGAACCAGAGCAGGGTCTGCTCATTGGAAGTAATCGGACTGCCAGCGGTCACGGGTGCTTGTTCGTTCATGCTTGACCCCCACGGGCAATCGACACAACGGTTCCGGGCACGACGCTCAGCGATGCGTTAACCGCAGATCCGGGTGAGTTCCCGGGAACCCACACGACGCCGTCGGGCATGTCAGTAATGACAAGTGGCAGCGTGATAGATCCGGACTCAGAACTGACAGTTACGTCTTCGGCATCGGAGACCCCGATTCCTGCGGCAGTGGCGGCCGACAGTCGCACGACCGATGGACGCTGTGTCGCAGCAAGGTATTGCTCGCCTGCCTGCAAGATGCCCAGATCGAGCAAGTGCCGCCAACTCGCGAGCAGTGCCTGCCCGGATCCCGGCGTTGCGGCAACGGGTGCAGTTACTGCTGGCGGCACTGGTCGAGTCCCGGAGTAGAACCCGAGCCCGTCGATCTCGCGACGGATTGCATTGGAATCCTCGGTTGCGATCGGGCGGTCGAGTTCGTCGGCGATCATGGCAAGAACACGGCCGTCAGTCAGCGTGGTTGCGTCCCGCAGCACCTTGCCGAAGGGTCGGATTCGACCCTCCCAGTTCACGTATGAACCGCTGCGTTCAGTGTCGACCGAAACCGGGAAGACGACGTCAGCGTAGGCATCGACGCCCGCCAGACGAGTCTCCAAGCTGATGACAACGTCGGCTTCCTTCAGTGCCAGCCGGAACGCTTCCGGATCCGGCATGTCGTTGATCTCGACGCCGCCAATGACCAGGCCGGAGATTCTCGGTTCCGGCTCCTCAATGATGGCTTCAAAGTTCGGATCCTCGGCGGCTGCATCTGCCGCGTCGCCGGGCTCATCGTCGGCCGCTGCTGCAGACTCGACGGCGGTCTCAGCGATGATGAGCGCGTCGTCTTCCTCAGTCCCCGGTGCAGGCTCTTCGTCGACAACCGGAGGCGTCAGAAGTGCTTCGATGATGCCCGCGGCCTGCAATCCAGGTTCGGCAGGCAGATCGGCTTCATCGATGCCCCATGCTGCGGCAACCTCGGCACGCGCGCCTGAATCGGTGATCGGGCGACCTCCGGGCAGGACGCCAGCGAGCGCTCCTGCATCCAAGGCTCCCCGTTCCCCGGCCCGACGTGGAATCCAACTGAGCGAGGCGCCAGTTTCCCCAGCGAGCTTGACCGCCGCAGAAATCCCACCCAAGTTCGCTGCCAGCCGCTCTCCCACGAGGATGACCGCACCCGGCTCGCGCAGGGCGTCAGCGACAGATGCCGCTGCTTCGGAAAGTGATCCAGCCTTTGCCCCGAGCGCGGCGAGCACTTCAGCCTCAGCGCCAGGTGCGGCGGCCAGGACGGTTCCGCCGGTCTTTGCAAATCCGGGGCTCGCCCACGACGAAATCGCCGCAACCTTGGCGGTACCCGCCAAGACAGCCTTGCGCAGCCTCAGGAAAACAATGGGCGACTCTTCTTCTGGTTCGATTCCGACCAGCAGAACGATTGGCGCCTTCTCGATGTCCGCGTAGCTCAGCCCAAGGCCGGTACCAGCAACGTGGGCGGCGAGGAATTCGGCTTCTTCGGTCGACGCTGCGCGAGCCCGGAAGTCGATGTCGTCGCTGCCAAGTGCAACCCGCGCGAACTTCGCGTAGGCGTAGGCATCCTCACGCGTCAGGCGACCGCCGGTGAGCACGCCCACCTTGCCATGGACTTCGGCCAGCTTGGCGGCAGCGAAGTTGATCGCCTCCGGCCAGCTGGCAGGAACCAAGTCGCCTTCTTCGTCGCGAATCAGCGGGTGGGTGAGGCGATCGTCTGTCAGGTAGCGGAAGGCAAAGCGACCCTTGTCGCAGTTCCAATCCTCGTTGACCTCGTAGTCCTCAAGTGCCAAGCGACGCTGGACCTTGTTACGACGATCGTCGGTTCGCAATCCACAGCCTGAGGCGCAGTGCTCACAGGTCGTCGGCGTCGAAACCAAGTCAAATGGCCGCGCCTTGAACCGGTAATCCGCACTCGTCAACGCGCCGACTGGGCAGATCTGAACGGTGTTGCCGGAGAAGTAGGAATCGAACGGTTGATCCTCGGCGGTTCCCACCTGCTGCTTGGCTCCGCGTTCGAGCAATTCGATGAAGGGATCACCGGCGATCTCGTCAGCGAACCGGGTGCAGCGGGCACAGGAGACGCAGCGCTCTCGGTCCAGCAGGATCTGGGCGGAAACATTGATCGGCTTGGGGAACGTTCGCTTGACGCCCTCAAACCGCGATTCCGCGTGTCCAGCGGTCATTGCCTGGTTCTGCAACGGGCATTCGCCGCCCTTGTCACAGACGGGGCAGTCGAGTGGGTGGTTGATGAGGAGGAACTCCATGACACCGCGCTGAGCGGTATCGGCAACCTCGGATGTCATCTGAGTCTTGATGATCATTTTGTCGCCAACGGCGACGGCACACGCAGGCTGAGGCTTCGGCTGCCCCTCGATCTCCACGAGGCACATCCGGCACGCGGCAACCGGGCTCAACAGCGGGTGGTCGCAGAAGCGAGGCACCTCGATGCCGAGCTGCTCAGCGGCGCGAATGATCAGCGTTCCCTTCGGAACACTCACGTCGATACCGTCGATCGTGCACGTCACAAGTTCAACGGGAGGCGAGGCCTGCCCACTTGCTGTCGTGGTCACGGTCATGAGGTCTTCACCCCCGAGAACACAACTGATGCGGCTGGATCGAATAGGTCGTCGGCGGCAGTGTGCGTGCCCGCCTCGAACTCACTGCGGAAGAGGTTGAGCGCCTGCGGGTATGGCGTTGCGGCAGCATCGCCAAGCGCGCAGAAGGAACGGCCGAGGATCTGGGCGCACAACTCGTTGAGAGTCGCGAGGTCTTCGGTCTTGCCCGTGCCGGACTTGAGGTTGTGCAACAGCTGGTCGATCCACCACGTGCCTTCCCGGCACGGCGTGCACTTGCCGCAGGATTCGTGCTTGTAGAAATCAAGCCAGCCGGTGATTGCGCGAACCACTGAGACGGTCTCGTCGAACACCATCGGCGTCGCAGTTCCCAGCATCGTGCCGACGGCTTCCATGCCTTCGTACGAAAGCTCTGCGTCGAGGTGGTCTTCGGTCAGCATCGGAACAGACGATCCGCCAACCACGAAGAACTTCAAGTTGTGGCCATCGCGGATTCCGCCGGCGTAACCGAGCAGTTCGCGCATGGTGATGCCCAGCGGCGCTTCGAAGATTCCGGGGTTGTTCACGTGACCGGAGACCGCAAACACCTTGATGCCCTTGGACTTTTCGGTGCCGTACGAGGCGTACCAATCGCCACCGTTGCGAATGATCGCTGGAACGCTCGCGATGGTCTCAACGTTGTTGACGACGGTCGGGCAGGCATACAAACCGGCCACTGCGGGGAATGGCGGCTTCAGACGTGGCTGCCCGCGCATGCCTTCGAGCGAACTGAGCAGCGCGGTTTCTTCACCACAGATGTACGCACCAGCACCACCGTGCACGGTGATGTCGAGGTCGAATCCTGAGCCGAGGATGTTCTTGCCGAGGTAACCGTTGTCGTACGCATCGCGAACTGCAGCGTGCATGCGTCGAATGACGTGCGGGACTTCACCGCGAATGTAGACGAAAGCGTGATTTGCGCGAATCGCATACGACGCAATGATCATGCCTTCAATCAGGTGCTGCGAGCTCGCGAGCATCAGCGGGATGTCCTTGCAGGCACCCGGCTCAGACTCATCAGCGTTCACAACCAAGTAGTGCGGCTTGCCGTCACCTTGCGGAACGAAGCTCCACTTCATGCCAGTGGGGAATCCAGCGCCACCACGGCCACGCAGCCCAGACTCTTTGAGCTCGCCAATGATTGCGTCGGGATCCATCTCCAGCGCCTTGCGAAGTGCCTGGTATCCGTAGTGCCGCTCGTAACCGGCGACGGTGTAGGAGTCCGGCTCATCCCAGTGGGCGGTGAGGTTCGGGGTCAGTGCCATTACTTGCCACCCCCATCAACTGCAGGCATCCCTTGTTCCTTCGCAACAGTGAGGCCGCGCAACATGACGGCATCTGCGTTGTTGGAGCCGGATTCAGCGAGCCCGTCATCCATACCGGCGATCGCGCGCTCTGACGCACGGAATCCCTGAACTTCGGGGCCACGCGTTGACTTCACGGGCTCGCCCTTGCGCAGTTTGTCGACGACGTCGCGCATCTTGTCGACCGTCATGTCATCCATGAACTCCCAGTCAACCGTGGTCGATGGGGCGTAGGTACATGCTGCCTGGCATTCGATGCGTTCGATGGTGATCTTGCCGTCTTCGGTGGTTTCGTCGTTACCAATGCCGAGGTCGTTGGACAAGGCATCGAAGATCGCTTCTCCACCGAGGATGCCGCACTGCGGGTTCACACAAACACCGATGTGGTGCTGGCCAACCGGACGACGCTTGTACATCGTGTAGAAGCTCGCGACCCCGGCAACCTCTGCGGGACTGAGCCCGACGATCTCAGCGCACAGTTCGATGCCCTCGGGGGAAACGTAACCCTCTTCCGACTGCACCAAGTGCAGCATCGGGTTGAGCGCAGAGCGCGGCTGCGGGTACCGCTTCACGATCTCTTCAAGCTCGGCTCGGGTTGATTCCGTTAGCGCCATCAGCGATCCACCCCGCCCATCACTGGGTCAATACTCGAGATTGCCGCGACGACGTCACTGAGCAGTCCGCCCTCGGTCATCGCTGCAATCGACTGCAGGTTCGTGAAGCTTGGGTCGCGCATGTGCGCGCGGTAGGGCCGAGTACCGCCGTCACTGACCAAGTGCATTCCGAGCTCACCCTTGGCGGACTCGACTGCTGCGTAGACCTGGCCCTGCGGAACCTGGAAGCCTTCGGTCACCAACTTGAAATGATGGATCAAGGCCTCCATCGAGGTGCCCATGATCTCCTTGATGTGCTCTGGGCTGTTGCCCTGGCCATCTGGACCAATCGTCAACCGAGCCGGCCAGGCGATCTTCTTGTCCTCAATAAAGACCGGACCCGGCTCCAACTTGTCGAGACACTGCTCGACGATGTTGATCGACTGTTCGATTTCGGCGAGCCGGATCAGGAAGCGGCCGTACACATCGCACGTGGTTGCTGTTGGAATGTCGAATTCGTAGTTCTCGAATCCGCAGTAGGGGTCGGCCTTGCGCAGATCCCACGGCAATCCGGTCGAGCGCAAGATCGGGCCAGTGATTCCCAGCGCCATACATCCAGCCAGGTCGAGGTAGCCGACGCCCTGCGTGCGGCCCAACCAGATCGCGTTGTCGACGAGCAGGTTGTGCACATCAGAGGCACGTTCCCGAAGGATCTTGATCGCTGCGACGATGTCCTTCTCGATGCCCTTGGGCAAGTCGTGCGAAATACCGCCGGGTCGGATGTACGCGTGGTTCATGCGAACGCCGGTGATCGACTCGAACAAGTCCAACACGAACTCGCGGTCGCGGAATCCGATGGTCATACCGGTCAAAGCGCCCAGTTCCATACCGCCGGTGGCGATGGCAACCATGTGTGACGAGATCCGGGAAAGTTCCGACATCATCACGCGAATGACGTTGGCGCGGTCGGTGATCTGATCCTCGATGCCGAGCAACTTCTCAACGCCGAGTGCGTAGACCAACTCGTTGTGCAGTCCGGCCACGTAATCCATGCGGGTAACGAAGGTCGAGCCCTGGGTCCAGGTCCGGTATTCCATGTTCTTCTCGATACCGGTGTGCAGGTAGCCGATGGCGGCCCGCACGCTTTCGACAGCTTCTCCGTCAAGCTCAACGATCAGGCGCAGCACTCCGTGGGTGGAGGGGTGCTGCGGGCCCATGTTGACGATCAGGCGGTCCTTCTCGCCTTCCGGCGGCGCGAGGACGGTGTCCCAGTCATTGCCCTGGACGTTGTAGACCGTGTCGCCCTCACTCGTCCGGTACGGATCTGACTGAATGTCCTCAGATTCGTCGGCAGTGCTGGTGTATGTGGTGTCGCTCATTAGCTGTACCACCTTCGTTCATCTGGTGGCGGCGTTACCGCGCCCTTGTATTCGACTGGAATCCCGCCGAGCGGGTAGTCCTTGCGCTGCGGATGCCCCGGCCAATCGTCGGGCATCTGGATCCGTGTCAGGTAAGGGTGACCGTCGAAGATCACGCCGAAGAAGTCGAATGCCTCACGCTCGTGCCAGTCATTCGTCGGGTAGACCGAGGTCGCCGACGGCACGTGCGGATCCGAGTCTGGACAGGTCGTTTCGAGCGTGACGAACCTGTTGTGGGTCAAGGAACGCAGGTGATACACGACGTGGAGTTCGCGCCCGGCGTCGCCTGGCCAGTGAACTCCCGAACAGCCCAGCGACATCTCGAATCGCAGCATCGGATCGTCGCGCAGCGCCTGGCACACGCTGACGAGGTGCTCGCGCTTGACATGAATAGTGAGTTGACCGCGATCGACCACGATCTTTTCGATCGCATCATTGAAGTCGGCGCCGAGTGCTGCTTGGAGGTCATCGGCGACCTCGTCGAAGTAGCCGCCGTACGGGCGCTCGGAGGCACCTGGCAGGACAACCGTGGTGACAAGTCCGCCGTAGCCCGACACGTCGGGGCTGCCGTGCACACCGAACTGACCGAGGCGATGTTCGACGACCTCGGGAGGTGCGCTGATGTCCATGACAGGCAACTCAACAGCGGCCTCGGGAACAACGGGTTCTGATTCGGGGGTGGTTTCGTCGCTCACCGCAGCAGACCCTTCATCTCGATCAGGGGCTCAGCCGTCAATGCCTTCTGCTCTGCGTCAGCGTCCGAAATGATGCGGTCCTTGCCGATCTTGGTGTGCTGGATCTGGTTGTGCAGCTTGATGATCGCGTCAAGGAGCATCTCTGGCCGCGGCGGACAACCCGGAAGGTAGATGTCGACGGGCACGATGTGGTCGACGCCCTGGACGATCGCGTAGTTGTTGAACATTCCGCCCGACGATGCACACACACCCATCGAGATAACCCACTTCGGGCCAGGCATTTGGTCGTACACCTGGCGCAGGATTGGGGCCATCTTCTGGCTCACGCGGCCGGCGACGATCATGAGGTCGGCCTGGCGCGGCGAAGGTCGGAAGACCTCCATGCCGAAGCGGGCGAGGTCATAACGACCGGCCCCAGTAGCCATCATCTCGATCGCGCAACACGCAAGTCCGAAGGTGACAGGCCACAGCGAACTCTTGGCCGCGTAGCCGTGAAATGCCTCGACGCTTGTCAGGAGGAATCCGCTCGGGATGTGCTCTTCTAAGCCCATGTCATGCCTGCTTTCAGCTGGTTCATTTCAGCCACTCAGTCCCACTCAAGTCCGCCGCGGCGCCACACAAACGCGTAGACGCACAGCACGGTGACGATGAACAGAATCACTTCGACGACGGCGAAAAGTCCGAGGGCTTCGAATGAGACTGCCCACGGGTAGAGAAACACGATTTCGATGTCGAAAACGATGAACAACATCGCGGTCAAGTAGTACTTGATCGTGAAGTGACCGCCGCCGATCGGCTGGGGCGTCGGATCAATTCCACACTCATAGGCATCGCGCTTGGCGCGGTTGTAACGCTTCGGGCCGATGAGAGTCGCGAGCGTCACTGAAACGCAAGCGAAGAGGAAGGCCAGCAAACCGAGCGCAAAGATCGGTAAGTACGGGTTAGGCAGCACGTGAAGCCTCCTGTCCTTCCGATCCGATGGTTACGCGCTGGGATGCGCTGGCAATAGTAGGGAAGCCTCGGCGGTTTCTCCCGCTGGCAAGTGCGACTGTCACCCGAGAATTCATGCGGACGGCGCAACCTTTGCTAGGGCGTTGATGACGCGGTCTGTTGCGTCGCCCCCTCGTGGATCGGTCAGGTTCGCCAATAGCTTCAGCACGATCTTCATCAGGTTGGTATGCGGCAGGCCCTTCTGAGCGGCAATTTGCATGACCCGTGGGTCACCGATCAGCTTCACGAAGTACCGACCGAGCGTGTAGTAGCCGCCGTAGGTGTCCTTGAGGATGCGCGGGTAGTCGAGCAGCGCGAGCTCACGTTGTGAGGCGGTATCGCGGGCAAGTGCCTGCACAATCACCTCTGCGGCGATCGAGGATGACTCCATCGCGTAGGCGATGCCCTCACCATTGAAGGGGTTAACCATTCCGCCAGCGTCGCCAACAAGCAGCATCCCGCGCGTGTAGTGAGGCTGCCGGTTGAAGCCCATCGGAAGTGCTGCACCGCGAATCGGCTGGGTCATGTTCTCGTCGACGAACCCACGCTCCGGCGGCAGTTGGGCGAGCCACCGGCGCAAGACATCCTTGTAGTCAACGTTTCCGAAGGACTTCGACGTGTTGAGCATGCCGAGCCCGACGTTGGACGTGCCGTCGCCCATGCCGAAAATCCACCCATAGCCGGGCAGCAGGTTCTCGCCGTCCCACAGCTCCAGCCAAGATTCCAGCCAGTCATCGTTGCTGTTCGGGTTCTTGTAGTAGGTCCGCACGGCTACACCCATCGGGCGGTCGTCGCGTTTGCCGAGTCCCATCGCCAGGCTCAAGCGCGTCGAATTCCCGTCGGCGGCGATTACCAAGCGTGACCGATATGAGACCTCGTCCCCGGATTGGCGGCCGCGTTCATCGACAGGTTTGGCTGTGACCCCGAGAATCCGGCCGCTTCGCTCATCGAGGATCGGGCCCGTGACATTCGTTCGTTCGCGAAGGTGTGCGCCAGCCTTAACGGCCTGGTTCGCGAGGATTTGGTCGAAGTCACTGCGGGGACGAACGAGCCCGTAGTCGGGGAAGCTCGATAGTTCCGGCCAGTGCAATTGCAGTTCGTGCCCGGCACCCATGATTCGAAGGCCCTTGTTGTGCAGCCAACCGGCCTCGGTGGACACATCAATGCCCATATTCACGAGTTGTTTCACGGCGCGTGGGGTCAATCCGTCGCCGCACACCTTGTCGCGGGGGAACTCCGTCTTTTCCAGCAGGAGGACGTCGAGCCCGGCTTGCGCCAAGTGATACGCAGCGGTGGAGCCACCAGGCCCGGCGCCAACGATGATGACGTCTGCCTCAGCAGACGTCGGTGGTGCGGTAGCTGGGGTGGTAGTCACGGGCTTTCCTTAGTCGCTTTCGTGAGGTGAACTCGGCGGGGAAAACTACTCACTTCGTGCGCTTGTGAAAACTTTCACGAAGTCGTTTTGCGGGAGTCTACGCCCGGCAAGGCTTGTCGTCATTTCAGGCGTCCCCCGGTCTGCATTCGACATGCGACGAGGTCTGAATTGACCTGGAAGCTACAGCCGCACGGCACGGTGCAGCGCCACGATTCCACCGGTCAGATTGCGCCATTGGACATCGACCCATCCTGCACGCGCAATGATGTGCGACAGCTCCTCCTGGTCTGGCCATTCACGAATTGACTCGGCGAGATACACGTAGGCCTCGGGGTTAGACGCCACCTTTTCAGCGACCTGCGGCAGGTACTTCATCAGGTACTCGAGGTAGACGGTTCGGAACAGTTCATGTGACGGGCGGCTGAATTCACAGATCACGAGTCGACCGCCAGGGCGGGTGACTCGGCGCATCTCGCGAAGTGCGGCTTCGGTATCAACCACATTGCGCAGGCCAAACGAAATCGTGACGGCGTCGAACGTGTCGTCGGCAAACGGCAAGTGCAGCGCGTCACCGGCAGTAAATGGCAGCTCTGGCAATCGGCGGCGGCCCTCGGTGAGCATCCCGATGCTGAAGTCGCATGGGACTGCAAAGGCGCCCGCTTGTTCAAACGGAAGGGTGCTCGACCCGGTTCCGGCGGCGAGGTCGAGGATTCGATCATCCGGATTGGGCTCGAGTGCCCGCACGGTGGCCTTGCGCCAAGCGCGCGTCTGGCCGAACGCAAGCACGTCGTTGGTGATGTCGTAACGAGCAGCGACCTGGTCAAACATGGAGGCGACCTGGCTCGGTTGTTTGTGCAAATCTGCGCGTGTCACGCGCCAAACCTACGCCGAAGCGATGCGTGAGCTCGACGTGGGGAAACTCTTGCGGGGAAACGTCGACACCCACCGCGTAACCTTGGGGCCGTGAGCGCTGACCCGACGTCCCCATTGCGCTCGGACGACGACCACGGTGTGACGGGTCAACTTCGCGTCCGAACGATTCCGATCCCTGAAGTCGATGACCTGCTGGCATTGCTGCCGAGCCACGATGCGGTGTCCTGGGTACGCGAGGGCGAGGGGCTGGTCGGGTGGGGCGAGGCAGCTCGCTTCGAGGTTGACGGCGCTGAACGCTTCAGCCGGGCAAGTCGGTGGTGGGCCCGCACGTGTTCCGAAGCATCAGTTGATGACTCCGTGATGCGCCCTGGTTCAGGTCCGGTTGTGTTTGCTTCGTTCGCATTTGACTCACGCCCCGGCAGCAGTGTGTTGGTTGTTCCGAATGTTGTTGTCGGGATGCGGGATGGCAAAGCCTGGCTGACGGTGATGTCGACCGACGGCGAGCCCGTTGATGTCGACGTCACAGCGACACCGACTCCGCCAACTCCAGGCCACGTGAGTTCCGATGTCGCGGGCCGTCAAATCGGGCAGTGGAAGGCAAGCGTCACCGAGGCCATCGCTCGGATCAACGCCGGTGAACTCGACAAGGTTGTGCTCGCCCGCGACGTCGTGGTGACGAGCGAAAGGCCACTTGATCCGCGGCACCTCTTGAACCGACTGTCCGCCGCGTTCCCCGGATGCTGGGCATTCTGCGTCGATGGTTTGGTTGGCGCCACTCCGGAACTCCTGGTCCGCCGCGAAGGTGACCAGATCACCAGCCGGGTGTTGGCCGGCACCGTGCGATCCGACGAGGACAGCGGCGAGGACGGTCGGCTTGCTCAGGAACTCCTCGGCTCGGACAAGGACCAGGAGGAACATTCCTACGCCGTGACATCTGTCGCCGCAGCTTTGTCCGCTCACTGCGCGGATCTTGTTGTGCCGATCAGGCCGAGCGTTCTGCGACTGGCAAACGTTCAGCACCTCGCAACCGACGTTTCCGGACTGCTCGTCGATGACACCCCGGTTCTCGCCCTCGCCGCTTCGTTGCATCCGACGGCTGCCGTCTGTGGGACCCCGACCGAGCGTGCGTTCAGCCTCATTCGCCGCATCGAACAACTCGACCGTGGCCGCTATGCCGGTCCGGTCGGCTGGATGGATGCACATGGCGATGGCGAATTTGGAATTGCGTTGCGCTGTGGAGCGATCGAAAAGGCCGCGCCGAACCGAATCCGGTTATTCGCCGGATGCGGGATTGTTGCGGGTTCAGATCCAGCTGCCGAGGTCGAGGAGTCCGAGGCGAAGCTGCTCGCGATGCGCCACGCGCTGAGTTCCGACTGACCCAAGCTGTATGCGCCGTCAGCCTTGCTGGGCAGCGAGGATGCGTCGAGCCGAATCGATCGCCTGTTCGCGAGGCAACCGCCCAGTTTCGATCGCACGGCTGATCGCATTGCGAATCTTGAGCGGATTGCCGGATTGAATCAGGGCGAGGTCAGCGCCATTTATCAACGCTCGCACAGCGGCCTGGGACTGTGACTGTTCCATCACTGTCGTAACCGCCGCCATTGCGAGCGAGTCCGTAATGATCAACGTTTTGTCGCCAGCCTGGCTGCGCAATACTGAAAGCGCTGCCCGCGACTGGGTACCTGGAATTCCTCCGGTGAGGCCTGGGATCACGGCGTGGCTGACCATCACACCACCGACGCCTGCCGCGAACGCTGTTTGGAAGGGGACGAGGTCGCGCTTCTTCAACTTCGACCAACGTGGGGTCTTGCCTCCGGCAACGTGGGTGTCAGTGACGGCCCCACCACCTGGCCAGTGCTTGACGGTGGCCATGACGCCTGCGTCCTTGAGGCCAGCAGCGAACGCGCTCACGTACACGCCGTTGCGCTTCGGATTCGACTTGAAGGCGCGGCCGTCTGTGTCAGTCCACGATCCCGGGTAAGAAAGATCCGCGACCGGCGCAAGATCCGTGCCGATGCCGATCTTCTTCATTCGCTTGCCGAACTTGAACGCCAGTGCCCGCGTTTGCTCAGGTGTCTTGGTTTGGCCAATCGTCTTGGCGCTTGGCATCTTGCCGATCAGAGTTGCCATTCGTTGAACATTGCCACCCTCTTCGTCACTGGAAACCAGCAACCGCCCGCCCGGGGCAACGGCGCGCAGGCCAGCGATCTTCTTCGCCAGATTCGCCGGTGGCGTGCCGAACAACACGATGCCACCGATTCCCTCAGCGACCGCGGGTTTGACCTTCTTCAGTTGGGTGGAGGTGGCGCCAACCAGGAGCAGCTGCGCAGCCAATTGTTGATCGGTCCAGGTTGCAGGGTCGCCCAGATCTCCGGGGCGCGTTTGCGGTTGCTCTGCCACCGATGTGGTGACTGCCGCCAAGGCATCGACCGGGTCCGCACTAGCCGGGGCCGGAATCCCGATCAGGGCAACACCTACCGCAGCGCCTAGCGAACACACAGCAACATACTTAAAGTCAGACAAAATCCCCACCGCATGAGGGTACGCAAGCTACCGCCTGCAACGTCACCTGGCGGGGGCAATAGCCGCGATTAACAACCGCAAAGTCAGTGTCCCCTGAGCAGAGCCGCCCATTGGGCTTGTTCATCGTCACGAGCGACTGTGTTCGCGATGATGATGTCTACCCCCACAGAAGGTTCGTCGAGGGCGGCAGTCAACTCTTGCGCGTCTTGAACGACAGTGGTGGAAATCCCGGTCGCGCGCGCAATTTCCTCAAGATCGAGATCATGTGGCGTCCCGAAAACTCGCTCGAAGTCAGAAGCGAATGCCGAATCACCTTGTTCCAACGACGAGAAGATCCCACCGCCGTTGTTGTCGGCCACAACAATCGTCAAGTTCGGTCGTTCCTCCGCTGCCGGAGCCAACAGCCCATTGTGATCGTGCAGGAATGCGAGGTCACCAAGGATTGCGACCGTCCGCCCATCCGGGGATCGCCGCTGATGTGCCAACGCCGCACCCCAGGCCGTGGATATCAATCCGTCAATTCCGGACGTCCCCCGGTTTCCCAGGACCCAAGGTGGGAAATGGCGAGAGGTCATCGTCGCCTCCAGGTTTCGGACTGTCCGACTTGCCGCAGCGAAGAGCAGGTCATCAGATTCGGTGGCTGCCCAGCAGGTTGAGGTGACCGCCAGACCGCTGAAGGGACCAGTCGCGATTGCCGCCGCAATACGCTCTTGGGTGGCTGCGGACTTGATGAGCCAGTCGCGAAGCCATTGGTCGTCGCGCGATGCCGTCCCAATCACTGGATCACCATCTGGTGGCCGCGGGACGCCCGGCAAGATCGCTGCCGCAGTCCGCAGCGGATCCGGTCGATCCTTGCCACCGACGGCAACTGCCAGATGGTGATTGGCCGATGCGACGAGCCTCATTATCGGGCGACTGATTCCAAATCGACCGATGGACAAGAGGAAGTCGGGCGCGTGAGAAGTCCGGAATTCTTCGTCGGCCAAGAGGACCGACGCAGCGGGTATTCCGGTCGCCCCTGCTAGCGCATTGCCGCTGGGCTCGCTGATGACCGGCCAGCCACACGCATCTGCCAGTTCCATCGCCTGCTGCGCGATCTGAGGATTCGGAACATCCCCGACGAGAACGACACCACGCGCTGGGACCTCAGCAAGCCCAAGGTCGCCGACGGCAAAGTTGATCGGTTCGCGCAGCACGCCCGGCGCTTGCAGCTCCGAGGTCTCGGCGGAATCAATCGAAATCTGGTCGACCCCAGGATCGGGAACCAACGGTTCTCGAAGGCCGACGTTCAACTGCACCGGAGCTGGTCCTGGATGACCGATTCCGATGGCGTCGCGGACAACGCGGTCAGTCACCTTTCGCCACGTGGACTCCGGATCGGCATCCTGTCCGAGCGCAAACAGGTCGACCGCCGTCCGTACCTGCTGACCGAAGAATCCCACCTGATCAATCGTCTGGTTCGCGCCCACTCCGCGAAGCTCCGGTGGGCGGTCTGCCGTGATCACGATGAGTGGCAGGCCCGAGTAGGCGGCCTCTACTACTGCCGGAGCCAGGTTGGCGACAGCGGTTCCGCTCGTGCACACCACAGCAACGGGTTGACCCGACACCTTGGCGATGCCCACCGCCAAGAAGGCGGCACTGCGTTCGTCGATCCGGACGTGCAGCCGAATGGCGCCTACCCGTTCAGCCGCGGCCAGTCGCAGCGCCAGTGGTGTTGATCGTGAACCTGGAGCCAGCACCACATCTGTGACCCCATGTGCCAGCAGGCGGTCGATCACCACCCCGGCAATGGCAGTCGACTCGTTCACGGGTGCGAGTCTGCCGCCATTCGGTGAGATTGGCTAACTGAGGCGCCGAATCCACCGAATGGCGCTGATCGCGTCGGAAATCAGCCGATCCACGAGCCAGCGAGCTGGTTGGCGCCCGCCTCCCATGCCCTCGCCAACCGGTCGAGCCACCAAGCGCGCCGCTGCTGGCTGGGGTCTGCCCCCTGTGCTGGTCGTGGGCAGGCGTCTCCCTT
>JAOAUD010000149.1 GCA_030157755.1 Candidatus Nanopelagicales bacterium
GAGTGGAGACTTCGCAGCTGCGATCGCAGCAGGTGCGACACACGTCAGGGTGGGTTCGGCGTTGCTCGGGGAGCGCGCGGGATTCGTGAGGTAATGTCCGAAGCCGGCGGCGGATTCCCCACGCGGTCGGTCCAATGCACAAGCTAGGAGTGAGCAGAATGGCCGGCGCAATGCGCAAGATGGCGGTATACCTCGGGCTAGTCGAGGATGACCGATACGAAGACGACTACTACTACGACGAAGGTGGCCGCGACTCTGGTCGCGATTCCGAGCGCATCGGTTCGGCGCGCTCAGATCGCTACGCGGATCGCGACGATCGCGACACTGTTCGCGTGACTGAAACAGCGCGCACGACTGAGCGCGACGACGACCTCGCGAGGCGTCGCCAAAGCTCCGAGCGAGCGACCCGCGATTGGCGCACTGACACGGTCGCTCATGACCCGGTCAGCTCGCACCCAGCTGGGAGCCGGAGTAAGCCGGTCGCCCGCCCAACCGCACGGACGGTGGACCCGATGAAGATCACAACCTTGCACCCGCGTAGCTACAACGACGCTCGTCGCATTGGCGAAGAGTTCCGCAGCGGCAATCCCGTGATCATGAACCTGACTGAGCTCGATGATGTCGATGCCAAGCGCATCGTCGACTTCGCTGCTGGTCTCGTCTTTGGACTCCGCGGTTCCATCGAGCGTGTGACGAACAAGGTCTTCATGTTGTCGCCTGCCAATGTGAATGTTGACGCGGACGAAGCTCGTGCCCAGCTGCAGAAGCAGGGACTGGCGAACAAGAACTAGCCCAACAAAGTCGGCGGAGGAACACACGTGACTGGCCTGGGCGAAATCGTTGCGACGATTCTGTGGCTGTACTTCGTCGTCCTGCTTGCGAGGTTCGTCATTGACCTGGTTCAGATGTTGTCGCGCACGTGGCAGCCAAAGGGTTTTGTGTTGCTGCTGTGCGAGGCGGTCTTCACGCTCACGGATCCGCCGCTGAAGCTGCTGCGCAAGATCATCCCGCCGATCAAGATCGGTGGGGTCGCGTTGGACCTGTCATTTCTTGTGCTCATCATCCTGCTTCAAATCGCAATCCAATTGGCGGTGACCCTGTTATGAGAAAGAACTTCTTGTCCAAAAAGGTTGTGGCGGCAGCGCCGACTGGTGAACGGTTTGACCTCGAAGCGCCCGGCGCTGTTGTTGACGACAACCCGCCGATCGTTGTTGTTCGCGACGATCTGTCGGTGTCATCGAAGGTTGCCGCAGCACCGGCCCACCAGGTGGGTTCTCGCAACATCCCGATGACGCCCTACGGTGGCAGCCTCGCGGCCGTGCCGATGGATCTAGGCGACAACTGGTAGCAGCGAGTGCGGCCCACGTGTGGGTCGCGATGGGGTAGACCCGGCTACTGCTGGACGCGGTTGATCCGCACTAGCCCCTGCTCCGTTGCAACTGGTGCTACGTCGTCATCAGTGGCAGGCAATGACTCAACCTCGATGAACGAGGTCGCCAGCACTTCCTCGGCAAGTTCGGTTGCCTGTTCGCGGATTGCGTCCGCGGTGACGCCGGTTGCTGCCCACTCGACGCTGATTCGGTCTGTGACGTCGAAGCCGCGCTGCTTGCGGGCTTCCTGAATATCGCGGATGACGTCTCGCGCCAGACCAATTCGGCGCAGTTCGTCGTCGAGTGTCAGGTCGAGGGCAACGGTTTCACCGCCATCGGTGGCCACTGCCCAACCCTGCTTTGGTGTTTCGGTGATCACTACATCGTCAGGTGTCACCGTGACGGTTTCGCCGTCGACAGTGAGTTCGAACGAACCAGTCGCGCGAATAGCGGAAACGAGTTCAGCTGCGTTCGCCGCGGCGACGGACTTCGCGACAATTGGTGTCTGCTTCCCGAAGCGTTTTCCGAGCTCCCGGAAGTTCGCCTTGACGGAGACCTCCACCAAGTCTGAGTCAGAGGAGTCCAGGGCGACCGCGGACAAGACATTTAGTTCATCCGTGATTTCACGCAGCAAGTCCGCTGGTAGCTGTGACCAGCCACCGGCAGCAACAAGGGCGCGCCGGAGTGGTTGACGTGTCTTGACCTTCGATTCGGCGCGGGCGGCTCGCCCCAACTCAACGAGGCGCCGCACAAGTGCGACCTGCTCGGAAAGTTCCGGCCGGACGAGAGAAAGCTGTGCCTGAGGCCACGATGCCAAGTGAACCGATTCCGGTTCATTGCCGTGCACGGCGAATAGGTCGCCCCACACCCGATCGGTGATGAATGGTGTGAAGGGCGCCATCAAGAGCGTGACGGTCCGAAGGCATTCATGCAGTGTCGATAGGGCAGCGAGATCGCCATCCCAGAATCGGCGGCGCGACCGACGCACGTACCAGTTCGACAGGTCATCAATGAAATTCGACAACAGGCGTCCGGCAAGTTGGGTATCAAATTCCTCGAGGGCTGCGTGAACTCGGGCGATCAGGTCGTTCGACTCCGAAAGTGCCCACTGGTCCAATGAGCTTCGCTCGAATACCTGCGGAATTGCAGGATTCACGGGGTCGAATTCGGCGATCCGTCCGTACAGCGATAAGAACGATGCGGTGTTCCAATAGGTCAGCAGAGTCTTGCGTACGACCTCGTTGATTGTTTCATCGCTCACGCGGCGAGACGACCAGGCAGATCCAGCCGCGAGCATGAACCAGCGGACGCCGTCTGCACCGTGGCGATCCATGAGTGCCATGGGTTCGATGACGTTGCCTAGGTGTTTGCTCATCTTGCGGCCGTCGGCGTCCAAGATGTGGCCGAGGCAGAGCACGTTGCGATACGCGGACCCGTCGAATACGAGCTCGCCGACCGCCATCAATGTGTAGAACCAGCCACGAGTCTGATCAATCGCTTCGCAGATGAAATCCGCCGGATATCGCGCGGCGAATGTCTCTTCATTGCGGTGGGGATATCCCCACTGTGCGAATGGCATCGCGCCCGAGTCGTACCAAACATCGATGACCTCCGGTACGCGGGTTGCTGTATCGCCGCACTGCGGGCAGGGCATCGTGACGTCATCGACGAATGGACGGTGCGGATCGAGTGCAGACACATCTTGGCCAGACAGTCGCCCGAGTTCTTCCAGCGATCCGATGCACGTCGTATGGTCGTTTTCACAGCGCCAAATGGGCAGGGGAGTTCCCCAGAATCGATTCCGCGACAACGCCCAGTCCACGTTGTTGCGCAGCCAGTCGCCGAACCGGCCCCACTTGATGGTTTCTGGGTACCAGTTGGTGGCTTCGTTGGCTGCCAGGAGACGGTCTTTGATCTTTGTCGTCCGGATATACCAAGAAGGTTGTGCGTAGTACAGCAAGGGTGTGTGGCAGCGCCAACAGTGAGGATACGGGTGGGTGTAGTCACGCCGCCGGAACAACAGGTCTCGCGCGATGAGGTCAGTGATGAGGTCGGCATCAGCTGCCTTGAAGAACTGTCCGCCCACCAGCGCCACGTTCGCAGCGAAGGTCCCATCGGGCAGGATTGGGTTGACGACGGGAAGGCCGTACTCGCGGCACACCAGCAAGTCATCAGCGCCGAAGGCGGGGGCGAGGTGGACGAGCCCAGTTCCATCTTCGGTCGTCACGTAGTCACCCATGGCGACGAAGTGGGCGTCCGGAATATCCACCAAGTCAAAGGGCCGCGAATATGCCAGGCGCTCAAGGTCAGTTCCGGGTAGAGATGCGCGGACCTCGAATCCTTCGCCGAAGGTCTGCTCAACAAGGTCAGCGGCAACGATGAAGAACGATCCTTCGAACTCCACGATGTTGTAAGTCGCGTCTGGCTTAGCGGCGACAGCGGTATTGGACACGAGGGTCCACGGAGTGGTCGTCCAAACAAGAAGTGAGATCCCCGGATACAACTGCGGCAGTTCACCGCTTGTGAGCGGGAACTTCACATAGACCGAAGGGTCAGTGATCTCCTCGTAACCCTGCGCTAGTTCGTGGTCCGACAGCGCAGTTCCGCAGCGTGGGCAGTACGGGGATACGCGGTGGTCCTCGCCCAGAAGTCCCGCGTCGTAAATCTGCTTAAGGGACCACCAAACGCTCTGCACATAGTCGGGACTCATCGTCCAATAGGCCGCGTCCATGTCGACCCAGTAGCCCATGCGCTCGGTCAGTTCAGCGAACTTCCCCACATGGCCGAGGACGGATTCGCGGCATTTCTCGTTGAATTCTGCGATCCCGTACGCCTCGATGTCCCGCTTGCCGTTGAATCCGAGTTCCTTTTCGACAGCGAGTTCAACGGGAAGCCCGTGGCAGTCCCAACCCGCTTTGCGAGGTACGAAGTACCCCTGCATGGTTTTGAAGCGCGGAAAGATGTCCTTGAAGACACGTGCCTCAATGTGGTGGGTGCCCGGAACGCCGTTCGCCGTTGGCGGACCTTCGTAGACGACCCACGTCGGCCCATTTTCGGTTTGGGCGAGGCTGCGGTCAAAGATGTCGCGATCCGCCCAGAATTCAAGGACTTCACGTTCCATTGCCGGGAGGTCGACGCGTGGGGACATGGGGCGATACACGCGGGATAGGTTACGCCAGCCGCCGAGTGCGCCGTGGGTTGCAGGTTGCACCGGTATGCGCGGAGTCAGATCAACGGTCTAAAGTTGGGCGGACGTGTCGACTAGAGCGACGCCACTAGCGAGGGGTGCAGATGCCACGACGTGGAGTATTGGCGAACGAGAAGGCATGGACGCCGAAGGAATTGGCCGACGTTCAAGCCGAGTTGTTGGCAGACCGAGACCGGCTCGCAGTCGAATTGGCTGCCACTGAGTCGGGCATCGCCGACTTGGTTCGCGATTCGGGCGACGGTGCAGGCGACGATGTCGCAGACGCCGGATCCAAGACATTTGAGCGCGAGCAGGAAATGTCAATCGCGGATAACGCCCGTGACTTGTTGCTTCAGACTGACAAAGCGCTTGGCCGGATTGAGGCCGGGACGTACGGAACCTGCGAATCTTGTGGCGGGCCGATTGGCAAGGCGCGTCTGCAGGCGTTCCCACGGGCGACGCTGTGCCTGGAATGCAAGCAGGCCGAAGAACGCAGCTAGCGCACCCCACCTGGCTGTGCCCCTGACGTACGCTGACCAACGTGTCGACTGACCCAACTCCTGCTGTCGCTACCAGCGACGTCGAAAGCGACTCCGCCCCGAAGCAGTCGTTGCTGCCAATAACACTTTCCGTTGCCGCGGCAGTTCTCATCCTCGATCAGTTCACCAAGTGGTTGGCGGTGACGTACCTCGAGGGCAAACCTCCGGTTGAGGTCGTTGGCTCGGTGCTGAAGTTCACCTTCGTGCGCAATCCCGGAGCTGCATTTTCGCTCGGCGGCGGGTACACGATCATCTTCAGCCTGTTGGCCGCCGCCGTGGCCATCGTGATCGTCAGAACCGCTCGCAGCCTCGGTTCCAAAGCGTGGGCAGTCGCGCTCGGCGGTCTACTTGGCGGGGCTCTCGGCAACTTGCTGGACCGGATTTTCCGCGAACCAGGATTTCTGCGCGGTCACGTTGTGGACTTCATTCAGCTGCCGTACTGGGCGATCTTCAATGTTGCGGACATGGCAGTGGTCTGTTCCGCAGTCTTGATCGTCATCCTCACGCTGCGGGGCGTTCCGCTGCGTGGCGGGACTCGGTGACCACGCCGTGACAAACGCTGACGCGGTGCCGCAGCGCTACGAGATTCCCGAATCGCTGGCTGGGGAACGGGCAGACGTCGGGCTATCACGGCTCACCGGCATATCTCGAAACAAAGCCGCCAACCTCATTTCCGACGGCCTCGTTACTGTCGGCGGTCGAAAGGTTTCGCGGGCCGATCGCTTGATCGCGGGTGGGATTCTTGCGGTCGATCCCGAGCCCGAACCCGAGCCTGCCGCGGCGGAGCCGGTTGTGCAATTGCCGATCGTGTTCCTCGATGACGACATTGTGGTCGTCGATAAGCCCGTCGGTGTTGCGGCACATCCGAGCCCTGGGTGGTCCGGGCCAACTGTGACCAATGGACTGCGGGCAGCAGGAATTTCGGTTGCCGAGGTTGGCGCTGCCGAACGCGAAGGGGTTGTCCATCGCCTCGACGTGGGTACGAGTGGCCTGATGGTGGTCGCCCGCACGCCCCTTGCGTACACAAGCCTGAAGGATCAGTTCAAAGAGCGGGTGGTGGACAAGACGTACCACACGCTCGTCCAGGGGCACCCGGACCCGAGCACGGGCACCATCGATGCACCTATTGGTCGACATCCGCACCATGACTATCGGTTTGCTGTCACCAATGACGGCAAGCCGAGCGTGACTCACTATCGGACTCTGGAAGCATTCAGTTACGCGTCGCTACTTGAGGTCGATCTGGAGACGGGCAGAACTCACCAGATCCGTGTCCACATGGCGGCCATGAATCACCCCTGCTGCGGCGACCTGACCTACGGCGCTGACCCCACACTGGCCAAACGTCTCGGATTGACTCGGCAGTGGCTACACGCAGTCGCGCTGAGCATTGACCACCCACAGACCGGTGAACGAATGACCTTCGAATCCGCCTATCCAGCGGACCTCGCCCACGCGCTCGCCGTTTTAGCCGACTAAGTAAGATCGGCCAGTGAACTCGAGCGCACCAGTGAACCAGGATTCTCGGGATCGCGACGTCGTGATTGCCACACCCGAGCAAGCTGGTTACCTGAAGGATTTTGACCTCGTCGGGTTACGTCATGACGCACCAGACGATGAACAGGCCACCAAGAATCGCTTGCTTGTTGCCGCCGTCAAACTCTTTGCAGATCGAGGCTACGAGGCGTCGTCGATGCGCGAACTGGCGGCAGAGGTTGGTGTCAAAGCTCCCGCGATCTACAACCACTTTGATTCAAAGACTCAAGTGCTTTCCACCGCAGTTGACTATGCGCTCAGCGACTTTCTTGCCAGTGTCCTAACGGGCCTTGAGGAGTTTCCCAAACAAGAACGGCTCTTTGAGTTGCTGCGTCGGCACGCGCGCTACAAGACCAACGACGTCGCCCTTGCGCGCGCGCAGGACAAACTGGTGGACGCAGATTTCATGCGACGCGTACTTCCGCCCGCCAGCTATGACCGGTACACAGCTGCGCTGGCCGGATATCGGGCGATCGTTCGTGACCTGGTCGTAGCGGCAGCACCGCAATCCGAGCACGATCCGGCGGTGAACCTGCCAGTTCTGGTGTCGGCGCTGATCGAGATGGTTGATCGCGTCAGTTCCTGGTTCCGCCCGGACGGCACGCTGTCGGGAGATGAGATCGCCGACCAGTGTGTCGTCATCGCCCGGCGAATTGTTGTGTCCTAGTCCGGCATAGGGTTAAGGCTCCACTAGGGGGCTGAGGTTCGAATGAAACGCTGGTTGCCGCTGGTAGCGCTGGCTATCGCGCAGTTCGTGATGGTGCTGGATCAGTCCGTAATGAACGTGTCGATCACGCAGTTGGTCGCCGATTTTGACACTAGCGTGACGACGATTCAGGGAGTCATCACGCTGTACTGCCTCGTCATGGCGATGTTCATGATGACGGGCGGGAAAATCGGAGACATCATCGGTCGGCGTCGGGCCTTCTCGATCGGTTTGGTGATCTACGGCTGCGGTTCGGCGATGACGGCCGTGGCGCCAACGGTGGGGATCCTCACTCTCGGTTGGTCGATTCTTGAGGGGCTTGGAGCGGCACTTGTTCTGCCCGCCCTAGCGGCATTGATTGCAGGCAACTTCGAAGGCAAATCGCGGGCCACCGCTTATGCGGTGATTGGCGGAGTTGCTGGTGCGGGAATCGCGATTGGACCGATCCTCGGCGGGTGGGCGACGACTGAGCTGAGTTGGCGCGTGGTGTTCGTCGGCGAGGTCCTGCTCGTGTTGGTCATCCTTGTGATGACGAGGTTCATCCACGATGCGGGACGCGAGGGAAACAAACCGAAACTCGACTTCCTCGGGACTGTGCTGTCTGCCTCGGGGCTCGGCCTCATTGTGCTGGGGACACTTCAGTCAAGCGTTTGGGGCTGGATCGCGCCCAAGAACTCGCCGGTCGAACCATTTGGCTTCGCGCTCACCCCGTTCGTCATCGGGGCGGGCGCATTCCTGGTGTGGTGTTTCGTGCGATGGCAGCGCCATCGAGAAGCTGTCGGAACCGATCCGCTCGTACACCTCGACCTGCTGAAGATTCTGCCGCTGCGCTCTGGCCTCATGGGCTTGGTCAGCCAGAACCTCATCCTGATGGGCGTCTTCTTCTCTATCCCGCTCTACCTGCAGCTGGTCCTCGGTTTCGACGCACTTGAGACCGGTCTGAAGATGTTGCCCGTTTCCATCGCCATGTTCATTGCCGCGGCAGTTGGATCCAAGCTTTCGGCAAAGTACTCGATCCGCACCATCGTGCGAGTCGGTCTGTCGACCACTTTTGTCGGTGTTGTCGGTCTGCTCGTGACGGTGAAACCCGATCTGGCAGACGGCATGTTCGCCACCTCAATGGCAATCCTCGGGGTGGGAATGGGATTGATTGCCTCGCAGCTTGGCAACGTCGTGCAGTCGTCGGTTGACGCATCTGGTCGCGGTGAAGCCGGCGGACTTCAATTCACAGGGCAACAACTTGGTTCATCCTTGGGCGTCGCGTTGGTCGGCGCCGTGGTGCTCACAGGCCTGACATCGGTCTTCATGACGAACGTCGAACAGGACCCGCGGATCAGCGCTGAGGTATCCCAGCAGGTGAGTGTCTCGGTGGAATCCGGCCTCGACTTTGTTGCCTCAACCCAGATCGAAACGGCCGCAACGGATGCCGGGTTGGACGCCGCGACTACAGCTGCGATCGTCGACGACTACGAGTCGGCGCAGCTCCAGGCACTCAAGACGGGACTGCTGCTCGCCGCCTTCTTGGCGCTGGGTTCGCTCGCCACGACTCGCGGACTCCCGAGCACGGTCGCGTCGGTTCCAAACCCGGAACCCGTCCCGGCCGCCTAGCCTTACCTATACGCAGATCCCCACCGTGTTGCCCTTTTCGACCCGAAAATCAGGTCCAAAAGGGCAACACGGTGGGGATCTGCGTATGGTGCGGCAGCCTAGAAGCCGAGTTCGCGGCCGATGAGTTCCTTCATGATCTCGTTGGAACCTGCCCAGATCTTGGTCACGCGGGCGTCTTGCCACGCGCGGGCGATCCGGTACTCGTTCATGTAGCCGTAGCCGCCGAAGATCTGAACGCAGGCGTCGATGACTTCGTTCTGGATCTGCGAGGTCCACCACTTGGCCTTGGCAGCGTCAGTGGCGCTAAACGTTCCGTTGATCTTGGCCATGACACATTCGTCCATGAACGACTGAGTCACATCAAGTTTGGTTGCCTGTTCAGCCAAGATGAACTTCAAGTGCTGGAACGACCCGATCGGCTTGCCGAAGGCTTCGCGCTCCTTGGCGTATTCGACGGTTTCGAGGAAGGCCTGCTTTGCGTGGGCGAGGTTGCTGATCGCGCAGCCGATCCGTTCCTGGGGGAGTCGCTCCATCATGTAGATGAATCCGGAGTCAACTTCGCCGAGCAGGTTCTCGCCGGGCACAGTCACGTTGTTGAAGAAGAGTTCCGCAGTATCGGATTCGTGCTGGCCAGTCTTCTCGAGCTTCCGGCCACGCTCAAATCCGGGCATTCCCTCTTCAACAACGAACAGCGAGATTCCGCGGGCACCCTTCTCCGGGCTTGTACGGGCGGCAACGATGATGATGTCGCCGGTGTACCCGTTGGTGATGAACGTCTTTGAACCGTTGATGATCCAGTTGTCGCCGTCGGGGACCGCGGTGGTCTTGAGCGCCGCGAGGTCAGTTCCGCCCCCGGCCTCCGTCATACCGATTCCGGCAACCTTCTCGCCCGCGGCGAAGTCAGGCAGCAGGCGGGTCTTGAGTTCGGTGGTGCCGAGGTCAACGAGGTACGGGGCGCAGATGTCGAAGTGGATCTGCATCGACGAGTTCAATCCCATGCTCACCTTCGCCAATTCCTCGGCAAAGACCATGTTGAATCGGTAGTCGTCCGCTTGGCTGCCGCCGAACTCTTCCGGAACCTCGAGCCCGAGGAACCCTTGTTCGCCCGCCTGGCGCCACACATCGCGAGGGAAGACGCGTTCCTCGATTGCCTTCTCTAGGTTCGGTGCCGCTGTGCGCTCACAGAAGGTGGCAACTGCGGAACGGAATTCATCATGTTCGGGTTCAAAGATTGATCGCTGCATTCGGCAATGATACGTCCCAGGTGAACGCGCGTTAACCGACCCCTGCCCAGAAACCTATGGAACGTCACGGTTGAGATTGGCGAGGCTGCCTGTCGATGTCTGCGATCGGAGTTAGGCTGCGCCAGTGACGAGTCGGGACCAGTTTGTGCACCTCCACGTGCACACCGAGTATTCAATGCTCGACGGTGCCGCCCGCCTCGACGACCTGTTCCAAGAGGCCGTCCGTCTCGAGATGCCGGCGATCGCGATCACTGACCACGGCAACCTTTACGGCGCCTACGACTTCTGGAAGCGGGGCAAGAACACCGGCGTTAAGCCCATCATCGGGATGGAGGGCTACTACGCCCCGCAAGGACGTTTTGAGCAGTCACCGTTCGACTTCGGTGCTGGATTCGACGAAGGCACAAACGAAGCGGGAGAAGTCAGCGCCCGTGGTCGCCACGCCTACACCCACATGACGGTGCTCGCTGAAACGACTCAGGGCATGCACAACCTCTTCCGGCTCTCATCGCTGGCAAGCATCGAGGGCTACTACCGGCACCCCCGATTCGACCGTGAGCTGTTGCAGACCTACGGCGCCGGAATTATCGCGACCACCGGCTGTCCATCAGGTGAAGTCAACCGCTGGCTGCAAGCCGACCGATACGACAAGGCGCTCGAGACTGCTGCCGACTATCAAGACATCCTCGGCAAGGGCAACCTCTACTGCGAACTGATGGATCACGGCATCCCGATCGAACGCTCGTACCGTGAGAACCTGCTCAAGATCGCTCGAACCCTCGGCCTGCCGCTGCTCGCGACCAACGACTTGCACTACGTGCGCCAGCAAGATGCAGCAGCGCACGATGCGTTCCTCTGCGTGGGAACTCGGTCGATGATCGATGACCCCAAGCGGTTCAAATTCACCGGCGACCAGTTCTATCTGAAGTCGTCGGCCGAGATGAGATCCCTGTGGGCCGAACTCCCTGAGTCCTGCGACAACACCCTCGAGATAGCTGAACGTTGCAACGTGGAGTTCAACGAGGGTGCCAACCTCATGCCGCAGTTCACCGTTCCCGATGGAGAGTCCGAGGACTCCTGGTTGGTGAAGGAGGTCGAGAGGGGCCTCGTCGAACGCTTCAAGGGTCGGCCAGTGCCGGAGACCCACCGCAAGCAGGCGGAGTACGAAGTCTCGGTGATGTGCCAGAT
>JAOAUD010000150.1 GCA_030157755.1 Candidatus Nanopelagicales bacterium
TGTCGGCATCGATCGCGGCACGTTGGGCCTGCTCGCTGACCTGTGAGCTCAGGCCCTTGCTCCGCAGATCCCAGCCACCGGTATCGATGATTGTGAACCGACGACCTGACCACTCCGCCTCGTAGCGGACACGGTCGCGCGTGACACCTGGAATGTCCTCCACCACTGCTTCACGGCGACCCAGAATCCGGTTGACGAGTGTCGACTTGCCTACGTTTGGGCGACCGACGATGGCCACAACCGGAACCGCGATATCTGGCTCGGCATCGATAACCAATTCGTCGCCGAACTCACCGAACTCCGCTTCCGCTGCTTGGACCGCAGCCGCCTCGTCGTCGCCATCTACTGCGGCTTCGAAGGTTGCAAACTCAATCTCACTGTCGTTGTCGAACTCGTCAGCCATTGTTGGTCCCTAGTGTTTGATCGCTTGGAGCATCCTGCGGCAGCGAGAGCCCGTATCTGTCTCTACTCACGACGAGGTGGTCTGCAAGATGTTGACGAATCGATTCACCCATAGCCGCCAAAGTGGCGCGTGAATCGATATCCCCGAGTGCTGCGACCCTGAACGGTTCGCCGAAAACAACCGTCAATTCTGATCGGGCCTTCGGGAGTTGATTCTTGGTCATTCCCGTTAGCCGTGTACCAAAGATAGCCGCCGGAACAATTGGAGCATTCGTCCGACTGTGCAAATAGGCGATCCCGTGCCGGATTCTCGCGAAGTCGCCCCGCCCACGATGTGCCTCAGGAAAGATCCCAAGTGCCCGCCCATCCTCAAGAACACCAAGCGCATCCTGGACTGCAGCCCTGTCTGGTGACTCGTAGTCAAGCGGAATCTGGCCAACGCCTGACAACACTTTGTCGAACGGCGGATCGAACAACTCCGACTTCGCCACTAGGTGCAGCGGACGCGGCGAGGCACTAAATAGCAGCGGGCCATCGAGGAACCCGATGTGATTCGCGGCAACGATGAGGCGGCCTCGATGCGGGACCTTCCCAGCACCTACAACGTTGAGTCGATACAGAGACCGGAATAGAAGCCTGCCGATGTTGCGGCCATTTGCCGCACCTCGTGCGCTGGGTACTGAACGGCTGCGCTCGCCGAGCGCATTGGTCGCCGGATTCACTGCTCACCGATGACAAGTTGCGTCACCAGGTCCACAACTTCGTCGAAAGTTTTGAAGGTTGCGTCAATCTCGATAGCGTCTTCGGCCTTCGTCAGGGGTGATGCCGCCCGCGACTTGTCGGCGGCATCACGAGCGGCCAGCGATTGCGCGGTGGCATCGACTTCGCCACCGCGGCCCTCTTCCTGATCTTGAGCTGTGCGGCGGGCGGCCCGCGCTGCTTGATCTGCAGTCAGGAACACCTTGAGGTCAGCATCCGGGAGCACGGTCGTTCCGATATCGCGACCTTCCACAACGATGCCAGTTCCTGCGGCTTTGGCATTGGCGGCTTCGGCGCGTTGACGATCGAGCAACATCGCGCGAACTTCTGGCACCGCACTAACTGCCGACACCATCGCCGTCACGGCATCAGTTCGAATCGCCTCTGCCACGTCGACTCCGTCAACCGAGATGGTTGGAGCGTCGGGGTCAGTGCCACTCGTCAATTCCACGTTGGCGACCTGCGCGGCAACACTTGCCGGGTCGGATGTATCGATGCCGTGCTGGTGCATCCACAGCGCGACTGCTCGGTACATGGCGCCGGTATCGAGGTAGCGAAAGCCGAACGTCGCGGCCACTGCGCGCGAAACGCTCGACTTACCCGAACCTGACGGACCATCTACTGCGATGACGAGCGGGCGGGAGGCAAGAGTGACATCAGACATGCGGGGCAGCCTAACGGGGTTCAGCCGCGGATCTGCCAGCCACCGGCCGCCAAGACCTCACGAAGCCGCGGCGCCATGGTTGGAGACACGTCGAGTTCGATGATCGCGCGCAACCGCCCGACCGTGTGCTCGATTCGGACATCTTCGAGGTTCACCCCCGCCTCGCCGGCTGCCGCGAACAGTCGCGCTAGTTCCCCGGGCTTGTCATCGACGACGACTGGGATGATTTCGTACTCCCCAGCGGCACCACCATGCTTGTCCGGCAGGGTCCGGCGACCGTCGTTGCCCCGCTCGAGAAGCCGCCTCACTGGGTCAATCGCATCTGTCAGTTCCGCTTCAGGCACAACCGACACTTCGGCCAAGGCTTCACGGATCTCGGCAAGGTCGACGCCAATCTTGTCCAGCACGGCAATGATTTCTGGCGCATTGCTGGCAATGATCTGTGACCACAAGTCAGGGCCCGAATCAGCGAGTCTGGTGGCATCCCGCAGACCCTGGCCAGAGACCGCGACATCCGATGGGTCGGCTGAGACCAGTTGGGCTGCCAGCACTGACGCCAATATTTGGGGTGTATGGGAGGTCAGCGCAACGGCCCGATCGTGCTCAGCGGCGTCGAGTTCCACGATCAGTGACCCGCACTTCTTAGCAAGCCATCGGACGTCATCAACCCGTCGAGGCTCAGCGCCGGCGTTGCCCGTGATCACCCACAGTCGATCTTCGAATAGGTCCGCCCGGGCACCACCAGGGCCGGACACTTCCCTGCCCGCCATCGGGTGGCCGCCGACAAACCTGGCCGTGTCGTTCGTAAGCCCGCGCAACCGGGCCAGCGGCGCGGCCTTGACGCTCGCAACATCGGTGACCGTGGCGTCCGGGTACAACGCGAGGCTGCGAGCTGCGACGTCTGGAACTGCATGAGGTGGAACAGCGACCACGACGATGTCGGGGGTCTTGGCAGAGTCGAACAGCTCACCCGCTCCCCTACTGGCTGCGAGCCGGCACGCATCTGTGTCGGTGTCGGCCAGCCACACAGTCACACCGGACTCGCGCAGTGCCATACCGATCGATGCACCAATGAGCCCGGTTCCGATGATGAGGACGTTAGGCGGACTTGAGGCGTCAGCAGTCATCGACTGAGGTCTTCTCGCAAGACCTGGGCCCCCCGTAGGAATACGTGCTCAATCTCGCTGCGCCGGGTATCGGTCTCGACGTGCATCATGACTCGCACGGTGCGTTCCAGCGCCCCTTCGACGGGAATCTCTTGGGCACAGATCAGAGGCACCTCGTGGAACCCAACATCACGTGCCGCCGTTGCCGGAAAGCCACACACCAGATCGGGGGTCGATGTGAGTAGAACGCTGATCGCGTCCTTTTGTGTGATCCCGTTACGTTCGAGCATTTCAACGAGGAGTTCAGCCACGGCTTCGGACATCTCAGCCTTGTCGTCAGCACTCAGGCACGTCGCGCCGCGAATTGCACGAACTGGCACAACGCACCCCTCTCAACCAGATTCCTACCAAATCCGCTCGGCTCGCGTGTGGCAAGACCTTGTTGTTCACCCTAGCTAGTTCCGTGGGAAAAGGTAACGCGACCTCACCCGTGTTGGTTGTTCGGGTAACGAGCTACGACTTGCTGTTGGGGGCTTCTGCGGCATCCATGAGCCTAGTTACCTCTTGTTCAGACAGCGAGCGAATTCCGCCGCTGCGCAGTCTCCGCAGGCTCACGGATCCAAACTCGGTGCGCATGAGGGACTCGACTGGGTATCCGAGTTCCGCGAACAGGCGCCGAACGATGCGGTTGCGGCCCTCATGGATCGTGAGCTCAACGAGGCTGCCGGTCGAATTGGTGTCGAGGAGCTTCACGCTGCTGACCTCAACGGCTTTGTCGTCGACCTTGACGCCTTGCTTAAGCCTCTTGAGGTCGCCTGGCTTCATGACGCCGCGGACCCCTGCAACGTAGGTCTTCGATACTCCGAACGACGGATGCGTCAATAGGTGTGAAAGGTCGCCGTCATTCGTGAGAATGAGCAGGCCCTCGGTGTCAGCATCTAATCGGCCAACGTGAAATAGCTGATTGAGGCCGCTACCGATGCCGTACTCCGAATCGGCGATCAAGTCCCCGACACAGGGTCGTCCACGGTCGTCTGACATCGCTGTCAAAACCCCAAGTGGCTTATTGAGTGCAAGGACGACAGTTCCAGTTGGAACGGAAATACGTTGACCGTCAACGCGAATGACGACTGACTCAGGCCGAACACGAACACCTTGATGTTTGATGACGCGCCCATCGACTGACACACGGCCCGAGTCGATCAGTTCTTCGCACTTTCGGCGACTTCCGAAGCCCGCGGAGGCCAATACCTTCTGGAGCCGGACTCCTTCGGCTTCGCCCTTAGATCCCTGGTTCGACGAGCTCATCGAGTACCGCCAAATCTGGTAGGTGATCTTCGATCGGGGGTAGCTCCGCGAGCGAGGAAAGTCCCATCCGTTCGAGGAAGAATCCCGTCGTGCCGTACAAAACTGCACCGGTGGCAGGGTCGGTCTCGATTTCGGTGACCAGTCCGCGCGTCATCAACGTTCGCATGACGCCATCTACGTTCACACCGCGGATTGCCCCGATGCGCGCACGGCTCACCGGCTGCTTGTATGCAACAACAGCCAAGGTTTCAAGAGCTGCTTGCGTGAGCTTCGCCGACCGTCCGTCCGTGGCAAATCGAGCGACAACATCTGCGCACTGCTGAGCAGAGAAGAACCGCCATCCGCCATCAACGATTCGCAGTTCGAATCCACGTCCGGCGGCGACGTAGTCCTTTGCCAACTCCAGCAGCGTGCTTTCGACATCCTCAGTTGGAACTTCCAGCAACGTGGCGAGTTCGACAGCCGTCATCGCCTGGTCGCTGACCATCAACAAGGCCTCAAGGGACGCCCCAAGAGTCGGAGAGACATCGGACACCATGGCTTCGCGATGTGGGGTATCCGTAACGTCAACGACCGTCACCTCGTCGGTCTCGTTCTCGCTTGTGGATTCGTATTCACTCACTTGCTGACTCCCCTGCGGTCTGGTCTGTCGCCTCATCGTCTTCATCGAACTCGCTCGCGACTTCGATCGCTGCGGGCTCCTCATCGTCTGCCGTCCAGCGCACATGCAAGTCACCAAGCGCTGCGGCTTGTTCAAGTGCAACTCTGCCCTGGCGGAAGAGTTCCAAGAGGCTGAGGAACCTCGCCACAATGACGGCGATGTCCTGCACATCGGCAATGAGGGATCGGAACGTTGCTGAGCCCTCTCTGGCCAACTTCGTGGCAACAATCTGGGCTTGTTCGGCAACGCTGACTGCAGGCGAGTGAATGTGATCAATACCAACAGTCGGAACAACCTGCGGCATCAACGCAGATGCTGCAAGTGCCGCAAGTCGGTCCGGCCCGATCGAGATAACCACTTCAGGCAGCAGTTCGGCAAACTGAGGGTCGAGTCCGACCGTGCGGGGCAACCGTCCTGCGTGCTCAGTGATACGGGTGTCGAAGATCGCCGCGACCTCTTTGAAGGCTCGGTATTGCAGCAGCCTCGCAAACAGGAGGTCGCGCGCTTCGAGGAGCGCAAGATCCTCTTCATCTTCGACTTCTCCGCTTGGAAGTAGTCTCGCCGCCTTCAGATCGAGCAAAGTTGCAGCGACGACTAGGAACGATGTTGCCTCGGCAAGATCCCATTCAGAGCCTTGCGCACGAATGTGGGCGCAGAACTCGTCGGTGACCTGGCTGAGCGCGAGCTCGGTCACTTCGAGTTTGTGCTTCGAAATCAACCCAAGCAAGACGTCAAACGGACCAGCGAATTCGTCGAGGTGAACCTCAAACCCACCCGTAACCGCGCCATCAACAGCAACTGGCTCGTCGATTTCGGCCGACTTCGAGGTCAGGTCGACAACATCTGGGCTAACGGTCACTGCACTACGTTAAGGGGTCGGTGCCTGATTACTTGGCGAGGGCACGCGGATGGGATGTCACATATACCTCACGAAGGCGATCAACAGTCACCATCGTGTAGATCTGAGTCGTGGCCACAGAGGCGTGCCCAAGCAGTTCTTGGACGACCCGAACGTCAGCGCCGCCGTCGAGAAGGTGCGTCGCGAACGAGTGGCGGAGCACGTGCGGCGATACGTCGGCACTGATGTTGGCGGCTTGAGCCGCATTCTTGATGATCAGCCAAGCACTTTGGCGGGAGAGCCTGCCGCCGGTGGAATTGAGGAACAATGCAGGTTGCCCATGCTTGCTCTTCGCAACTAACGAGGGCCGGGATCTGACGAGATAGGCAGCCAACGCGTCGCGCGCGTGCGATCCGATCGGAACGAGTCGCTGCTTGCCACCCTTCCCCTGTAGCCGGACTACCTGGGATTGCTCATCGAGGTCATCGACATCTAATGCAAGGACTTCACTCACCCGAGCACCGGTCGCGTAGAGGAATTCCAACAACGCTCGATCGCGGATCCCGGTCACTTCTTCCGGATTCGGTACTGCCAGCATCGCAAGAACTTCATCCACACGAAGTGCCTTTGGCAGTCGACGGCGGGGAACCTGGGGTTTCAGATCATGGGACGGATCAACTGCGGTGACCTGCTCGAGTAGCAAGAAGCGGTGGAACCCGCGAACTCCGCTGATGATTCTGCTGATCGATGCTGACGCCAAGGGCTTGCGCCCAGCGGTCGATTTGGCCAACGACGCGGCGAATTGAGTGACCGTCTCGCCACTGATGTCCTGCGCCTTGGTGATACCCACTGCATGGCAGAAATCCGTGTACTTGGTGAGGTCACGTCGATATGCGGCCAACGTATTCGCCGAAAGTCCTCGTTCAACTATCAGATGATTCAGGTACTGCTCCACCTGGATATCCAGGTTTGTCGGCCGACTCGGCGCAGATTGAACGTCAGTGTCGGGGGGCGACATCAGTTCGCACTCGTCCGGTTTCCATCAGATGGTCGCGAACTGGCCAATGGGTATCGACCGGACGCAGGGTGGTCCAGTTCATCCGTCGCGCTTCGGCGACTGCCAGCACGCCGACGACCGCCGTTGGGTTACCTATCTCTCCCCGCAGTACCAGCGCGACCGCATCATCGATGGGGACCCAGCTCCCGGGAAGGTCAATCTCTTCGGCCTCCCCCGTCGCGATCCTGCCGCCGGAACGCGGCGTCACATCGCGCGCAAGATAGACACGGATCGCCTCGCTGGACCCGCCAGGCGAGTTGAAGAAGTCGACTAGGACGCTCCACGCCTGTGCCTCAAGGCCCGCTTCCTCGGCGAGTTCCCGTGCCGCCGTCTGCCAGGCAGGCTCGCCATCGATATCGAGGAGCCCCGCGGGCGGCTCGAAGAGGTACATCCCGACCGGGTGACGGTATTGACGCAGGAGGTAGACGCGCTCCTGATCGTCGAGGGCGATCACAGCCACCGCACCGGTGTGCGCGACGTAATCCCGTTCGACGTTGTAGTCGCCAATGGTCACGGTGTCCGTCTGAACGTTCCACACGTGTCCTTTGAACCGCGTAACAGTCGACTCAACGGGGAAGTCTGCGATCTCGTCTCGGACCGGACCGGACCATTCGGCCTGCGGTTGGCCGCTCACCGCGAGGTTGCCTCAGCGACCTCGACCGATACATCGACCTGAGCCTCTGCGGACCCGGCTGATGCTTCGCGACGCTCGAGCGCCGCACGGATCAGGCCGACGAACAACGGGTGCGCGCGCGTTGGCCGCGACAAGAACTCCGGGTGCGCCTGGGTAGCGACGTAGTACGGATGGACACTGCGAGGAAGTTCGACAAACTCGACCAAGTCCGCCTCAGCGGCCCGACCAGAGATCACTAAGCCGGCTGCTTCCAGTTGCGGACGGTACGAGTTGTTGACTTCGTACCGATGGCGGTGGCGCTCCTTGGCTGTGGTCGTGCCATACGTTTCGGCGACAACTGATCCAGGCACCAAGTCTGCTTCCCATAGACCCAAACGCATCGTTCCGCCCATATCGCGCTCGCCGGAAACAACATCGAGTTGTTCCGACATCGTCGCGACCACGGGATAGGCGGAATCAGGGTCGAACTCGGTGGAGTTCGCCTCCGGCTCGCCCAGAACGTTGCGGGCATACTCAACAACCATGCATTGAAGTCCGAGGCACAGACCAAGCGTCGGCAGCCCGTTCTCGCGGGCGTAACGCAGCGCCCCCAGTTTTCCGTCGATCCCTCGCACACCGAATCCCCCTGGGACACAGATGGCGTCAACGTCCGCGAGTTCAGCAGCAGCACCTGACTGGCTTTCACATGCGTCTGAGGCCACCCACTTGATTGTGACTCCGCAATCGTTGGCAAACCCGCCAGCGCGCAAGGCCTCGGTAACCGACAGGTACGCGTCGGGCAAGTCGATGTACTTGCCCACAAGTCCGATGGTCACGCGGTGGCGCGGGTGGTGCACCCTGCGCAGAAGGTCGTCCCAGTCCGTCCAACTCACATCGCGAAATGGCAGGCCGAGAGTGCGCACCACGTACGCATCGAGGCCCTCGCTATGCAGGACCTTTGGAATGTCGTAGATGCTCGGCGCGTCTACGGCTGCCACGACCGCTTCCTCATCGACGTCGCACATCAGCGAGATCTTTCGCTTGATACCGATGGGGACCGGCCGATCCGCGCGCAAGACCAATGCGTCAGGCTGAATACCAATGCTGCGAAGGGCAGCCACCGAGTGCTGGGTGGGTTTCGTCTTCAATTCTCCGGAAGGTCCGATGTACGGCAGTAGGGACACATGGAGGAAGAACACGTTGTCGCGGCCAATTTCGTGACGAACCTGACGCACGGCCTCAAGGAATGGAAGTGATTCGATATCGCCGACCGTGCCACCCACCTCGGTGATCACCACGTCGACATCAGGACCACCCATGGCAAGAATGCGGGCTTTGATTTCGTTCGTGATGTGGGGAATCACCTGAACGGTGTCGCCCAAGTACTCGCCCCGGCGCTCCTTGGCAATAACTGTCGAATACACCTGGCCGGTCGTGACGTTCGCGTCTGCCGACAGGTTGTGGTCTAGGAAGCGCTCGTAGTGACCAACGTCGAGGTCGGTCTCAGCGCCATCATCGGTAACGAAGACTTCACCGTGTTGGAACGGGTTCATGGTCCCGGGATCAACGTTGAGATACGGATCCAACTTCTGCATGGTCACCCGTAGGCCACGGCCTACCAAGAGATTTCCCAAGCTAGAAGCCGTTAGCCCCTTGCCCAGCGATGAGGCGACCCCACCAGTTACAAAGACATGTTTCGTTCGCGATTGGCCCACGGAATGCCAGGTTATCAGTGACTGTGGCAGTTACTTGCTTGGCTTCCCCACGGCGTGGCTTCGCTTGTCGCGTTCCAGTGATGCCAGGTCGAGCAATTCCTGGGCGTGGGCGGCCGCATGTGCTGATTCCTCCTGGCCGGCCAGCATCCGCGCCAACTCGCGAACTCGCGCAGAATCATCGAGTGACTCCACACCCGAGGACGTCACCCGCCCATCACTTTGTTTGGACACGACAAGGTGGTGATCGGCGAACGCGGCAACCTGTGGCAGGTGGGTCACCACCAGCACCTGGGAACTCTTGCCAAGTTGGGCAAGCCTTCGACCGATCTCGACGGCAGCCTTTCCGCCCACACCGGCATCAACTTCATCGAAGACAAATGTCGGCGCACTCGCACTTTCCGACAACACAACTTCGAGAGCGAGCATGATTCGAGACAGCTCTCCCCCGGACGCCGCTTTGCCGATCGGCGCAGGGGTTGCACCCTCATGGGCCAGCAGGAGGAACTCCACCTCGTCGACCCCAGATGCACCGAAAGCGACCGGTGATTCCAAACCGGCAATGGGTAGCCCGTCCTGGCCAGCAGGAGGCTGCCTGTGACGAATCGCGATACCCAACTGCGAGTGAGGCATCGCCAAACCCTGGAGCTCAGTCGTCACCCGCACGCAGAACTCGCGCCCAGCCCGCTTGCGCTCCGCCGTCAACGCTGTTGCGGCCGTGGCAAGCTTCGCGCGTGCCTTGTCGCGCTTGGCAGCGAGTTCCACAAGATTGCTTGCCTGTTCGAGTACTTCGACCCGGGCAGCGGCCTGTTGGGACCACGTGATGACGTCCTGAACAGTTGAGCCATATCGCCTGGTCAGGCTGGTCAGCTCTGCCCGGCGGCTTTGGATGCGCTCGAGCTCCCCAGGGTCGGCATCTAGATCCGCCAGGTATCTCGAAAGGTCGACCCCAACTTCGTTCAGTACGAGTGCGACTTCCCGGAGTTGTCCGTAGATGTCCTTCAGCGCGGGATCGATCTCAGCAACACCCTCAAGGGCCTTGTTCGCGGAATGAACTGCTGTGACCGCATTTGACTCGTCGTCTTCCCCCGCGATCGCCTGGGAAGCCGATGCTGCAGCGGCCTGAAGCTGCGACAAATTCCCGAGGCACAGTGCTGTCTCAGCAAGCGCGTCATCTTCCCCTGCGACTGGTGAGACCGCTTCGATCTGTTCAAGCTGTTCGCGCAGCGAGGTCAGCTCGGCAGCTTGTTCTGCTTGGCTTGACACCGCCGATTGGTAGATCTCGTCGAGAGCGGTCACCTCGGCATATGCGGCGAAGTAGGCGTCGCGTGCGGATGCAATCGCCGCGCCGCCAAACCGATCAAGAACGTCGCGCTGCTTTGACGAGCGCCGCAACAAAGTCTGGTCGGACTGTCCATGAACGGCAATGAGGTCTTCCGAGCAAGCCGCGACAAGCGCCTGCGGAACGATCGTTCCGTTTGCCGAACAGCGGCTGCGCCCCTCACTGGGCATCGTCCGTGTCAGCAGGAACTCGCCGTCCAGTAGCTCCACACCTGCCTGAGCCAACTGGGTAGCAACTGGACCAGTCGGGTCTATGAGCCAGCCGCCCTGCACCGACGTTTCCTTCGACGCTGCCAGGCCTTGGTCTGACTTTCCGCCCAGCAGCAATCGCAACGCCGACAGAACCATGGTCTTTCCTGCACCAGTCTCACCGGTAATAACCGTCAACCCTGGACCCAATTCGATGTGCGCATCGTCAATGATGCCGAGACGGTGAAGCTTCAAGAACTCGATCATCGAGCACTGTCCCCCTTAACTGTCCGGCCGCGCCAACCACCCACGGGAAGGTTGAATTTAGCCACGAGGCGGTCGGTGAAAGGAGCGCTATGCAGCCTTGCCAAAAGTGTTGTCTTAGGACTCCGACGAACTTCGAGTCGAGCGCCCGGCGGAACGTCGATCATTCGGCCCCCGTCGCACCAGGCAACTGCAGCAGGGCTGTCGGCGACGACTTCGACATCGATCTCACTGTTGGGTCCGATCACAAGTGGTCGACTGAAGAGTGCGTGTGCGCTGATCGGAACGACAACCAGGGCTTCGACATCTGGCCAAACCACTGGGCCACCTGCAGACCACGCGTAGGCCGTTGAGCCAGACGGTGTTGAACAGACCAACCCATC
>JAOAUD010000151.1:0-10162 GCA_030157755.1 Candidatus Nanopelagicales bacterium
TCTACAAGGGCGCGGTCAAGATCAACCTTTCGAAGTTCTTCACGTGGACCGGATTCGCGCTCATCCTGATCGCAGCAGGCGTGCTGGCGTACGGAGTCCATGACCTGCAAGAGGCCGGCATCCTTCCAGGCCTGAGCAACGTGGCGTGGGATGCAACTGCCGCGATCCCGCCGAGCAGTTGGTACGGCTCGCTGCTCAAGGGCATCTTCAACATCTCACCAGCGCCGTCAATCCTTGAGGTCATCGTCTGGTTCGCGTATGTCATTCCCGTGATGTACCTATTCTTCCGCAAACCCAAGGCGACCGAACCACCGGCCAAGGCACGTGTCGCCCAGGCTCCGGAGGCCGCGGCCCCAACCGCTGTCAACGCGAACGCGACACCCGCCCCTGCTGGCGACCCCGTGATCGCGAACGCGGACGCTGCACCCTCTCGCGCTTCCCAGTAGTACCGAACCCACCTCACACCGCCAAAGAATAGGAATTCCCGTGCGCTCATTTGGTATTCGTTCACTCGCTGTTGTTGCCGGACTTGCGGCGATCCCCGCACTAGCCGCCTGCGGTTCCAGCAGCAGCTCCTCGAGTAGTGCAAGCGCGAGTGCATCGACAAGCTCGAGCAGCATCACGGTGACCTCCACCGACACCACTTGCGACATCAGCTCGAACAACCTGAAGGCGGGCTCGACCGTATTCGCCGTCACCAACAAGGGTTCGCAGGTGACGGAGGTCTACGTGTATGGCAAGGAGGGCGATAGCTACTCCAAAACTGTCGCCGAGGTTGAGAACATCGGGCCAGGCACTTCTCGCGACCTGACCGCCGACCTTGCGGCCGGAACCTACGAACTGGCCTGCAAGCCAGGCCAAACCGGCAACGGAATCCGCACAACCCTGACAGTTACCGCCTAGCCTCGACCTGACTAAGCAGTGCTGCGCACGAACACCTGCCGCAGCATTCGGTGAGATCGGCGTCTCGAGTCGCCAGATTCACCGAATGCTGCGGCTTCTGCTTGTTCGGTGGATCCCGCCCAGACCCACGTCAGGCTTCCGACTCAACGCGATCGAAGTCGGCCGCTCAGATGTGAACCTTCTCCACCGAATCATCGCCTGATCTAGAGAGAAGGTCTGTTGTCATTCTGATGGCATCCAATGCTCGCCGCCAGGTGGCGTCAGAAGCAGCATGTCAGGCATCAGTGGGGTCGCTGGAACACCATCAACATAGGGGTGTGAAGGGCGGCCAGAGCCGAGGAGAGCAATGTCGCGCAGTTCGGGCAACCCAGCAAAGCCGCTGATATTTGAGATGATCACTCGTCGCATTTTTGCCCTTGCCATCTTGGCAACCTGTGCGCTACTGGCGGGCGTCCTGGTTCCCGTGACCAGCGCAAAAGCGGCGGACGCAACGCTCGGAATCACTAAGACCGCGGACGTTTCGACAGTGCAGCCTGGCGACGCGGTTTCTTACAGCATCCAACTCACCTGCTCGAGTCTGACGTTCGGCTGCGTTGGCGCGACCATCACGGATGTGCTCCCCGCAGACCTTGAAGTCACGTCGCTGCCCCCGAGCAACAGCGAGCGCAAGGTGACCTACGACCAGAACACGCGCACCCTGACTGTCGAGTTTCTCTTGCCGTTGACCAACCCTTCTGGCAGCTTCGGGCTGCCTGCAGGTCTCGGCAGAACCGTTCAGGTTGGAATGCGACTTCCGAGCGAGACCCCGATCGTCACCGGCACGGTGATCCCGAATACCGCCGATGGCAGTGGGTCCAACACCAATTCACCGTCGGCGAGTGCGTCAATCACTGCGAACGTCCCAGTCGTCGTCCGGCCAGTTGCCACCAAGTCGTGGTCCCCGTCGTCAGGAATCGCGCTGTCGGGAGCTGAAAGCACGGTGACCCTCGGGGTCCGCAACGCCTCCTCAAGCTCTGCGGAGATTCGCAAACTGCGAGTCACCGACGACACTTCCGCAACGTTCAACGCATTCGATGTGACCCGACTCGGTCCGGTCAAGTCGTACCCGGCGGGCGCTGACCGCGTCATCGTTGGTGTCTGTACGAAGGCGCTGCCATCCGCGTGTGCCGAGGGCGAGTGGATCGAATCCGCAGCGTTGTCGGGCAATGGTCCATTCTCGCCGCCGGCTGGTGTCGCGCCCGATGCCATCACTGGCGTTCGCTTCACATTCCAGGACTCAGGTGCTGGCAACCTTCCGTACAGCGCAACCGACGGCCAGGTTGAGGTCGGCCTCAAACTCCGAGACGACTACCGCACGTCGGGCCTGCCGATTGACCCACAGACTCGCACCACCGTCACCAACAAGGCGCTACCGACTGCAGTCGATTCGCTGGACGAGCCGACTGATGGCGATTTGGTGAACGCGCCCTACAACATCGACCCGAACGCAATCACGGTCAAGGCGACCAAGAACATGTTTGCGGATTCAGCCGGTGACTGGACGACCAATGGCAATTTGGTGGCTGGCCAAGACTCTGGCATCACGATGACGCTCAACGCCAAGAACACCTCGGCATCACCGGTCACAAGCCTGATCATCGACGAACCATCCGTGACGACGCCGAGTGATTTCGACAAGATCGACGCGTCGAAGGCCCGGTTCAGTTGGCCAACAGGTGCGACCTCTGCGAAGTTCGAAGTTACTTGTCGCAGCGGAGCGAACCCGGCCGCAAAGACGTATAGCAATCCGCCGAGCAGCGTCGTGACGATCGATCCACTCGGCTGTGGGGCGGGTATTGCACCGGCGTCGATCCGGATGACGTTCAGCGGCGTTAACGGGTCCGGCGACGGGACGATTGTGCCCGGTACGTCAGGGCAGCTGGACGTGCACGGAACGCTGAACGATTCCGCAACTGCCGGCCAACTGACCAACTGTTTCGAAGCGAACGCGACCAGCCCGCAGTCATCAAGTTCTGCGTCGATTGCTTGCAAGCCAGTGACTGTCCAGACTCCGACGCCCGGAACGCCCGCAACCACCAAGAGCAGCGGTGGCGTCACGACGATCGTTCCCGGCCAGCCGATGACGTTCAGCATGTCGTTCCGCAATACCGGGAACGTCCCGTTGGCGAACGCGTACATCGTTGATCCGCCCGATCCTCTTGCTTCGCCGAATCCGTTCGACATCGTGCAGCTGATGAGCGTCAGCGTTCCAGGTTCACCGGGTTCTGTGATTGAGATGTACGTCCCTGGCCCCGGTTGGGTGCCCTACTCATCGAGCTCACCGGAACTTCCACTTGCCAAGGGGATCAAGGTCAGCCTGGCGCCTGGGGAGACCTTGGGAGTCGGTAAGACCTTCAGTGTCAGCTACAAGGTGCGCGTCCGAGACGGTGTGCCAACTGACGGCAGCGCGACCTTCACGAACTGCGCCGCCACCGGGATTGCACCTGCTGGGCCCGGCACGCAGGTGTGTTCACCGCTGGTCACTGTCGTCCCCGCCAATGCCGGGGCAACGCTGCAGAAGTCCATCAGCCCCGGGCAGTTGAAGCGGCCAGAGCCGGGCCTTCCGCCCCAGGTCACTCAGGTCAAGCACTCGATCTTCAACTCGGGAAGCTCGTATTTGCAGAGCATGACCGTGACCGATAAGGACACCGCGTTCTTCAACCTAGTTAACTTCTCCGGCGGCATCGTGGTCAACATGCCTCCCGGCGCGAATCGCGTCAAGGTCGATGTGTGCACGAATGCGTGTGGGGTGTTTCCTTCGGGTTGGACTCAAGGCACCGCCACGGCCAGCGCGACACCAGGGATCCCGGCGGGCGTTGATCCAGCGCAGGTTCAGGGAATCCGGGTCACGTTCTCCAACAGCAGCAACGGATTCACGCTCACTCCCGGCCAGTACCTGCCCAATGCCGGTGCGTGCAAGCTAGCGAGCGTCTGCTTCAACGTCACCGCACGTGAGTTCAAGAGGTCCAACTCGGCCGAACGTATTCCGCTCGGTGTGATTGACGACCACAGCGATGGCGACGTCGTGACCAACCTGCCGACACCCGCGACGATCCACTTGAGCACCGTGACTGCCCCGCTTGAGTTCATCGATGGTTCGCCACGGATCAAGTTCACGAAGGGTCCCAACAGCAAGCTCGGGCCGAACGACACCGCACCGTTCGACTTGACGATTGAGAACACTGGGACTACTGCGGTCGCGACGCCCTCGATCGTGGACAAGCTCCCCGACAACCTTGCCCTTGACGAGAACCCTCCCGGCGGGACGGTTGGCAAGCCGTGGATCGTTTCGTACCCAGCGCTTCCCGCTGGTATCACCGGCCCGCCGAAGGACGACATCACTTACGACTTCACGCCCGGATCTAACCTCGCGGACCCCTTCCAAGGCGCGACTGTTCGGTGGACGTTTGGAACCTTCAACCTGCCGCCGGGCGGGAAGATCAACATCCGCATCTACGTGAAGCTCGCCGGGTCATACACGGTGGGGACGCCGATCACGAATACCGCTGGCGCGAGTGGCACGAACCCATCGTTCGAGTGTGAGGCCGGAAACGCTGGACCTCCGGTCACAGACACCCCGCCCTATGATCCGGGCAAGTACTGCTTGTCGGCGGCGAACATCACGCCCCTGGCAGGTAATGCGGTTGATGCTCGCAAGTGGTCGGCGGGCAATCCGCTCCTCGGCTTCTACAACGCGGATTCCGGTCAGATCGTCGGAACTGATGACCCGTCATGTCCGAAGTTCACCGACGTGAGTGTGTCCCCGAGCGTCGTGTACACCCGGTACCCGTGCGCCGCGATCGTCAATCCGGGCGAGTCGATGAAGAACATCATTCGCATCGTGAACACCGGTTCTACCCGCGTTACGCGCGTCGTCGCTGTGGACGGATTGCCCGTGCTCGGCGACACGGGAGTGTTGCTGACGGGCGACCAACGAGGAACTCAATGGAGCGAGCGCCCGACGATGCTCACCGAGGTAACACCTGAGGGTTCGGCGAGTGGCATCACCACGGATTACACGGCGAACCAATTCCCAGGGGCGAGCTTCTGCACGGCAAACCTGAATCCGGCGCCTTCGGACACCTGTCCGGTCAATGCGTTCAATGCTGGGTTCTCCGAGGATGTCACCGGGTTCCGCACCACGATTGACCGCTCCGGCAGCCCGTTGGCACAAGGTGAGTCGGTCACGTTGAAATGGACGATGAAGACCCCACTGACGTTGGACTCACAGGTCACGATGCCAGCGGCATGGAACTCGTTCGCGCAGAAGCCGACCTTCGAAGGTGGGACCGAAGGGCAGGCGACCGAACCGCTGAAGACCGGCGTCGTCATGCCATTTGGGTACCTGAACGTGTCCAAACAGGTCGACGGTTTGCCTGCTGGAGTTGACCCGCCCGGTCCATTCACCGTGGGGTATCGCTGCACGATCAACGACACCGAGATTGATGCCGGTGAGGTGACCGTCGCTGACGGCGAAACGGTCGCGTTGCCCATGCAGCCGACTGGAGCCGATTGTGCGGTTTGGGAGATCGACTCACAAGGCGCTAGCAGTTCGGCGGATGGCGAGGAGAACGCGATCCACGAGACCGTGACTCTGGGTCTCACCGATCCAGACGGCGTCACATTCCCAATCGTCAACACGTATCAGCAGGGCAGGCTGCTGGTCAGTAAGCGCGTAACGGGAGGGGCAGCAGGTCTGCCGCTGTCACCAAGCGGATCGATTGGTGACGGACCGTTCCAGGTCGAGGTGTACTGCTTGTTCCCCTACCCCGACGGCGGTGCACAGTTGCCTGACTTCCCGGCGTCGTTCGAGATTGCGTCCGGTGAAGTCAAAGAGCTCAGCGTCGACACCGGCTATTCGATTCCGGCTGGCGCGTTGTGCACGGTCTACGAAGCAGGCGGCCAAGGCGCCACATCGACGGTACTCACCGCCGACGACGGCGATCCGGTCGATGGCGATGCGGTCGACGTCCAGGTGAACCCTGGCTTCGAGGGCGGGTCCACTGTGAAGATCCAGAATGACTACGCAGCGGGATCGATCACCATTCAGAAGACCCTGAGCGGGCCTGGTGCATCGGTCGCGAAGGGGCCGTTCACATTCCAATTCGACTGCACCTACAACAGCGAGACGCTCGCGCCGATCACGCAGCAGGTGACTGTTGCGGCGCCGACGGTCAAGGTCACGCCCCTGCCACTGGGAGCGACATGCAACGTGACGGAGACAGATGCGGGTGACTCCACGTCACCTGTTCCGACGGTGGTCGCGACCGATGTGCTGGTGAAGGCAGATGATGATTCGCCGATTACCGTCACGGCGGACAACACCTATCCGACCGTTCCTGAATGTCCACTGACGGTCAGCGCCAAGGGTGCCAACGGGAAGGTCAAGCGATCGGGCAAGACGACTGTCGTCACCTCTGCGACGACGTCGAACGATTGCAAGATCACGAGCAACGGGAAGAACCGAACCATCAGGGTGAAGTGCTCGACCAAGGGTGGTACGCGTGGAGACTTCGCGTACTGCACGTACACGATCAGTCGAAAGGGCAAGGTCGTCGTGCGGACGTATGGGGTCAAGGGCCTGTACGTCACGGTCACAGTCACCGCAGTTCCGAAGAAGGGCTCGCCCGTCGTTGATTCAGCAACGTGGAAACGCAAGTGGCGGGTGAGTTAGCCGCCAACCTTCAACATTCGGTGAGATCGGCGCCTCAGTTGGCCGATTTCACCGAATGCTGCAGTTAGTCGGTTACGAAGGCACTTCGCGGGATGACCATCACGGGAATCGTCGCCGCACGGATCAGTTTGTAGGCCATGTCGCCGAGGAACACTCGCCGAAGCGGGCCTGCCCCGGTCGAACCCGTGACGATGATGTCCGCGTCGTCCCAATTGCGCTTCGACAGTGCGGTTGTGACGGTGTCGCCTTCAAGGATCGTCGTGGGAATTGCGACGGGTTCCTCAGCGAGCGCGTTGATCCGTTCGATTGCTGCTGCGAGTGCTCCTTCTGCCTGCTCGCGCAGTGCGAGCAACACCTGGTCTTCGGCATGGCGGCCGAGCCGGGAGCCGTAGATTCTGGTCACCCTTTCGATCACGGTGAAGAGCAGTAGCGTTCTGGAAAGTTCAAGTCCGTTGCGACGCAACGCTTCAACTGTGATGTCCAGGCAATGATCGGATTCGTGCGTTTGCTGATACGCGACATTCGCACGCGCGATCGAAGGAGGAGCCCATTCGCGGTAGCCGTGCGGAGCGATCGCGACGGGAACCGGCGACCCGTGCAGCAGTTGATCGCTGGTGCTGCCGCCGTGGATCCGGCCGCTGCTGCCGCCCGGTGCCGACCCGATGACGATGATCTGCGCGTGCCGCGAGGATGCGACTTCTGCCAGGCCAACACCGCTCGAGCGATGTGGATGGATCACATAGCTCACTCGATCGCGATCGCCGAGTTGTTGGCGGGCCCACGCGAGCGACTCCTCGGCTTGCTCAATGAGAAATCCCTGCCATTCGGCATCCACGTGAGCGGGGCTGACGTAGTTGTAAGCAACCGGGTAGACATTCGCGACGACGATGTCGGCATCGAGGGCCGTGGCTAGCGCGCTCGCAAGTGCCAGGGCATCTGCACCCTGCGCTCCCTGATTCACGCCGACGACGATCTCCACAGCAGGGCACTCCCTTGGTCTCAAGATCGAGGCGTTGCGCCCAACGGCGAGAAGTCCTCGTTTGCGGTCATTGTGGCGGTGCCACAGGCCGGTTGCACCCTGGAAAATCACCCTGAACAGGTACTTCCACGCGGTGCGTTCGTCGCATGGGCGGCGCTACCGTGGCTCGCGTTAGCGGTGTGCGAAGCCTTCATGCATCGGGTTGACGATTGGCGTATGACCTAGTGGTCCTCGATAGGAGCTCGATGTGAGCGGTTCAGACGGCGTCCCGGGGGCACCCCCGACGTGGTCGATGAGCGAGCGCCTGTTCCGCAAGAAGTCAGTCGACCAGATGCTCGCGGAGACCAGCCGCGGAGGGACTGACACCCTCAAACGGACCATGGGCCTGACCGCCCTCACGATGTTCTCCGTTGGTTCGATCGTTGGCACGGGAATCTTCGTCATTCTGGGCGTCGCCGTTCCGCAGGCTGGCCCAGCGATCATCATCTCGTTCCTGCTGGCCGGAATCACGTGTGCGTTCTCGGCACTCTCATACGCCGAGATGGCAGGCAGCATTCCGATCTCCGGTTCGTCGTATTCGTATACCTACGCAACGATGGGCGAACTCGTCGCATGGGTATGCGGCTGGTGCCTCATGCTCGAGTACGGGGTATCCGTGGCGGCGGTGGCCGTCGGCTGGGGCCAGTACATCGATGAACTCGTCGGTCTATTCGGCGTGGACTTGCCTGACTCGATTACCAATCCGCCGGGACATGGTGGGGTCGTCAATATCCCATCGATCATCGTTGTGCTGATGGCTTCGTTCCTTCTGCTTCGCGGTGCGAGCGAATCAGCCAAGGTCAACACCATTCTGGTGTTCACGAAGATCGCCATCTTGATCTTCTTCTGTGCGATTGCATTTACGGCCTTCCAAGCCGACAACCTGTTCCCATTCATTCCGCTGGGGATCTCAGGAGTCACGCTGGCAGCGGCGCAAGTGTTCTTCTCCTTCATCGGTTTCGACACGGCTGCAACAGCTGGTGAGGAGGCAAAGAATCCTCGCCGCGATTTGCCACGCGCCATCATCTTCTCGCTCATCATCGTGACCACTCTGTACGTGGTCGTTGCGCTGGCGGCGATCGGCGCCAAGCCATGGGAGCAGTTTGAAGGGTCTGGCGGCGAGGCGGTGTTGTCGACGATTCTTCAGCAGGTCACCGGAGCTACATGGCCGTCGGTGGTGCTGTCGGTCGGAGCGGTGATTTCGATCTTCAGCGTGGTACTTGCGGTGATGTATGGGCAGACCCGAATCCTGTTTGCGATGGGTCGAGATGGGTTGTTGCCTAGGGCATTCACCCGCGTCAATCCCAAGACGCAGACGCCAGTCGTGAACACGTTCATCGTGACCGGGGTGATCGTAATTCTCGCTGGCCTGGTGCCACTCGATTCGTTGGCGAACGCCACCAGCATCGGGACGTTGTTCGCGTTCATCCTCGTCAATGCCGGTGTGATCATCCTGCGCAAGACGAGCCCGGACCTGCCGCGATCCTTCAAAGTACCGCTGTATCCGATCACGCCGATCTTGGGAATGTTGTTCTGCGCTGGGCTCATTTTGAGCCTCAAGCCGGAAACCTGGATCACGTTCGGGATTTGGATGGCGATCGGAATGGTCATCTACTTTGCGTATGGATTCCGAAAGTCGAAGCTCGCCCGAGCACAGAGCGAGGGCACGCTTTAGGATGTCCCAAGTTGGAGGCGTCGCCTAGTCCGGTCGATGGCGCCCGCCTGCTAAGCGGGTTGAGGTTTCAAAGCCTCTCGAGGGTTCAAATCCCTCCGCCTCCGCCAAACAAACGAGGACATCCATCGCAGATGGGTGTCCTCGTTTGTTTATTGATGCTGCGGGATTTGGGAGCGCCGTCATGCGAGCGCTAGCGAGCGGCGCGGTTCCCTCCGCCTCCGCCACCGGCCGCCTCCGCCAACGGCCGCCTCCGCCAACAAATGGCCCGCCGATGGACGATCGTTGGTCAAGAAGGACTAGCAGCGTTTGGCAACAATCTTGTCGAAGTCTGCAGTCGCATCCTCGACGTACATCCCGAGTTTCCCGCTGACGTACGGCCGCTCGGTGTCGCGGAACGTCGCGACGTTAATGCCGCCCACGAAGGCGCGAATCGTGCTGCGCAAACCGTCTGCTGATGCCGTTCGCTTGATCCGTGCCGCCCGCCATTGACCCGCCGCAGTTGCCGGGGCTTCCCCAGTCGCGAGGAATCGCTGCCCCCCGGGATACGCGGGGTCGCGCTTGCCGAGTTCCCACCCGTTGGTCTTGATCGCCAGATAGCTGAAGTGATCGTTGTCGAGGTAGTCCCAGATCAACCACGCGGTTTCCCACGGGTTGGGAGCAGAACCGACCCGCAGCTGTTCGCGGACGATGACTCGGGTCTTCACGTCCAAGCACCGATTCGCGAACGACTTGCGCGACACCACGAGTGCTGCGTGCGTTTCCCCCGCGGACTGTGCCCGTGTCGGTGACAAGCGCAGCACATGCGGTCGCGTGGCTGGCTTGGACACCGCGCCGTAACCGGCGAACACAACTT
>JAOAUD010000151.1:10172-11154 GCA_030157755.1 Candidatus Nanopelagicales bacterium
CGTCTGGCCATCTGTCCACGTTGAGCCGGAGGTCAAAGAGCCGAACTGATCGTTGATGAGTGACTTCGATGCCGTGGTTGTTGCTGAGGCCGGAACAGTTGCCGCGGCGAGCGCAGTGGATGCGAGCACAGCCGCCGACAGGGTCGCGATCGTGAGCTTCATTGGGCTGCGGAGACGTTCGCCTCCAGTGGTTCGCGGCTCGTCTTGTCCCAGCCGCTGGCCCCTCGAAACTGGCGCCACGTTGCGCGCACGATGACGGGCCAGAGGATCCATGAGTAGAAAGCGTACGGAATGGCGATGACTAGTCCGCGCACGTAGCCCATGAACCCATGCCCGCGGCCTGACGCCATACACCCGATCGCGGTCCCTCCAAATGCAAGAAAGAACAGGAAAACCAGCCACAACCACGCCCACTGAGTGTTCTCGGAGATGAACGGCGTGCTGAGGAAGATGGCGAAGAACAGCGCAACAATTGTTGCGAGCCCGACGACTGCTTGCAGCGGTGGTTGCAGCAGCGCCCAGAACAAATCAAGCTTCGCGATCGTCGAGCAGCGAACGTTTTTGATCGTGCGCAGATGCGACATCGCCTGCAGGTTTCCTTGCGACCAGCGGGTCCGCTGGCGATAGAGCCGCCGCAGGTCTGAGACGCCTTGTTGGGCGACAGTGGCGCGTACCTCGTGAGTTCCTCGCCAGCCCGCTTCGAGCAGTTGCAGCCCGATGTCTTGGTCTTCAGTCAAGGTGTCGCGCCATGGACCGGATGCACCTGGACCGACGACGCTGTTGAGTGCGGACAGCCGGTTGGCTTGCCCGTTGCCGCCCATCCCAGCCGTCCCCCATTCGGTCCGGCCGATTTGGTAGAGGCCGCCGTAGACGCCGAATTCGACGTCTTGCATCCAGGTGAGCGGGTTGAAGCGGTTATAGATCCTGACGCTGAGTTGGACGCCGCCTACCTGTGGATCTTGCATCTGGGCTGCGATGAACG
>JAOAUD010000152.1 GCA_030157755.1 Candidatus Nanopelagicales bacterium
GCAAGCATCCGCTTCTCACCAGCTGAAAGACCGCGGTCCTTCTCGCGGCGCCACAGGTCGCGCACAACCTCAGCAACCTTGATCACATCGCCAGAAGCGAGCTTCTCAAGGTTCGCCTTGTAGCGGCGTGACCAGTTGGTTGGTTCTTCGGTGTATGGCTGGCGCAAGACGCTGAAAACGCGGTCGAGGCCTTCCTGATTCACGACATCACGAACGCCGACGAGGTCGACGTTGTCAGCCGGAACACGAACAGTCAGATCACCTTGAGCAACTCGTAGGACGAGGTATTCACGTTTCTCGCCCTTAATTACGCGTTGTTCGATTGACTCGATGAGTGCTGCGCCATGATGTGGGTAGACGACGGTGTCACCAACAGAGAACGACATGTGGCAGATTGCCCCTTTCGTGCTCACCAAGGGTAACACGCGGTAGTTGATCGCACCGGCGACCGGCAAAATGCCTACAAAGGAGGTTTGCATGTCACTAAGCAATCGTGAACACGCTAGGCTGCGCGCCGTGAATCGGATGATGAGCCGCGGATCTGGCAAACGTATCGCTGTCGTCGTTGCAGGCCTTGCTGCAGTGCCCCTGCTTGCTGGGTGCTTCAACGGGTTTGACGCGCAAACCAGCAACCAACCGCCGTCGGGTGATGGCCTCAGCACGCAGGTTGGGAACATCCAAATCCGCAGTGCCGTGTGGGTGCGGAACCCGTCCAACGCGACGTCGTTCGTGTTGAGTGCGACGTTCGTGAACACGGGCAGCACGCCTGATGCGCTGACCGGCATCACTACTGACCCCAAGGGCACGGTCGCCATCACGGGTGGATCAATCCCACTCGCCAGCTACACCGAATCGCGTTCGGGTTCGAAGAGTGGCCAAAACGTCAACTTGACGGGTGCTGTCGTTCCGAACTCCGGCTACGTTCAGACGACCTTCACATTCGCCAACGCTGGCGCTGTCACCGGTTCAGTCATGGTTGTTCCGCAAGAGGGCATCTACGCAAGCGTCGGGCCGAACGGCGGCAGTTCAGCATCCGCCAAGCCAACCGGTAGCGCTACGGCTTCACCGAAGGTCACAGGGACGCCCTCAGCCTCCGCGTCAGGTTCGCCAAAGGCATCCGCCTCGGCGACAGCTTCGGAGAAGCCAACCCCTTAAGCGGTTCGTTGTTGCACTGCAGGTGTGATGCGTTGAACGAACGCGGTCGCGCTAGTTGAACTTGTAGCCGAGCCCTCTAACCGTCTCTAGATAACGCGGATTCGCAGGGTCAGGTTCGATCTTCGCCCGGATTCGTTTCACGTGCACATCAAGGGTTTTGGTGTCTCCTACGTAGTTGGATCCCCAGATTCGGTCAATCAATTGGGTTCGGGTGAGCACTCGCCCGGCGTTTCGAAGCAATAGTTCAAGTAGCTCAAATTCCTTGAGCGGCAGCTTCACTTCTTTGCCTTCGACCGTCACGATGTGTCGGTCGACGTCCATGACCACCGGACCGGATTTCAGCTCGCTTGAACCAGGATCTACGTCCTCGATGGCGCTCTGGCGGCGCAAGACTGCGCGAACCCTCGCGACAAGTTCCCTGCTGGAGAATGGCTTGGTGACATAGTCGTCGGCGCCAAGCTCGAGCCCCACAACCTTGTCGATTTCGCCGTCCTTCGCGGTGAGCATGATGATCGGCACCTTCGACACCTGTCGCAACTGACGACAGACCTCAGTGCCTGAGATACCCGGCAACATGACGTCGAGCAGTACGAGATCGGCGCCTTGCCCGTTGAAGAGCTCAAGGCCACTCTTGCCATCAGCGGCAACGGCAACCTCGAAGCCTTCCTTTCGCAGCATGAATGACAACGCATCGCTGAACGACACTTCGTCTTCCACGATCAGTACTCGAGTCACGTAACTGGTTCCCCTTCTTGCACATGCTCAGAATCGACTAACGCTTGTGAACCCTCATGCGGAATTGCCCGCCCTACCGTTGGCAGCCGCAAGGTGAAGGTGCTTCCTTCACCTTCAACAGACCACACCGAAACGCTGCCACCGTGGTTTTGGCAGACGTGTTTTACGATTGACAACCCCAGACCCGTGCCACCTGTCTCGCGCGAGCGCGCCTGGTCAACTCGGTAGAAGCGTTCGAAGATCCGATCGAGTTCGGCGGATGGAATTCCCATCCCCTGATCCGTAACGGTGATCTCGCAGTGGCCGGGGGCAACCCGGCACCCCAGCGAAATCCGCGTCTGTTCCGCACTGTAGGCAACCGCGTTTGCCAACAGGTTGCGTACGGCGGTGACAAGTTGACTCTCGACTCCGAAGACCTTCGCGTGATGGTCTCCGCCGACGGTGATGTCAATGTTGCGAGCCTGGGCCGTTGTCCTCATGGAATCGACGGCCTCGTGAAGCACGGAATCGATATCAACCTCTTGGGCGTACTGCATGGGATCGTCACCTTGCAGGCGAGATAGGTCAACGAGGTCGGTCACAAGGTGAGCCAGGCGTGCGCTTTCGATTCTCATTCGACCGGCAAAGTGTCGAACCTCGTCTGGTTCGTCGGCAGCTTCCAGAACCGCTTCGGACAGCAGCGACAACGCCCCAACCGGGGTCTTGAGTTCGTGGCTGACATTAGCGACAAAGTCACGCCTGACGTCCTCGATCCGGCGGGTGCCGGAGATGTCCTCGGCGATGACCAACACAGTGGTCTCGTTGACTGGTGCGACCCGCACCAGCAACTCGATCCGTCCGGTCGCATAAGGCGGACGGGGTAGTTCGACAGTCTGTTCGCGAAGTCCCGCGGAGCGGTGAACGGCTTCGATCATTGCGCTGACCTGCTCAACCGCAATGCGCTCCCGAACGACCAAGCCTGTGGCGAACGAGTCCGACGATGCGACAACAACTCGGCCCGTGATGACGTCGACCAGCACCGCTGCCCCAGGAACGCCAGTGAGTAGACGCTGGGTGTCCGACACAGACAAGTCACGAGGCATCTCTGCGTCGTGGATTTCGTCCGCGGAGTGAGATCGCGCGTCGCGCGCCCGGTACACGGCAAGCGTGCCAAGTGCTCCCACAAGGAGACCGACCCCGACGGCTAGGACGAGGCCAACAATTGTTGCCACGGTGCAAGCATAGGCTCGCCCAGTTAGTGCTCAGCGCAATCGAAGGGGATGTATGGCTCTCGGTCACCTCCCGTTCACCTTCTGGCCGCTTCTCGGCAAACAAGATCACGCAGTGTTCAAGGGCACTCGCTTACGCAGGAAGATCGATCCGGCTATCGTGGCGCATTATGCGTAGCGCGTATCACGATCAACTAGACCAATTCGACGAAGCACTGGTCCACATGACCAAACTCGTCAATGCCGCCATGATTGAAGCCACAAATGCTCTGCTGGACGCGGACTTAGTGGCCGCAGAGTCCGTCATTGCCGGTGATGAGGCAATTGACGCAGTCGCGCACGACATGGAGGAACAAGCCCTCCAGCTTGTCGCGCTGCAAGCTCCGGTCGCCACTGACCTGCGTGTGCTGTTGTCAGGCCTGCGCATCTCGGCGTCCCTTGAACGTATGGGCGACCTCGCGGTACACGTCGCGAAGGCCGCTCGAATGCGATACCCCGCGAGCGCTGTTCCCATCGAACTGCGATCGGTCATCACCGAGATGGGCGACGTGGCCGAACGGATCGTCCGGCGCACGGGCGAGGTCCTTGCGACTCGCGACATCGACGCGGCCATTGGCCTAGCGGTCATCGATGACGACATGGACTTCCTGCACCGCCAGCTCTTCCACGCAGTGCTGTCGGAGGATTGGCAACACGGAGTTGAAGCCGCAATCGACGTGACCCTCGTCTCGCGCTACTACGAGCGCTTCGCCGACCACGCGGTGACAATTGGCAAGCGAGTTGTGCACATTGTGACCGGCGAGCCGTACAGCACTGCCGGGGTCGAGTAGCAGTAGACGACCTGTGTCGGAATATTCTCCCCTCGCGAAGGCGTTTGGCGTATTTGGATGATGTATCCGCAAGTACGCGCGAGATTTCACTGAGGGGACGGCCGCATGACGACCAAACAGGTCCCCATGTCGTCATCCCACGACGCAGCTATTCCGATGTCTGGGTTTCCCAACCGCATTGCCATGCTGTCGGTTCACACCTCACCCCTCGACCAACCTGGAACCGGCGATGCCGGCGGACTCAATGTCTACGTTGTCGAACTGGCCAAACGATTGGCCGATGCCGGAACCAAGGTCGAGATCTTCACGCGTGCAACCCACCGCGAACGCGCCGCTGCTGTACCGCTGAGCGACGGCGTATTGGTTCGACACCTTGAAGCAGGCCCCCTGCGCGACATTGACAAGGCTGACCTACCTGGCCAACTATGCGCGCTAACTGCGGGCGTTCTGCGAGCCGAGGCGAACCGTCCGTCCGGCTGGTACGACGCAATCCACTCCCACTACTGGCTGTCAGGGCAGGTTGGTTCAGTGGCCAGCGAACGGTGGGACGTCCCGCTGATCCACTCGATGCACACGATGGCGAAGGTCAAAAACCTGTCTCTCGCCAACGGAGACCAACCCGAACCTTCGCTGCGGGTCTTGGGCGAGCAGCAAGTCGTCGACTGCGCAGACCGCCTGATCGCTAACACGGAGTCTGAAGCGGTCGACCTGCGCGCTCTGTACGGAGCTGATGAGGACCAGACCGCCGTCGTTCATCCAGGTGTCGACCTCGATCAGTTCTCGCCGGGTGACAAAGCACAGGCACGAGAGCGCCGAGGATTACCCCAGTCGGGGATCGTGTTGTTGTTCGTCGGACGCATTCAGCCACTGAAGTCCCCCGACGTTGTGATCCGAGCGACCGCCGCAATCGTCGAAGCTGACCCCGCAATCAGAGACCAACTCACGACGGTTGTTTGCGGTGGCCCATCTGGCGCGGGACCCGAACGACTCGACGAACTCCGAAAGCTCGCGGCGACGCTCGGGGTCGCCGACATCGTGAGGTTCGTCCCACCCACAACCAGAGACGAGCTTGCAGACTGGTACCGATCAGCAGATGTGGTCTGCGTGCCTTCCCACTCCGAGTCCTTCGGTCTGGTGGCGATCGAAGCCCAAGCGTGCGGAACACCTGTCGCCGCAGCCGCTGTCGGTGGGCTTCACACCGCAGTTGCAGACGGCAAGTCCGGCTTGTTGGTCCGCGATCACCGGACCGAAACCTGGCGTGACGAACTCCTCGGACTCATTCGCCAGCCGCGGCTCCTTGGAGGCCTGGCCACAAATGCCCGCGAGCATGCGGAGAGGTTCAGCTGGAACGCGACTGCGGCTGCGACGCTTGAGGTCTACCGCCAGGCAGCCGTTGCCCGTGCCGTTCAAAGCCCGATGGCCAGCACGGTACGGTCGTCAGCATGACGGGAAGCGGGCCCAGCAAGAGCGCGGTAAGCGCCAAGATCGCTGAGTACCTCGCCGCCAACAACATTGAATTTGAACGGCCCCAGCCGAATACCTTCATCGCAGGGCTGCCCGGCGAACATCGACTCAAGACCAACGTGTCCATGATCGTTGGTGACTATTCGGTTTCCATCAATGCCTTCATAATCCGAAATCCGGATGAAAATCACGCTGAGGTCTACAAGTGGCTGTTGAAACGTAACCGACGGATGTATGCCGTCAGCTACGCGATCGACCATCTTGGCGACGTATACCTAGTCGGGAAGGTCTCGCTGGCGGCGATCGACAGCGCAGAGTTGGATCGGATCCTTGGAACGATCCTGGAGAACTCCGACGGTGCCTTCGACCTGTTGCTCGAGCTGGGGTTTTCATCAGCAATCAAGCGGGAATGGCAGTGGCGGATTTCGCGGGGTGAATCCACCAAGAACCTCGAGGCGTTCAGACATTTGGCCGAGCCAACCCCAGCTCCGGACCAGAACACCCAAGGCGACGTTTCGGTCGAGTAGGCCGATGCGGCAGGATTGTCGCCATGACGACTCAAGCACCCGGAACCCTGATCCTGCTGCGCCACGGCCAAAGCACGTGGAACTCAAAGAACCTGTTTACCGGGTGGGTGGATGTCGAGCTCACGGAGAAGGGCACCTCAGAGGCGATCCGCGGCGGCATGATGATGGCCGAAGCCGACCTGCTGCCGGATGTCCTGCACACGTCGGTATTGCGCCGAGCGATTACGACGTCGCAGTTGGCACTTGACGCCTGCGATCGACTCTGGGTTCCGGTCCGGCGTTCCTGGCGGCTCAACGAACGGCACTACGGCGCCCTACAGGGCAAGGACAAGAAGCAGACCCTCGCCGAATACGGCGAAGATCAATTCATGATCTGGCGACGCTCGTTCGATACACCACCACCACCGATTGACCCCGATGACGAATACGCCCAGACCAACGATCCTCGCTACAGCTCGTTGCCGCCGGAACTGGTCCCAGCAACCGAGTGCCTAGCCGACGTCATCGACCGGATGCTGCCTTACTGGTACGACGCGATCGTTCCGGATCTGCTGGCGGGGCAGACGGTCCTCGTGACCGCCCACGGCAACTCCTTGCGGGCGTTGGTCAAACACTTGGACGACATCAGCGATGCCGATATTGCGGGTCTCAACATCCCGACCGGAATCCCGCTTGTCTACGAACTCGACTCACAACTGAAGCCTGTGACACGTGGGGGTCGGTACTTGGATCCGACAGCGGCAGCTGAAGCCGCCGAGGCCGTCGCGAACCAAGGTCGTTAGCGGCGGGTTAGTTCCAAGACCTTGCTCCGCACGTCAACGAGGTAGTACACCGAGACCACGACCCCGATCATCCCGATGAGCGAGATGCCGCCGAAGAAGTAGATGACGACGGTCGCAATTGCCAGAAATGCCAGCCACGCCATCTTCGTTTGACGCTCGATAGCCGGGAATGCGGCAGCGGGTCGAAATGCGCAGTCAATGAGTGCCCAGACTGCGAGCACTAGTACGAGCAAATTGACAACGAACATCGCGGTTTCCAACATCTGGCCACCATACCTCGCCACTGGGCGAGGACTGTGCAAGCCGTAGGCAGCGTTGTTGACGGTCGAATGATCATCCAGATGCGGCGCACGGCTTGCATCCTTGCCGGGTGCTGACTTGACTGCTCGCATGGCACAGGCAGACCTGATCATCACAAACGCAAACATCATCACCATGGACCCGCAGAACCCCCGGGCCGAGGCCGTCGCCGTGACGGATGGCCTGATTTCCGCCGTTGGGAGTAGTGCTGAAGTGGCGGGTCTGCTCGGTGACGCCACCGAGGTGGTGGACTTCGAAGGCGGGACGCTCTGCGCCGGGTTCGTTGAGCCCCATAGCCACGTGCTGCTGATGGCAATGCTGCTAGCGCCGCAGGTGTCTGACTGCCGCTCCTTCAACTGCCCAACCTGGCAAGACATCGAAGCAGTCATTTCAGAACGCGTCGCGCAAACCCCCGCGGGTGAGCCGATCTTGATCTATGGCCTCGATCCCATCGTCCACGACCACCCGATGCCAAGCCGCGACGAACTTGATGCATTCACCACGAGCCACCCCCTTGTCGTCATCGCGCTGAGCGCACACACCATTTCGGCAAATACGGCTGCCTTCGAGTTCGCGGGAATCACAGCAGAAACCCCGGATCCACCTGGAGGGCGATTCGGCAAAGCGGCCGACGGCTCACTCGATGGTGTGGTGCACGAAGCAACGGCCGTGGCGATGACTGCAGGCCCTCTCCTGGCAGCCGCGGACTTTGACCTTGTGGCGAGTCTGCGAGATCAGGCAGCGGACCTATCCCGGGCGGGGTTCACCACCGTCGGCGAGCTCCTCGTGCAAGACCACGACATGCCGGTGATGGCCGCACTCCAAGCTGCTGGTGATCTACCGATTCGTCTGCGCTGGTACGAGGGAACGAATCACACTCTCAAGCCGACAGGGTCGGCAGGCGATACCGATCCGATGGTTCGCCAAGTTGGACTCAAACTGTGGGTGGATGGGTCGCCGCTGGAAGGCAAGATCCTGAGCTCCGAACCGTTCCTTGACACCAAGGTCACCCGCGACATGGGGCTTACGGCGCCATGCTGCGGTTCCGCCAACTACACCGAGGAAGAACTGTTGACCATCGTTCGCGCGTATGCGGACTCCGGCCTCCAGTTCGCCTGCCACGTTCAAGGCGACGCCGCCACTGATCGAATCCTCAATGTCTATGAAACGGTCCTGCGGGAGCGCAACATGATCGGAACGGATCACCGGTGGCGGCTCGAACACTGTGGCGAGACCACGAAGGCACAGTTCGAGCGTGCCAACAGCCTCGGCGTGACGTGCTCGATGTTCGTTCGCCACGTTTACTACTTTGGGGACACGTATGTCGACGACATCCTCGGTGAGGACAGAGGTTCCCACTGGATGCGACTGCGGTCGGCGATTGATTCCGGCATCAGTATTTCGCTGCACCACGACGGCTACTTCACCCCACCGGTACCTATCGGGAATCTCGAGACTGCAACAACAAGGGTTTCGAAGTCCGGTCGCAAGCTCGGCACCGACGAGTGCATAGCCATTGACGAGGCGCTCAACGCAATCACGATCAACGCTGCGTGGCATCTCTTCAGCGACACCGAAGTGGGCAGCATCGAAGTGGGCAAGTTCGCTGACTTTACTGAACTCAGCGCCGACCCCTACACAGTCGAACCCAGCGACCTGGAAGCGACGGTTCGCGTGCTGGGCACGTGGATCAATGGCCAGCGCGTCGACCCCAGTTAGCCTCGCCGTCACCCATGGCCCGACCCAGCATTGGGTGGAGTTCCTGCTGCTAGAGGGCAGCAGACCTCCCCAATGCTGCAAGGGGACCACGCAGGAGGGCCCGCCATCAACCTTCGATGGCGGGCCCTCCTGTGAGCTAGTGGCGTTTACAGGCCAACGCGCTCGCGAACAGTCACGATTGCGTCTTCGATCGTCTTGCGAAGGTCAGCGGTGCGGACCTCGAAACGATCAACCAGCGTGTCGACGCGGGCGGTGTAACGCTCGCGCAGATCAATGACGGCTTCCTGTGCGCGGGCTGGCGCAGCGACGACGGCTTCCTGCACGTCTTCGAGGCGATCGGCCAGTTCGGCGCGAACCTCGTCAGCGTTCGGCATTTCCACGGCGGGCAGTTCAACCTTGCGGGTATCGAACTTGGGCATTTCACCCTTGCGGATTGCTTCAAGCTTCGGCATCTCAACCATCGGGACGTTGATGACGCGCACGTTCTTCGCTGCAACAGGCTTGCGGACGGGCTTCGTCGCGCGAGTTGGGCTCTTGACGGTCGTCGTCTTCTTGGCCGCAGCAGTTGCGTTCGCAGCAGTCTTCTTCGCTGCCGTGGTCTTCTTGGCTGCGGTCTTCTTGACGGTGGTCGTCTTCTTGGCTGCGGTCTTCTTGACGGCAGTCGCCTTCTTGGCAGTGGTGGTTGCCATGTTGATCATTCCTCTCGTTACGCACCGCTAGCAGCGAGTGCATTGTCTTTGTGGTCCCCTTGCGCACCTGGATCGACAGTTCCCCCCGACGATTCAGGCGTCTTGCTACCTACTGTGGTTCTACCCAGGCCCTCGGTCACTGAATCTGGGCTGTTCTTGTCGGATTCCCCAGCTCGAGTCGAATCCGTTGCCGCGTTTTCCGCTTGGAATGCGGCGTAGATCTCTTGCAGGACTTGGCGTTGACGATCCGTGATGGTCTGGTCAGCGAGTAAAGCCGCCGTCACCGTTCCATCCCCCCGGATGTCTTCCAAGATCCCGGCTCGGACATAAAGCGTCTCTGCCGATATTCGCAGTCCCTTCGCGATCTGACTCAAGATCTCTGCGCTGGGCTTCCGCATGCCACGTTCGATTTGGCTGAGGTAAGGATTTGAAATCTCAGCATTGGCTGCGAGCTGCCGTAAAGACATCTCTGCCAGCTTTCGCTGCTCGCGGATGTACTCCCCGAGTCCCCCAACATCAATTCGCGTCACATCTCTAGTTTGCCCAGAGTGCTTGCTATTGCAAACACTATTTCTCCGTTGATTCGGTGAAGTGGCACACAAAGTGATGGAAATAGGGTGTTTTGAACGCTAAACGTGTTCGAAGAGTTACGGCCTGCGAGCAGCAGCAAGCAAATCGTCAACCTGGGCGCTGCCTTCGCGGTAGCGCCGGGTGAGCTCGGAACCCATCCCATCGATCTTCTTGTGCAGCAGGGTCCGCGCTTCAGAAACGCTTCGCTCATGAGCAGTCAACGATTCGATCGCCAGCACAAGCTCTTCATCAGATACAGCGGAGAGGTTCGTCGTCGACAGACTGCCGAGCGCATTGTGCGCTTCCTGAGCCACTGGGTGATTCAGATCAGCGTCATCAATACTGATGTGGCGGCCTTGGGGCTGCTTTCCGCCGCTGGGAGTGTCGGCCAGAATGCTCGGCAGGCTGGCGATCAGTTCGTCGCCCGAGCCCTCGCGGCGCCGAACCTCGGCCTTGATGATGTCGATCCGGCCATGGAGTAGGCGGCGGACGTAGGAAAGGTCCTGCTCGTCCTTTTCGGCCCGGCGGCGAGCAACTCGCAAATCCTCTAGGGACAACTCCGTGAGATCGATCGAATCCGGAAGGCGTGAGCCCGGGTCGGTATGCCCCATGACTGCCACCCCGTTTCGAACGTTCGCTTATCGAGCTTCTACTCGTCAATCGTGACAATAGTCGCACTACTGGCCTTACGGATAGTGTGGCTCGCCCATATTTCACAGGTGTTACTGCAAATCAGGCCTCTACCGCGCGTTTGTCGACCCGTCGGCGCCACTGCTCAGCCTGCGACAACCACATCTTCGACACTGGCGCTAACGAATCTGCCTTCGCCTGGCAGCTGCACACGCAGCGGCTCCTCGGTGGGGGTTGTTCGTTTGATGACTGCGGTGGCGATTGGACCTAGCTCGTAGTGGCGAGCGGGTGTGGCGATCCACCCCACCACCCGATCGCCCGCAAGCACCTGAGCGCCGTGCGTCGGCAACTCCTCGATGGAGCCATCCAGATGCAGGAGCACTAGCCGTCGCGGTGGTCGACCAAGATTATGGACCCGAGCGACGGTTTCCTGACCGCGGTAACAACCTTTGGCAAGGTGCACACCGCTGCCGATCCATCCGACTTCATGGGGCAGAGTCTTGTGATCTGTTTC
>JAOAUD010000153.1:0-5335 GCA_030157755.1 Candidatus Nanopelagicales bacterium
GATACACACTGCTTGACAGCGAAGAACCCGCCACCTGCTTACAGGTGGCGGGTTCTTCGCTGTCAAGACCGATTGCAAGCCCGAGACAGATCCTGCCGTTGGCCACGTCAAGGGACCTATGGCACCATTGCCGCGTGCGCAATGGATTGGACATTCTCGTGGCTCGTCGCCACATCGACTTCGGTCGCGTCTCCAGCGCCATCTGTCTTTGTCGCTAGTTCAACCTCAACTCCGGCCACCAACCCAGTTGCTCCAGGTCTGACTAGCGCAAACATCCTTGCTGATGAATGCCTAGCCAGCGCCGGATCGCAACGTCATTCACGAAGTGGAGATGTCTGCCGTGACGGCACCATCCGATCCATCGAGCGCACCAAAACGCGCTGCGCGACCTTCTCGCCCCAAGGGCGCAGGTCAGTGGGCTCTGGGACACCTCGAACCGCTTAACCCCAATGAGCGGACTAAGAAGGATGACGACGGCCTAAACGTTCGTTCCCGGATCGAGAACATCTACTCCCGTGGCGGTTTCAAGAGCATCGACCCAGGTGACCTTCGCGGACGATTCCGGTGGTGGGGCCTCTACACGCAGCGGGCGCCAGGAATTGACGGAGGACGTACAGCAACCCTGGAACCGGAAGAGTTGGATGCCGAGTTCTTCATGATGCGAGTCCGCAGCGACGGTGGCCAGCTTTCTCTGCAGCAACTGCGCACCATCGCCGGCATCTCCGTCGACTTCGGGCAAGACACCGCCGACATCACTGATCGCCAGAACATCCAGCTTCACTGGATCCGGGTCGAAGATGTCCCCGAAATCTGGGCCCGACTAGAAGCAGTCGGCCTCGGCACGACGGAAGCTTGTGGAGACACCCCGCGGGTTGTGCTCGGCTCCCCCGTTGCCGGTGTTGCCGCTGACGAGATCATTGACGGAACACCAGCGATTGAAGAGATCGTCAGGCGATACGTCGGCGACCCCCGCTACTCCAACCTCCCGCGCAAGTTCAAGACGGCCATTTCCGGATCGCCCCACCAGGATGTTGCGCACGAAATCAACGACGTCTCGTTCGTCGGTGTCGTGCATCCCGAATTCGGCCCGGGCTTCGACGTGTTTGTCGGCGGTGGACTATCGACCAATCCGATGTTCGCCAAACGCCTTGGCACCTGGGTCTCAATCGACGATGTGCCGAACGTATGGGAAGGCATCATCAGCATCTTCCGCGACTACGGCTACCGACGCTTGCGCACTCGCGCACGCATCAAGTTCCTCGTCGCCGATTGGGGAACTGAGAAGTTCCGACAGGTCCTCGAGGATGACTACCTCCACCGCAAGTTGATCGACGGTCCCGCGCCAGAACCGGCAGCTGAAGGTCGGCGCGATCACGTCGGCGTATTCCCCCAGCGCGATGGAAACTTCTACATCGGTGCCGCGCCCACAGTTGGTCGGGTTAGCGGAACCACCCTCAATGCCGTCGCCGACATCGTCGAGCGCGCGGGCAGCGATCGAGTCCGGCTCACCGCCCACCAGAAGTTCGTCATCCTCGATGTGCCCGCCGACAAGGTTGACGCGACTGTCGCCGACCTCGAAGCGCTGGGCCTGAAAGTGAACCCCAGCGAGTTCCGACGCGGAACTATGGCCTGCACAGGAATCGAATACTGCAAGCTCGCCATCGTCGAGACAAAGGGTCGCGCTACCGAACTGATTGCCGAACTTGAGGATCGGCTGCCAACTTTCGACCAGCCGCTGACGATCAATGTCAACGGCTGCCCCAACTCATGCGCTCGCTTTCAGGTGGCCGACATTGGCTTCAAGGGCTCGCTAGTGAATGACGAAAACGGCCAGACTGTCGAGGGGTTCCAGGTCCACCTCGGCGGATCCCTTGGCCCCGATTCCGATTTCGGGCGCAAGCTTCGAGCGCACAAAGTTACTGCGACCGAGATGCCCGACTACGTTCAGCGCGTCACTGAGCAGTACTTGGCCGAGCGGAACGACGGTGAATCCTTCGCACAGTGGACGGCGCGTGCAGATGAGGCACAGCTGCGATGAGTCCGGCCCAATACTGCCCCTACTGCGGCGACCAGGACCTCTGGCCACAGGCAGAGCCGAAGAGTGCCTGGCACTGCCGTTCATGCACCCGCGCCTTTGTCGTCACCCGCGTCAAGCCCGACGCCTAGCCCGCACTTTCCAAGTTCCAGGAGACAACATGAGTCAGACCACGACCGCCAGGGAACTGGCGCAGTTGGGCAGCGAGGTGATCGCGGCCGCCCGCAACGATGGTGCAGATCGCGAGGCGATTTCGCGGCTCGCACTGTCGTGGGCCGCCGAGACCTTTGGTGACTCTCTCGCAGTGCTGTCGAGCATGGGCGATGAAGTTTTGGTCCACCTCGCTAGCGCTGTGGTTCCCGGAATTGACGTTGTGTTCATCGATACCGGCTATCACTTTGCCGAGACGATCGGGACGCGCGATGCGTTTGCCGCCACCCGCCCAATCACTCTCATCAACATCACCCCACTGAAGACCGTTGCGGAGCAAGATGCGGAATACGGTCCCGCCCTTCACGACCGCGACCCGAACCTCTGCTGCGCCATGCGCAAAGTCGAACCGCTGAACCGCGCACTTAGCGGGTACCGCGCCTGGGTGTCTGGCATGCGCCGGGAAGACGCGCCTACTCGTGCCGACATCAATGTCATCGAGTACGACGCCAAACGCGACAAGGTGAAGCTCAACCCGCTGGCCGAGTGGACTGGCGACGACGTGGATGAATACGCCCGCGCCCACAGCGTCCTGCTCAACCCACTGCGGGAGCTCGGCTACACCTCAATCGGCTGCGAACCATGCACTCGGCCCGTCGCCGAGGGCGAGGATCCCCGCGCAGGCCGCTGGTCGGGTTCAGACAAGACGGAATGTGGGCTGCACACATGACCAATATTTCCGATTACACGTTGGACCACCTCGATGTCCTTGAGAGCGAAGCCGTCCACATCTTCCGCGAGGTGGTCGGCGAATTTGACCGTCCAGTTCTGCTCTTCTCCGGCGGCAAGGACTCCGTGGTCATGCTCCACCTTGCGGTCAAAGCGTTCGCACCATCGCCGGTTCCTTTTCCAGTGCTACACGTCGACACCGGCCACAATTTCCCCGAAGTCATCACGTACCGGGATGAAACCGTTGACCGTCTTGGTGTGCGGCTAGTGGTTGCGCATGTCCAGGATTGGATCGACGACGGACGCCTGCGCGAACGATCCGATGGAACTCGTAATCCCCTCCAAACGGTCCCGCTGCTTGAATCGATCGTGTCGAACAAGTTCGACGCTGTCTTTGGTGGCGGCCGCCGCGACGAGGAGAAGGCTCGTGCGAAGGAACGCGTATTCAGCCTTCGCGACGAGTTTGGCCAATGGGACCCGCGCCGTCAGCGGCCCGAACTGTGGGACGTCTACAACGGTCGTCACCGGCCAGGCGAGCACGTCCGAGTGTTCCCTCTGTCGAACTGGACCGAAGTTGACGTCTGGCGATACATCGAACGCGAAGACATTGCGCTGCCGCAGCTGTATTTCAGTCACGAACGTGATGTGTTCGCACGCGACGGAATGTGGCTGACAGCAGGCGACTGGGGAGGCCCGACCGGCAACGAACAGGTTGTCCGCAAAACAGTGCGCTACCGAACGGTTGGTGACATGTCGTGCACCGGCGCGGTCGAATCCACCGCGACGTCCGTGTCCGACGTGATCGTAGAGGTCGCCGCGAGTCGCCTCACCGAGCGCGGCGCAACCCGCGCTGATGACCGCATGTCAGAGGCCGCGATGGAAGACCGCAAGCGAGAGGGCTACTTCTAATGACCCATGAACTCTTGCGATTTGCCACAGCGGGAAGCGTCGACGACGGGAAGTCAACACTGGTAGGTCGGCTCCTGCACGACACAAAATCCGTCCTGGCTGATCAGCTTGCCGCGATTGAGCGAGTCAGCAATGAACGCGGAATGGATGCCGCTGACCTGGCACTGCTAACGGACGGCCTCCGCGCTGAACGCGAACAGGGCATCACGATTGACGTTGCGTACCGCTACTTCTCGACGGCAAACCGCTCATTCATTCTCGCGGACACTCCTGGGCACGTTCAGTACACGCGGAACATGGTCACCGGCGCATCGACCACGGAACTCGCGCTGATCCTCATCGACGTTCGACACGGTGTCGTGGAGCAGACTCGCCGTCACGCTGCGATCGCGGCCCTGCTCGGCGTGCGGCATATCGCCGTCGCCGTGAACAAGATGGACCTCGTCAACTATTCGAAGGCCGATTTCGATGCAGTCCGAACCGACTTCATCGAAATCGCTCGACCACTTGGAATCGAAGACGTCACGGTGATACCCGTGTCCGCGCTTGTCGGCGACAACATCGTCGACCGCTCCGCGCAGATGCCGTGGTACGAGGGCCAGACGCTGCTTGAGTACCTGGAAGCCGTGCCCGTTGGATTGGACCCACGGGAACTTCCCTTCCGGCTTCCCGTTCAATATGTGACCCGACCGCGCACAGCCACTCATCCCGACTTCAGAGGATTCGCCGGCAGAATCGCTTCCGGGGTAGTCCGTGTCGGAGATGAAGTCGTCATTAGCCCGGTTGGACGCACAACCACCGTCACAGGCATTGACGTGCTGGGCACGCCCACTGACGTTGCGTTCTCACCGCAATCCGTGACAGTGCTCCTGGCAGACGAGATTGACATCGTTCGCGGCGACGTGATCAGTGCGGCTGAGTCGGCTCCGCAAGTAACTCGCGAGATCAATGCGACGGTTTGTGTGTTGGGTGAGACCCCGATCAGCGCCGGGCAACGAGTGCTTGCGAGGTTCGGACCGAAGACCGTCAGAGCAATCGTCGGTTCAGTCACCGATCGACTTGACCTGAATTCGCTGGCACACCTTCCCCACACTGGCGCGTTAGAACTCAACGATGTGGGAACCATTACGTTGCGGCTCGCGGACGAAGTTGCAGTTGACGACTACGACGTGCTGCGAACCACCGGCGCATTCATCCTTGTTGACGATCAGGACGGTTCGACGTTGGCGGGCGGTATGACTCGATGTTGATGGCGGCCGCAATTTCCGGCCGCCACACCTCCGCCCAAATTCCTACTGACCTAATCTGAAAGGTATCTACAGTGAACATTGGAAAGCCATCTAAGCAGCGGTCCCGTCGCTCACTCAAAGCTGTGTTCGCCGGAGTCATCGGCGTCGCCCTGAGCGCAACCGCATTGACCGCGTGCAGTTCAGGCAGCGCGGCAGATTCGACACCAACCCTGCGACTCGGCTACTTCGCGAACCTGACCCATGCTCTGCCCGTACTGGGCGT
>JAOAUD010000153.1:5345-10887 GCA_030157755.1 Candidatus Nanopelagicales bacterium
CGTGTGCCGCGGCCCTTCTTCCCGGAGCCCGCCGGCGAGTCGAACGGGCAGATCCAACAAGCACTGGGTAGCACGAAGCTGGAAACCCAGACCTTCAACGCAGGCCCGGCAGCGATCGAAGCACTGAACTCTGGAGCCATCGACGCAACGTTCATCGGTCCCAACCCTGCGATCAGCGCATGGACCCAGAGCAACGGTTCCGCAATTAAGATCATTTCAGGCGCCACGAGCGGCGGTGCGGAATTTGTCGTCAAGCCCGGCATCACTGCAACTGCGGCAAGCCTGAAGGGAAAGACCTTCGCGAGCCCTCAGCTCGGCAATACGCAAGATGTTGCGCTGCGCTACTGGCTCAAGCAGAAGGGACTATCTGCGCCGAAGGAAGGTGGCGGTGACGTGAATGTCGCGCCACAGGAGAACGCCCAAACGCTTGATCTGTTCAAGCAGGGAAAGATCGACGGCGGGTGGCTGCCTGAGCCATGGGCCTCGCGCTTGGTTCAAGAGGGTGGCGGCCAAGTCCTCGTGAACGAGAAGGATCTGTGGCCCAACGGTCAGTTCGTCACTACGCACCTGATCGTCTCCCAGAAGTTCCTCGACCAGAACCCCGGGCAAGTGAAGGCCCTGCTTCAAGGTGTTGTGAATACGTTGAACACCGTCCAAGCAAATCCGGTCCAGGCGCGGTCAGATGTCAATGCCGCACTCAAGACCCTCACCGGCAAGGCACTCGACGAAACCGTCCTCGCCCGGTCGTGGGACAACCTCAAAATCACGGTGGATCCGATCGCAAGCTCCTTGCAAACAGATCTCGAGCACGCCGTTGATGTCGGCATTTCAAAATCAGCTGACCTGAACGGGATCTACGATCTCTCCATCCTGAACAGCATCTTGACCGCCGCCGGGAAAGCCCCGGTTTCGGCGGGAGGACTAGGGAAGCAGTAACGCCATGAGTGATCAGACGGTCGCAACCACGGAACCCCGCGTTACCGTGGATCTACCACCAGACGTCAGGCCAGTCGCCGTTCAGCTTGAACGCGTGACCAAGGTCTTCAATGACGCGCCTGGTGTGCCGCCGGTTTTGCAAGATCTGTCGTTGCGGGTCGCCTCGGGTGAGTTCGTCTGCCTGTTAGGTGCATCCGGCTGCGGCAAGTCGACCTTGCTCAACCTGGTGGCCGGACTCGAATCGCCCACGTCCGGGAGTATCGAAGTTCCTGGTGGTAGGACCGCTCTGATGTTCCAGGAATCTGCCCTCTTCCCCTGGCTCACAGCTGGGAAGAACATCGAGTTGGCACTTCGACTCGGTGGGGTTCCTCGCGCTGAGTGGAAGCCGGAAATCGCGCGACTCTTGGAGTTGGTGCATCTTTCCGGCCAAGGCGACAAACGGGTGCACGAATTGTCAGGTGGGATGCGCCAACGCGTGGCACTAGCTCGCGCGTTGGCGCAACGCGCCCGAATCCTGTTGATGGACGAGCCGTTCGCTGCACTCGATGCGATTACTCGTGACGTCTTGCACGAAGAACTCCACCGAATCTGGCAGGAAGCCGACCTCACGGTGATCTTCGTGACGCACAACGTGCGCGAGGCAGTCCGCCTCGGCCAACGCGTCTTGCTCATGTCCTCACGCCCAGGCATGTTTGTGCGCCAATGGCAGATTGACATTGAGGGACCAAGACGCATCGAATCCCCCGGGGTATCTGCGCTGTCAGCTGAGATCACCGAAGACCTACGACGAGAGATCCGCCGCCATGGCCGTTAATACACCCACCAGTCGAGACGATTTCGCCGATCTCGAGGCTGGACTCGATGCACTCGACAGCCCGGTCGGCCCAAACGACCGGAAAGCCGCTGCTCGCCGAATGCTCAACAGCGTGTGGCCGCCGATCTTGGCCATCATCGTGCTCATCGCATTCTGGTGGGCCGCGTACGCGCTGAAATTGAAGCCCGAGTACGTACTCCCGAGCCCGGCAAGTGCCTGGGATTCGTTTGTTGCGGGCCTCGAGTCCGGCGCAACTCAGAAGGCCGTCTTCAACAGCCTTCAGCGGGCATTTGTTGGCTTCGCGATCTCGGTCGTCATCGGAACGATCATCGGGTTGGCGTTAACGAAGTTTGCGTTCTTCCGCCGAGGATTTGGACCGCTCATCACCGGGCTGCAGATCCTGCCATCGGTTGCCTGGGTTCCGGCCGCCATCATCTGGTTCGGACTGTCGAACGAAGCGATGCTGTTCGTCGTCATCATGGGCGCAACCCCATCGATCGCGAACGGGATCAAGAGCGGCGTTGACCAGATCCCACCGCTCTACCCACGTGTCGGCACGATGCTCGGGGCGCGCGGACTCAACCAGATTCGCTACGTCATCTTGCCCGCATCGCTGCCGGGCTACCTTTCCGGTTTGCGCCAGGGCTGGGCATTTGCGTGGCGTTCGCTGATGGCCGCGGAATTGATTGTGTTCTCGCCGGCATTGGGCCTCGGCCTTGGCCAGGTGCTGGATCAGAATCGAACACTGGGCGACATGCCAGGAGTTATGGCCACGATCATCTCAATCCTGTTCGTTGGGATCCTCGTTGAATTGTGCTTCTTCGCTCCACTTGAGCGTCGGGTTCTGCGCCAACGCGGACTACTCGGCGACAAGCTCTAAAGATGTCAGGCTTTCCGCTCGCCGTTGACCTCCGCAACCGCCTGGTCGTGGTGGTTGGGGCTGGTGGCGTCGCGACGCGGCGCGTCAGGCAATTTCTGCACGCCGGCGCTGCGATCCATGTCGTGGCTCCCAACGCGTCTGATGAGATTCGCGAGCTAGCGGCGGCCGGCGCCCTCACGTGGAGTGATCGCGACTTCGACGACGAGGATCTTGCCGGAGCCTGGCTAGTGGTTGCGGCGACGAATGACGTCGCAGTGAACACACGAGTCAGCCAACTGTCGGACAGTTGCGGCACGTGGTGCATCAACTCAGCCGACGCTGCGCAAGCTACGGCGGTGCCAATGACAAGCGTGGAACATGCTGACGGCATTCAGGTTGCTGTGTACGGGGGCGGCGATCCGGGTCGGGCAGTCGCCATCCGGGATGCGATTGCCGTTGGCCTTCGGTCCGGCAAGTTGCCAATTCGACCCACCCGATCAGGTGCGGAACCAGCCACGGGATCCGTCACTCTGGTTGGCGCTGGCCCGGGTGATCCGTCGCTCTTGACGGTCCGGGCCGCCCAAGCCCTGGCCTTAGCCGACGTGCTGGTTGTGGACCGTCTCGCTCCGGCCGCACTCTGGGAGGACTCTGTCAGCGACGTCCGAGTGATCGACGTCGGAAAGGAGCCTGGCAAACACGCGGTCTCCCAGGACGAGATCAACAAGATCCTCGTTCGCGAAGCATCCGCCGGATACAACGTTGTGCGAATCAAGGGTGGTGATCCATTCGTCCTCGGTCGTGGCGGCGAGGAGGCATTGGCCTGCCAGGCAGCGGGAATCCCAGTGACTGTGGTCCCCGGGATCACCAGTGCAATTTCAGTACCTGCTGCCGCCGGCATTCCGGTGACCCACCGCGGTGTCACTTCCACATTTGTGGTGGCCTCCGCACATGACGGTCCAGCCGGAGTGCTCGCAGCAGTCAGCGATTCCCCCCACTCGTCGACACTCGTCCTGCTCATGGGCGCGGGCAAATTGCCAGCCATCGCCGGGGCGTTGGTAGCGACCGGAAGGTCCTCAGCGACACCGGTCGCCATCATCGAATCCGGGTGGACCAATGATCAGCGCACAACAATCACCTCATTGGGTGAAGCCGAATCGGGAACCGTGCGCGTCAAACCCCCGGCAGTTGTAGTTATCGGAGACGTTGTTCGCCTTCGAGAGCAGCTAGGGGATCTTGGAATCGCGTCGTCAAACGCGAGGCACGCCTAGAACTAACAAATCTGCCGACTTTCTCGCTCTTGGCACGTAGTCTTAGCGTCGGACAGACAAGGAGGTGCCACCGTGGCACGAAGCCGGAAGAACGACTTGGTCGTACTGCCGACCGCTCGCGCAACCTATGGAGTCGTACTCCTGTCACACGGGAGCCCCGACCCACGTGCGCGCCTAGCCAACGATCTCCTGTCCCGCCGTGTCGGCCACCGGCTCAATGCAGCGGTGTCGCTGGCGTCACTTGACCACGACAAGGCACGCCTCGATGGAGCCGTTGCCCACCTCCAGGAACGCGACATCAACGAGATCGTTGTTGTTCCGCTTCTTCTCAACGTGGCCTACCACGCAACTTCAGACGTCCCAGAACAAACGACGCAGGTGAAGGTCAGCTACCCCGGGATCAAACTGCGGGTAGCCCGGCCGGTCGGCGCTGACGCCACCCTCTTGAAGGGTCTTGACGCGGTCCTCAAGGCCTCTGGATTCCGACCCGCACCGGATACCGGTGTGGTGTTGGCATCAGCAGGGTCAGCCTTCGAATCCGCGCGAGCACGCCACGCTGCGCTTGCGCTGGAGTGGCGATCCCACGGATGGGGAGGCTCCGCAGTCGCGTTCGCTTCGGGTCCAGGTCCCCGCGTTTCAGATGCCGTTGCGACGCTTCGCGAATCGGGTCTCGAACGAATTGTGGTCGCACCGTTCGTCATCGCACCTGGCGTGTTATCCCATCGAATCGCCAGCGAGGCACGTGCAGTTGGCGCGATCCCCGTGACAAGCACCCTGCACTCAACAGACGCTGCCGTCGACGTTGTCTGCCGCCGTGTTGAGGCTGCCTTCACGGATGACCCGGCGCCAGTAATCTCGCTGCCCCGCACCTAAAGATCCGGCAGCTGCGCACACGTCGCCTGGCAAACTCGCGCACTCGCCTGCGCGCTAGCTTCCCATCAATTGATGGGAAGCATCCCGATCTTCCTGATGAGCTTGCGACCCGGATAGTTGACTGACTTTCCTACGAGATAGTTGCGCCACGATGCGCTGCTCTTCTTCAACTTCGCGTGGACGGCTTTGGTCAGCGCACGGGTCTCGCTGCCGTAGTAGCCCGTCGCGCCACTCGGGTTGTACTTGCTCAGCTTGATCCCACGGCCCGAGGCGTACTTCCGCAGTGCCTTTTGGTATCGCTTCACGTACGTGCCAGACGCACCGTTCTTCATGAGCGCCATGCTGATTTCTTTTGGATTACTCGATACCAGCGGCGCGATGTAGCTGACGCCCATCTCAGCGGCCGTCAGCGAACGCCACATGCTCAGGTCGTACGCGGTATCAACCTTGCCTTGGACTCGGCCCGCGTAGTACTTATGGTCGATTTGACGATCAATCGGCAACTGGCTGGCCTCAAGAGCAGCGGCGGCGACTTTGGATGCCGCCGTAATCTGTTCCGGGGTGAGATCTTGGACGCTATCGCCCTGAGATTCGATTTCGATCCCGTAGGAATACCCATTCATCCTGTTGGCAGGAACTCCGAACATCGCATCGCCCGCGCCCGCGTGCCACGTTCGCCTGGCATAGATGAAGTAGACGCTGCCGTCCCGCGCCACGTAGAAATGGCAGGCTCGGATGGTCTGCCCGCTGGAGTTCTTGACGCCACTGAGGATCCAGTTCAGCGAGTGGGTG
>JAOAUD010000154.1 GCA_030157755.1 Candidatus Nanopelagicales bacterium
GCTCTTCGTTGACCTTGGCCTTCATCCGCTCGTACGAGGTCTTCTCGTCGTCTGCATTTCCGAACCCGAGCCCGACGCTCTTCGAGATGTCGCGAGTTCCGAGGTTCGTGGTCATGATGATGACGGTGTTCTTGAAGTCGACAACGCGCCCCTGGGAGTCAGTCAGCCGACCATCTTCCAGAATCTGCAGCAGCGAATTGAAGATATCCGGGTGCGCCTTTTCGACCTCGTCGAACAACACCACGGAGAACGGCTTGCGGCGGACCTTCTCGGTGAGCTGCCCACCCTCTTCGTAACCGACGTAGCCGGGAGGTGAACCGAAGAGGCGCGAGACGGTGTGCTTCTCGCTGAACTCACTCATGTCGAGGCTGATCAGCGCGTCTTGGACAGCTCCGTCTTACCAACACCGGACGGACCGGCGAAGATGAACGAACCACCTGGACGCTTCGGATCCTTCAGGCCCGCGCGAGTACGACGGATCGCCTGGCTGAGCGCGTGGATTGCCTGTTCTTGGCCAATAACCCGCTTGTGCAGCTCGGATTCCATCCGCAGCAGACGCTGGCTCTCTTCCTCCGTGAGCTTGAAGACTGGGATCCCAGTCGCCGTGGCGAGAACTTCAGCGATCAGGTCCTCGTCAACCTCAGCGACGACGTCGAGGTCCCCGGCCTTCCATTCCTTCTCACGCTCGGCCTTCTCGCCGATCAGGTTCTTCTCGTCGTCACGCAGTCGCGCGGCCTTCTCGAAGTCCTGAGCATCGATCGCCGATTCCTTCTCGCGGCGAACCGCAGCAATGCGCTCGTCGAACTCGCGCAGGTCCGGCGGAGCGGTCATGCGGCGGATCCGCAGGCGTGCACCGGCCTCATCGATGAGGTCAATCGCCTTGTCCGGAAGGAACCGATCATTGATGTAGCGATCGGCCAGCGTGGCCGCATTGACAAGCGCGGCGTCGGTGATCGTGACGCGGTGGTGGTTTTCGTACCGATCCCGCAACCCCTTGAGGATCTCGATCGTGTGAGCAAGGGACGGCTCGTTCACCTGGATCGGCTGGAAGCGGCGCTCAAGTGCAGCGTCCTTCTCGACGTATTTGCGGTACTCGTCGAGCGTCGTGGCGCCGATCGTCTGGAGTTCGCCACGGGCCAACATCGGCTTGAGGATGCTCGCTGCATCGATCGCGCCTTCAGCAGCACCGGCTCCGACCAACGTGTGCATCTCGTCAATGAAGACGATGATGTCGCCTCGAGTGCGGATCTCCTTCAGCACCTTCTTCAGCCGCTCTTCGAAGTCACCGCGGTAGCGCGAACCGGCAACAAGCGCACCCAGGTCGAGTGTGTAGAGCTGCTTGTCCTTCAGCGTCTCGGGAACTTCGTTGTTGACGATCATCTGCGCGAGACCTTCAACAACGGCCGTCTTTCCGACGCCGGGCTCACCGATGAGCACAGGGTTGTTCTTGGTGCGGCGCGACAGCACCTGCATGACGCGCTCGATTTCCTTCTCTCGACCGATCACGGGGTCGAGTTGGGCTTCGCGCGCGGCCTGCGTCAGGTTGCGGCCAAACTGGTCAAGCACCAGCGATGTCGAGGGGGTGCCCTCCTGCGGCCCGCCAGCGTTCGCGGGTTCCTTGCCTTGGTAGCCCGACAGCAACTGGATGACGGTTTGGCGGACACGGTTCAGGTCAGCGCCAAGCTTGACGAGGACCTGCGCGGCAACACCTTCACCTTCGCGAATCAGGCCGAGCAGGATGTGCTCGGTGCCGATGTAGTTGTGGCCCAGCTGCAGCGCTTCACGCAGCGACAGCTCGAGGACCTTCTTCGCGCGTGGCGTGAATGGGATGTGACCGCTCGGTGCCTGCTGACCCTGGCCGATGATCTCTTCAACCTGGTGACGAACGGCCTCAAGCGAGATGTTCATGCTCTCGAGCGACTTGGCAGCAACACCCTCGCCCTCGTGAATGAGGCCAAGCAGGATGTGCTCGGTGCCGATGTAGTTGTGGTTGAGCATGCGCGCTTCTTCTTGCGCCAGCACCACAACCCGTCGAGCCCGGTCGGTAAATCTCTCGAACATCGTCACTCCCTTAGCTAGGGCCTTGCACGTGCGCTGTCACCGCTTTTTGTTGAGCCTTACGGTAGCTGGCTTGGTCTGACTCTAGTCACCGATTTCCACCAGTAACTGCCCCTAACCTAACCGCAACCGGGTTGGCGTAAAGCTAACGCTGTTGGCCAGCTCTGATGCTAGCCAGGCAGACCGATTCCGTTGCTTTGTTCTAACAGGTGGCCACGGGTGGATGTTCCGCCAATTCTTGGGCTTCGCGCAGGGCGAAATCGGGCGCTGCGCGCGATTGACCTCGCCATTCGGTGAATTCGGCCACTCAAGGCGCCAAATCCACCGAATGGCGACGCTGCGCCGGAATACCTACGGTGTCGGTATGGCCAAGAATCTGGTAGTCATCGGTGCTGGTCCCGGGCTCGGAGCCGCTATCGCCAACCGCTTCGCCCACGCAGGATTTTCCATTGGGCTGATCGCCCGCGATGACGCCATGCTCACGGAGTTGAGTGATGAGCTCACCGCCGGCGGCACCACATGTTTTGTTGCTCGAGCGGACGTAACCGATGCCGACGAGCTACGCGAGGCCCTTGATTCGTTGGATGCCCTCCTCGGGACTCCCGACGTGGTGCTGTCGAATACCTCGATGTTCGTTGAAGCGACACCTACAGAGGTCAGCCCCGACGTTTTCGAAACCGTCTGGCGGGTTGCCTGCCTGAGCTCTCTCATTGCGCTGCAACAGGTGGTGCCGGCGATGCGTGAACGCGGCACCGGGGTCTTCCTGATGCCCGGAACGCCGCTCGCGCTGAAGCCCTGGCCGCCGGGCGCCGCCCTCGGCGCCGCCAAGGCCGCGGCCCGCAACTTCGTCATGAATGCCGGGGCTGAGCTTGCCCCAGATGGCATCCACGCAGCGGTAGTCACGATCGATGGCGTGATCAAAGAGGGCACCGAATTCTCCCCGGCAAAGATCGCTGAACGCTTCTTCACCGTCAGTGAGTTGGCTGCCGACAAGTGGCAACAGGAATACGTGTACTCCGGCACCGCATAGCCACGTTGGCCACGCCTGCTCAGCATGGACAAACCTTTGACAATCGAAGCCTCAAATCTGGCCTTGTTGCGCCGCAGACTCGGGTGCGCGAGATAGCCTGCTGAGGTGGAGATCAGCAGAAACGCCGCGTGTTCACTAGCCGCGATTGTCGGGCTCCCGCTGGCTGTCGTCGTGCCAGGTGCTGCTGCGGCTGCCGTGGGCGACACAGCGCCAACCACTCCTACAACGTGTCTGACTTCTGTGCCTTCGATCGGCCCGTCCTACGCGAAGAAGGTCAGCGACAAGACGAGCCAACTCGTCGTCGTTCGCGGCAAGAAGAAGAAGTCCTCCTACAACAAGGTCGAATACTGGGAACGCGACGCTGGCTGCTGGTCATTGGTGAAGCTCGTGAGCGGGCGCAACGGTGCTGCCGGCTGGAGCAAGAAGGCCACCGACGGCAGCCTGTTGTCGCCAGTGGGGGTCTTCTCATTGACGGATGCCGGAGGTCGACTGCCCAATCCCGGAACCACCTTGCCGTACCACTACGGCCCGCAGGCCTACTCCAAGTTCGGCTACCGCATGAACAACAAGACCGTGCAGGTGTTCGATTACGTGGTCGCGATCAACTTCAACCGAAACATCGGGAAGCCGCCCCGTGACGAAGGCCGACCGAACCCGAAGATCCGCGATGGTGGGATCTGGTTTCACGTCAGTGGTGCAGGTGCGACTCGGGGATGCGTCTCGGTCAAAGAGGCAAGCATGGCTTGGACACTGCGATGGCTCAAGCCGGGCAAGCAGCCCATGATCGTTATGGGCCCGAAGACGACGATCAAGGGTTAGTCCACCCAATCGCACCCGATGGGTGTCTTCCGGGTGGAGGATCGGCGCGATCCGCGTCAGGATGAACCCATGGCTAATCATCCCCGCGCTGGCACGCCCGCACTCCACGACGACCTGACCGACATCTCTCGGCTCATCACTGACTACTACGTGCTCCACCCAGACGTATCGATCCCAGAGCAGCAGGTTGCATTCGGCACCTCGGGTCACCGAGGCAGTGCATTCAACAAGGCGTTCAATGACGACCACATCGCCGCCACCACCCAGGCGATCGTCGAATACCGGACCGGCAAGGGCATCGATGGTCCGCTCTTCATGGGAATGGACACTCACGCTCTGAGCGAGCCTGCATACGTCACCGCGTTGGAGGTACTCGCGGCGAATGGCGTCGAGGTCTGGCTGGATCCGAAGGATTCGTTCACCCCGACTCCGGCGGTCAGCCACGCGATCTTGACTTACAACAACTCGGGTCAGCCCGGAACGGCCGACGGCATCGTGATCACGCCATCGCACAACCCGCCGATGGATGGTGGCTTCAAGTACAACCCGCCGAACGGTGGACCGGCAGATACCGACATCACGAAGTGGGTTCAGGACCGCGCGAACGAGATCCTTGCCAACGGCCTGGCTGGCGTGAAGCGCATCGGATGGGAAAAGGCGCGCTCAGCCGACACGACCAAGAACTACGACTTCCTCGAGACGTACGTCGACGACCTGCCCAACGTCGTGAACCTCGACGCCGTTCGCGATGCCGGAATTCGCATCGGCGCTGACCCGTTGGGTGGCGCCAGCGTCAACTACTGGGGGGCGATCGCTGAGCGCCTGAACATCGATCTCACCGTGATCAATCCGAACGTCGATCGCCAATTTGGGTTCATGACGCTCGACTGGGACGGCAAGATCCGGATGGACTGCTCAAGCCCGAACTCGATGGCGTCGCTCATCGCGAACAAAGATGCGTTCCAGATTTCGACGGGAAATGACGCCGACTCGGACCGCCACGGAATCGTCACTCCCGATGCCGGGTTGATGAATCCGAACCACTTCCTGTCGGTGGCAATCCAGTATCTCTACGCCAACCGTCCGGGCTGGCCGGATGGCTGCGCGATCGGCAAGACCCTGGTCAGCTCATCCATGATCGACCGAGTCGCCGCTTCGCTTGGCCGAAAGCTCATCGAAGTACCAGTTGGATTTAAGTGGTTCGTGCCCGGTCTGATCGATGGCTCGATTGGATTCGGCGGTGAGGAATCCGCTGGTGCCAGCTTCCTGCGCCTCAACGGAAAGGTCTGGACGACCGACAAGGACGGGCTCATCCTCTGCCTCCTGGCTTCGGAGATCCTTGCCGTGACCGGTGAGTCTCCCAGCCAGCACTACAAGGCCCTGACGGACGAGTTCGGGACGCCGGCCTACGCCCGCGTCGATGCCCCGGCTACCCGGGAGCAGAAAGCGGTACTCGCTCAGCTCTCGCCAGAACAGGTCACAGCGACAGAACTTGCTGGCGAGCCGATCACCGCAAAGCTGACGCGCGCACCCGGCAACGATGCACCGATCGGTGGTCTGAAGGTGACCACCGAGTCCGGCTGGTTCGCCGCTCGTCCATCGGGAACCGAGGACGTCTACAAGATCTACGCCGAGTCCTTCAAAGGCGAAGACCACCTCGCGCTCATCCAAACGGAAGCTCGCGAAGTGGTCTCCGACGCGCTGGGCTCCTGACCCAACGCGATACCCGTTAGGGGCTACTTGATCGTCACGAAGTCGTAGGCGGCCTCGTAGAGCGCGCGGGCCCGTGGGCCCTGCGGAGCTTCAACGGTCGTCAGACGTTCGTCGTCGTCGTGCAGCACCATCACGCCCTTGCCCGGCACGGTGACCACACCTTCAGGCTTATGCGTGAACGTCAGCGGGCTGCCGGTGCTGGTGGTAACTACCTCAGCAGGCTTGTCCTTCGAGATGTTCTCCACTGGCAACTCCCACAGGTGTCCGGCAACGTTCTCCGGCTCGACACCGCGCTTCTCGTAGCTGGTTGTCATCAGCAGGCGATTCTGCTTGGCGTCGAACGTAAGGTCCGACAGGCCGAGCGGGGCTTTGAGACCAGCCGAGTTTGACGGTGACATCTTCCAGACATCCGGATCGACCTTGCCAAGCTTGATCGCACCGTCGGTCACCGAGTAGTCGACGGTGACAATCTTCGTTACGTACGTGGATTGTTTGAAGTCAGGGCCCTGTTCGCGGACACCGAGGTAGATCTTGTCCGTTGAAACCGCCACTCCCTCGATCTTGATAAACGGCGTGCCGAGCGCCTTTACCAATTCGGTACGCAGCTTCCCTGAAGTCCCGCCTGCACCCTGATCGCTGCCAAGGATCTGAGCTTTGCTGGGATCGTTGGCGGGCCAGGCCATCAAGACGTTAAATGCCGGCTGGTCACCGCGGTCAAAGGCCGTGGTTGCAACGACGTAGTCGCCGCTCGGGGTGGTCGTGATCCCTTCGAGCTTCTGGACATCGATGTTTGGCAAACCAGTCATCGGGGTCAAGGTGGTGCCATTCTTGAAATCGGTGGGTGCGGTGTAGACCGCTTGGCCAACGTCCTTGTTTGGCGTACGGTCATTGACGATGAGAAGTTTGTCCCCGACCCTCGTGACGCCAGACAGATCTGCACGCTGCGCGTGGTCTGGAATGTCGACAATTCCAGCTGACGTCACTGACGCAGAGGTGGCCGCGACCTGGGAAGGTCCGGCGGCGACTGCCGGAGCAACACCCACTGCGATGACGGCGACGGCCGCCGTGAGTCCGATCTTGACTGCGCGGGACTTCGTAGTTTTCTGATTCATCTCGACCTCCGTGTTGGCAATTCCGTTGCGGCGGAGGGTTCCGCCGGGTGGGTTGCGACACAGATGCCCGCTGCAGCAAACGCCGAAACGCGTCGGGTTTGGTGAACCGATTCACCCTGCGACCCTTCGGATCGCCTCGATTGCGGGACTATTTGCCCGCATCAACGGTCAGCGGTTGGCATGGCTTGCCGAGAACATCGGTCACCTGATCACCGCGCTGATCTCGCGGTGTCACGACCAGTTGCTTGTCGCTGACTGACACCGTCGCGTAGGAGTAGGTGTTGAGGTTCGCGCAGGACATTCCCAATCCACCGTCGCTCTTTGCGGCACGAAAGAAGTCCGATGCGATGAGCTCGGTGGCATTGGGGACGTTTCGAAAGTACCCATTCCAGATGACTTGGCGTGTGCCTGCCGCCGCGGGACCGACGGTTACTTCCATCGCCTGCCCAGCTGTGTTGGTGGGTCGAGCTTCATCAACTTGCCCGACAAGGGTGGCGTGTACGTCCGTGGCGAGCACAACAACATTCGGCACTTCGGTGAACAGGTCCAGCATCCGCCGCCGCTCAAGTGGGTACCCCTCGAACCTTCCGTATGGTGCGACGTAGAACTTCTGCATCGGCCCCGTGCTCGCAATGACTTTGAACGTTGCCTTCGATGCCCGTAAGTCGCGCTGCAACTGCTCGAACTGGGCTGCCCCGAGAATCGTTCGCCCGCTCTTGTTGATCGCGTCCGTGCATGCCGCCGACACCGGCGCATTCAAGGACGGTTCTTTCAGAAGGCTGGCCATGCGGGCCCGCAGTTCCTTGCTCGCAGTCGGCATTCGCTCAGTGCGCTTCGTCACCGGGTTTGTGCACGGTTTGTCTTTCAGTTCATCAACCGGGGCGGTCCGAAATGAAGTCTCATCCAGCACGAAGACTTCGAGGTTCTTGCCCCACTCATATGTCGAGTAGATGCCGCGGTCCTTCGAATGTTCGACAGGCATGTAGTCAGTGAATGCTTGTACCCCGGCCGCGAACAACGCCTGGTTGCTCGGAGTCGGATAGAAACCGTTGTCCCACTCGTGGTCATCCCAGTGCGCGTACTCACCGGTTGCCGCTCGTAACTGCTGAAGTTGTTGTTGCCGCAGGTTCTCCCGGTACTTCGCCCACTTCTCTTCACGAGTCACCGCGGTCGGGTTCTTTCGATCACCGGCGACGCTGTCCGAGTAGATGACGTCACCCCCGAGCACAGCGAAGTCCAGGGGCTTCTTCGCCATTGAACTGAACACATCGAAGCTGTTGTAGAACGGCGTCGTGCTGTTGGATCCGCGGGGAGTCTCAGCTGTGTAGTCGCCTGTGTAGGCGAAGTTGATGTTGGCGTTCGCGCCAGACGATGGTGGCGTCTTGAACGTACCGACGGCGCTGTGATCTCCCGTCGTCGTGCAGAAACGGTACCGATAAGTCTGGCCCTGCTCGAGACCTGCAGCGTCGAACGTGAGCGTCAGGTCCTTTTCCGGTTGTGCCGTCTGCGTTGCCGACCACAGTGAGCCCGAAGCGCCCTGTTCACACGAAGTTCCGAAGTTCGCGTCCTGTCGGATGGTCGCAACGACAGGGCCAGCCACATCAGAACGGGTCCAGAGCTTCGCCGTTGTGGTGTTCATTGCCCCAGCGGTTACCCCGTAGGTGAACCCCTGTGCTGGCTCGGCCGCCGCATCGCGCTGAGGGTCTGTCGCCGTGGACGAACATCCTGCGATGACGGCGAGGGCAATCGCGACACCCAGACCTGTTGCCGCGGACGACATCGTTACGCGAGACACGTGAAGATCAGCCGCGAGCGAAGAATGCCTTGGTGCGTGCACCTGCGTAGAGCAGGAACAGCAAGATGACCGACAGACCGATGTCGAATAGGAAACCGACACGACCGTTGATCGTCGTGGCTAGGACAATCGCGACGATTGCCAACGCAATCCGGACCACTGAGAAGAAGGCGATCACGCCACGCGAAAGTCGTGAGCCACCAAACAGGCCGAACGACAGCAGCAGCACTAAGGCGCCAATTACCAGCACGACGGCTCCACTGATGGCGATATTGCTCGCCGACAGTCCGAGCTCACGCTGTAGCCGCAGCTCGTTGCGGAAGATCAATGCGCTGATCCCTGCTGCCACATCAAGCAGTCCAACGATGAACGTGAGGACCGCAACCAGCGTGACATTCCAGGGTCGCTTCGGTTGTTGGTAGACCGGTGGAAGTTGCTGGCTTGGTTGATAGCCAACTTGCCCCGGCGTGTACGCCCCAGGCGCCGGGTACGTACCTGGCTGTGGTGGCTGGCCGGGAACTTCTGGTTGTGGTTGGCCAGCTGGCGGCGGGTAGCTCATGGGGGGATTCTCGCGAATCCCGCGCGCAAGCACAACCAAAGTGGCCACATCGGGGTGACCACCCGCCTGAGGTGCTAGAGGATCAGCAGCAAGCGGGAGTTGCCGAGTGTGTTTGGCTTGACCCGTTCAAGATCGAGAAACTCGGCGACACCTTCGTCGTAGGACTGCAGGAGTTGTTCGAATACGTCATGTTCAACCGGCGTTCCGTCGATCTCAACGAAACCGTAGCGGCGGAAAAACTCGACCTCGAACGTCAGCACGAACACCCGTTTGACCCCCACGGTGCGCGCGCGCCGCAGCAGTTCGTCCAGCAATGCGCCACCGATTCCACGACGTCCGACCGCTGGGTCAACGGCCAGGGTGCGAACCTCCGCGAGGTCCTCCCACATCACGTGCAGCGCGCCACATCCGACGACCTCGCCATCAACTTCAGCAACAACAAATTCCTGAACGCCTTCGTAAAGCGCGACTGTCGCTTTGCTCAGCAAACGTCGATCCGGCGAGTAGGTGTCGACGAGGTACCGGATCCGCGCCACATCAGACGTATGCGCGGGCCTGATCACGACCTCGCCCGGCGCTTGGTCCTCGGCCATCAGTTCACGTTCTTCTCGAACACGAGCCGCAACCCGATCAGGGTCAACGCCGGTTCGTGAACCGTGATCGTGCGCGATTCCTCCCGCACTACCTTCGACAATCCACCGGTCGCGATCACCGCATTCACCGACCCGCCAAGTTCCTCCGTGATGCGGTCAACGAGGCCGTCCACCTGACCTGCAAATCCATACACCGTGCCGGACTGCAAGGCCTCAATGGTGTTCTTGCCGATGACTGATCGGGGGCGCACCAACTCAACCTTGCGAAGCTGCGCCGCACGCTGAGCTAGCGCCTCGACGGAGATTTCGATGCCAGCTGCAAGTGCACCGCCGAGGAACTCACCGTTCTTCGACACCACGTCGAAGTTCGTGGAAGTCCCGAAGTCCACGACGATCGATGGCCCGCCATACAAGGTGTACGCGGCGAGGGTGTTGACGATGCGATCGGTTCCGACTTCTTTGGGGTTGTCGGTGAGCACACCGACGCCGGTCTTGATCCCGGGCTCCACGATGACTGTCGGAACGTCGGGGTAGTAGCGATGCAGCATCGTGCGCATCTCACGGAGGACGGCTGGAACGGTGGAACACATCGAGATTCCGGTGATGGCAGGATCATTTGCCAGCAGGCCCCGAAAGACCAG
>JAOAUD010000155.1 GCA_030157755.1 Candidatus Nanopelagicales bacterium
GAGTTGCTCCTGGGCTGCGGCGATGGTCGCATCGCGACGGGCCTTGACCCTTTCGGCGCGTGCGGTCAGCTTGCTCTGCGTCTCGGTTCCGCGGGTCAAAGACAGTGAGAGTAGGGCCCGAGCAAGTTCCTCGGTTGCTTTCCGCACGGCCATTGCTGCTTCGGCAACGCGGATCGTGTCCCCGCGGGTCTCCACAACGCGCCAGCCCTGCTCGATCGCGAACTCCGTCAACGGCAAGTCCGCATTAATCGCCACTGCGTTGCCAACTGCTTGCATGAACGGCAAGTCACTGATCGAGTCGCTGTAAGCAACGCTCTTCGCGAGGTCGTAGCCGCGCTCCTTCGCCAGTTGTTCGATGGCGAGGACCTTGCCTTCTCCGTAGCAGAACGGTCCGGCGAGTTTCCCGGTGTACTTTCCGTTCTTGATCTCCGAGCGCGTTCCCACGGCACCTTCCAAGCCCAGCTTGTCGGCTAGTTCCTGGACGATCTCAATGGGGGAGGCAGACACGATGATGCGATCGCGTCCCTCGGCCTTCATTCGGTCAAGTTCGGCCTGAGCCTCGGGCATGACGGTTTCGGCAAGGTGAGGGATGAACCCATCGCTGAGGATCACGATGTCTTTGACCGGAACGCCCTTCACAGCATCGAGGATGCGTTCGCGCAATGCCGCCGATCGTTCGTCCGAAGCGCCGGCCACCACGAAGATGACTGCGTTCACGACGTCCTTGGCGAGCTGTCGCTTGGGGACAAAGCCTGCCTTGAACGCGGCCAGTGCGAGAGGGAAGTTCGCTGACCCCCGGATCAGCGTGCGATCCAAGTCGAAGAAAGCCGCAGATGGCGCGAACTGGCTGGAGGAGGTGGTCGCCTTCTTTGCCGCAACCTTCTTCGCTGGGGCTGCCTTCTTGGCGGGTGCCTTGCGAGCGGCGGTCTTCTTTGCGGGGGCTGCCTTCTTTGCTGCAACCTTCTTGGCCGGAGCTGCCTTCTTAGCAGGTGCCTTTCGAGCGGTGTCCTTCTTCGCGGGTGCCTTCTTGGCCGGGGCCTTCTTCGCGGTCGCCTTGCGGGTCGTGGTTGTTGCTGCCATTAGTTTCCCTCCGAGGTCAGGTTCGTCAGCTTAGGGATCAAGCAGTGCCCATGGCTAGGCATGTGCGACCGCGGGTGAATCGTCAGTCGGCGTAACTCGATGCTGAAAGTCCCGCAGGAGTTGGGCGAAGCGGTCCGGATCTTCGACGTGAGGTTCGTGGCCGATCCGCGGGAACACAACAAGCTCAGAGTTCGGAATAGCCTCGGCTGCGCGTTCACCGTGATGCAGCGGAATGACCGGATCGCGAGCTCCCCAAATCAGTAGGACTGGAAGGTCTTCCATCGATGCAAGTTTGCCGAGCGCGGTGACTCGCTGGCCACTGACATCGACGACACTGCGCAGCGTCGCGAGGAAGGCTTCGCGAGTGTCGGAATCTCCGAACTCCGACAACTTCTCCACCATCTGTGGGTTCACAAGTTGTGGCTCGATGCCAACACGTGCCAACTGTCGACAGCCCCACAACAATGAATTGGTCGTCTTCTCACTTCCGATTGCCGCGAAGACAATCCGCGATCCGGGCAGCGTTGCTGCACGCAGCCACTTGGGCGTCTCGGTGCCGAGGCCACCACTGCAGACGAGTACGAGTCCGTTGCAGCGTTCTGGAAACTGGTAGGTGAACTGCATCGCGACGCCACCACCGAGGGAGTGGCCAACCAGGATCGCTTGACGGTGCCCGAGGTAGTCGAGGAGGTCGCGCAGAACTGAGGCCATCGCACCGAGGGAGTAGTCGCCGCGGTCCTTGGCCGACAGGCCGTGACCGGGCAGGTCCACGGTGATCACATGCTGACCGGTTTCGACGAGCCGTTCCGTGACCCGCGCCCAGTCTGTCTGGTTGCCGCCGATCCCGTGAACGAGCAGGTACACCGGACCGCTTCCGAGGTGCTCCGTGTAGGCGATGCGCCGGTCATGCAGGACGGCGAAGGTTGCGTCGCCCTCGGGCTTGGGGCGGGTCACCTTGCGGGCACGCTTGGGTTTCGGGGTCTCGGTGTGCGTGACCGATGGCGGGGCGGTGAACTTCGTGGCTGTCATAGATCCTCCTACGTAGAGGTTACGCCACCGTAACCGTAAGTAGAAGTACAACCCACTTCCGCCCTGAAAGTCCCGAGAGGCTTGCAAAACAACGGCAAATGCGGCCTAGGTCACACTGCGACCCAGTGACCTGGCTCATAACTGCCCGTCCGTTTTGCCCGCGTATGCAGTGCTGTGTGCGCAGACGTCCATGGCGCAGGTCACGACAGAAGGGGTTGAGGCCATCGTGACTGCGGGGCAGTCTTGAAAGGTCAGACCCCGCGGGGCGCACCAGGCCACTAGGTTCGGCCACCGGTCACCACATGACCGTGTGCACCCCGCCGCTCCACCGCACCGCAGTGCTGTCGCAGGCATGTCGCCTGTGTGGAGCCGGTAACGATCACGAAGTTACGACTCGCGCCCTGAGGCTTTTGCGCGCTCGTGGTCGTTCTGAGCAAAGGGGTACAAGCGCATCGATGCCGCAGGCGTGCGCAGTCACGAGGAAACTAGATGAATCGCAAGGCAATTGCAGGGATCGCTCTAGCCACCGCGTTGGCAGTGCCCGTAAGTGGTGTTGCCGCAACGTCGGCATCGGCCGCTCCAGCATCGAGTAAGCAGTCCACCAGCAGCCGCAACCTTCAGGCGAAGACCTCGGTTGCGCAGTTGAAGTCCCCGTACCGCAAGGGCACCAAGAAGTACTCGCAGTGGTACGCCAAGCAGTACATGGAAATCCGCTACGGCTGGGGCAAGGATCAACAGCGGGCAATCATCAATCTGTGGACCAAGGAGTCCGGTTGGAACCACAAGAGTTCCAATGGCTCCTCAGGTGCATACGGCATCCCGCAGTCACTGCCGGGCCGCAAGATGGCGAGCCACGGTAAGGACTGGCGCACGAACCCAGAGACCCAAATCCGCTGGGGCTTGAGCTACATCAAGGGCCGTTACGGTTCGCCGAACAAGGCCTGGGCGCACTTCCGGTCACACAACTGGTACTAAGCCAACATTCCAGCCTCTGAGAACTCAAATCAATGCGCCTCGTCGATCGTCAATCTCGATCGGCGGGGCGCATTCCCTACTCTGGTCACGTGACGCCTTCGGTGAGCTTCCTCGGTCATGCCACGACATTGATCGAAATCGACGGTGTCCGCGTGCTGACCGATCCGGTTCTGCGCCCGCGAGTGACGTTTCTGCACCGCGTTGTACCGCCCGCACCGGAGGACATGTCGAATGCCATCGACGTCGTCCTGATCTCGCACCTGCACCACGACCATTGCGATCTACCGACCTTGTCGAAGCTGCCCGACGCCGTTGTTGTGGTCCCGTATGGCGCTGGCGGCTATCTGCGCACGCGGGGTGGGCTGTCGAACGTCGTGGAACTCGCCGAGGGTGAGACGGTCGAAGTTCGGGGTCTGCTTGTCACTGCGGTGCATGCCGATCATGACGGACTGCGACCCCCGTTTGGACCGCGAGCTCAGGCGGTCGGATACGTCATCACCGGATCGAGCGGGACGGCGTACTTTGCTGGCGACACTGACGTCTACCCGGAGATGGCAACGTTGACGATGCCTGAGTCGACATCGCTGGATATCGCATTACTCCCGGTCTGGGGGTGGGGTCCGAACCTCGGTCCAGGCCACATGAATCCAGCTCGGGCCGTTGACGCCTTGGAGCTTCTGCAACCGTTGGTGGCAGTGCCAATTCACTGGGGCACGTACTTCCCCTACGGGATGAAGGCAGCTCTACGTGGAGCCAACCAGCTACTTGTTCGCCCGCCGGAGCAGTTCGCCGAGCTCGCCGCCGAGCGGGGGGTCGCGACGTCGGTGGTCGTGACCGAACCTGGGCATCGCGTGCAGGTGAGCCCATGAGCAAGCGGTCGGAGCGAAAAGAACGCAAGCGGGCGCAGGCGCGGGCTGCAGCTGACGTTGCGAGGGTCAACGTGACCGGCACCAACCAAGGCGCACAGGTTCGGGTTCAAGCAGGTCGTGACCTCGCGAACGATCCGTGGGCGGAGCAACACCGCTTGCGGGGTGCATTCGGACGATTTCTGGTCGGCGTTGTTGTCCTGACTTTGACGATCGCCATCTCTCCGGGGATCAGTGCCGATGGCATCTGGGCAGTTCCGATCGCGGCATTGTTGACCAGTATCGTGGCCGCGGTATTACGACCGCTGATGATCAGGATCGCCGGTCCGTTCGGTTGGGCGGGCGCGCTGCTGCTGGCCTTCTTTGGGAACTTCGTCATCCTGTACTTGGCGTTCTTCTTGTCGCCGGGGCTGCAGTACAACCAGTGGTATCAAGTGTTCATTGCGAGCTGGGTCTACTCGATCATCATGGCGCTGACGCTGTGGCTGATGGCATCCGATGACGACGACGTGTTCCTCGTGCAGGCGATTCGTCAGAGCACCCGAGGTAAGACCTGGGGCACGAGTCTGACCCAGGACGACATCGCCGCGAAGGAAGCAGGTGGCGACCCGCAACTGGGTGTCATCTTCGTCCAACTCGATGGCATGCCTGCGCCGGTTCTGGACTGGGCGGTCAAGTCGGGCAACCTCCCGACACTCAGCCGATGGATTCGCAGCGGGGCGTATTCGTGGGATGAATGGCGCTCTTGCGTGCCCTCAACGACGCCTGTCGCCCAGGCTGGACTGCTCCACGGAACCAGCGACAACATGCCCGCCTTCCGCTGGTACGAAAAGGACTCCGGGCGACTGTTGGTATCGAATCATCCCCCGGATGCAGCAGAAATCGAAGAACGCATTAGCGATGGCAAGGGCCTACTAGCTGACACCGGCGTGAGTATTTCGAACCTATTCTCCGGCGATGCTTCGTCGCGTCTGCTCGTGATGAGCGGGATGAGCAAGGTTCGCTCCGGACTTGGACCGTCCAAGTCGTACGCGTCCTTCTTCACCGCGCCGTCCGGCTTCACCCGGGCACTGATCCTCACTGTTGGCGAGATGGTGAAGGAGAAGTACCAGGCGCGGATTCAAGCCCGCCGTGGCATTGAACCGCGCATCGATCGCAAGGGCTCGTACGTCGCACTTCGGGGAATCACCAATGTGCTGCTTCGAGATCTCAACACTGCCCTCGTCATCGAAGCGATGATGCAGGGGGCGAAGAGCATCTACGTGGACTACGTCGACTACGACGAGATCGCTCACCACGCAGGAGTGCAACGCCCCGAGGCACTTCGTGCACTTGAGGGCTTGGATCGAGTTCTGTCGCAGCTTGAGCGGGTTGTCCGATACGCCCCGCGGCCGTACAAATTCGTGTGCGTCAGTGATCACGGGCAAAGCCAGGGATCTACCTTCAAGCAGCGGTACGGAAAGCCGTTGGAGGAGGTCGTTCGCGAGCTCATGGGCGTTGAGGTCGGCGAAGTGACGGCCGCGACCGGTGACGTGGAGTCCTGGGGTCCGGTGAATACCTTCTTGTCGCAGTTGCAGCAACAGGATTCGGTCACGGGCGGGATCACCAAACGAGCGATGCGCAAACGGTCAACGTCGGGTGCAGTGTCGCTCGGGCCAGACGATGGGCAAAGTGCCCTGACCGAGGGTGAAGAAGTCTCCGAGCGTCCCGAACTGGTGGTTGTGGGTTCTGGCAACCTCGGCTGTGTCTGGTTTGCACGTGAGCCCGGGCGGATGACGGCTGAACAAATCGAGGTCGCATGGCCGGGATTGTTGGCAGGTCTCGCCACTCACCCCGGCGTGAGTTTTGCTGTCGTGAATTCCACAGAACATGGGCCGGTGGCGATCGGAGAACATGGCGTGATCCACCTGAGCACAGGTGAGGTCACGGGGATCAATCCGCTCGCGCCATTTGGCGGTCAGGCCCGAATCGACATGTTGCGGGTTGCCGAATTCGACAATGCTCCCGATATCTACCTAAATTCGATGTACGACCCTCAAACGGACGAGGTTGCCGCCTTTGAGGAGCTGGTCGGCTGTCACGGAGGCGTTGGTGGTTGGCAAACCCGCGCCGTGCTGGTTCATCCATCGGATTGGACCGTCTGGCCGGAACTATTGGACTCGCAGGGACGTCTAGTAAGTGCAGAAGTTGTGCATCGGCAGATGGTCGGGTGGCTCGAACTCCTCGGACACCGCAAGAACCTAGGCCAGGCCGAAGGCGCGACATCTGTGGACGAAGGCCAAACGACGCATTCGTAGTGGCGCTGCCGGGTTGGCAGCGATTGCCGTGAGAAAGTTGCCCGATGAGATTCACCCGAGAGATAGTGGGGGTTGGCGCGGCAGCGCTTGCCCTCCTACTGGCCGCCTGCGGGACGGCGGCTCAGGCGGATCAGGAGAATTCGGTCGCGCAGCAGAATTCGGAATCAGCTGCCACCGCTAAGCCAAAGCCGAAGGCGAGCGTTCAACCGACCCCGGTGCCGTCGGTGAAGGCAAGCTGGTCACCAGCTTCAGGCGACAAGACGATCTACCTCACCTTCGATGACGGGCCGGGCCCGTACACCCAGAAGGTGCTGGACGTTCTGAAGGACAATGACGTCAAAGCGACGTTTTTCATCATCGGGAAAATGATCCGCACCCGCGAGGCGGACCTACAACGCGTTTACGACGATGGGCACGCGACCGGCGACCACACGTGGGATCACGCAGACCTCAGTCGCATGAATGCTGTGCAGATCGACCGTCAACTCAACAAGGCGGCTGTTGCGATCGGCCCGAAGATGGGCCCCTGTATGCGCCCGCCGTATGGGGCGCTCGATGCCGAGGCCCGCAAGCTCGCAGTCTCGTACGGCATGACGCCAGTGTTATGGACGCGCGACACGAACGACTGGAACAAGGCTTCCCAGACACAGATCTACAACGTGTTGATGGGCGCCAAGCCAGGTGATGTGATCTTGATGCACGACGGCGGCGGTGACCGAGCGAACACGGTGGCCGCGCTACGCGACGCGCTGCCCAAGCTCAAAGACAAGGGCTACTCATTCGCCAGCGTTCCAGTTTGTGTGTCGCACACCACCCAGTGAGCTGAATCGCCCTAAGCCCACGCCGAACTACTCGCTTGGTGGCCCGACCGGAATGCGGTTGGCGATGGGACGCATGGTTTCGGCAAAGAAGTCGTTGCCCTTGTCATCAACCACAACAAATGCCGGGAAGTTCTCGACCTCGATCTTCCAAACTGCTTCCATCCCCAGCTCGGGAAAATCGAGCACGTCTACCTTTCGGATGCAGTCATTCGCCAATAGTGCTGCCGGTCCACCGATTGAACCCAGGTAGAAGCCGCCGTTTGCGTGGCACGCATCTGTGACGGCCTGAGACCTGTTCCCCTTCGCCAACATCACATACGAACCCCCAGCCTTCTGGAACTGATCGACGTAGGAGTCCATTCGCCCGGCAGTTGTCGGACCGAACGAGCCCGAGGCCATCCCGTCAGGTGTTTTAGCCGGGCCTGCGTAGTAGACCGCGTGTTCCTTGAAGTAATCCGGGATCGGCTCTCCCCGGTCGAGCATCTCCTTGATCCGGGCGTGCGCGATGTCGCGGGCGACGATGAGTGGCCCAGACAATGAGAGTCGGGTCTTGATGGGAAGAGTCGACAGCAAGCGGCGGATCTCATCCATAGGCCTGCTGAGGTCAACCTCAACGACGTCCGAGACGTCGCCGTCTTCAAGGTGGGCGTCGGTGATTTCTGGGAGGTAGTGGGCGGGTTCTTCATCGAACTGTTCGAGGAACACGCCTTCCGGGGTGATCTTGGCTCGGGCTTGGCGGTCGGCGGAGCAGGAGACCGCGATCGCGACGGGGCACGAAGCGCCGTGGCGCGGCAGTCGGATCACCCGAACGTCGTGGCAGAAGTACTTACCTCCGAATTGCGCGCCGATTCCGAACTCCTGCGTCTGCTTGAGGATTTCGGCTTCCATTTCAAGGTCTCGGTAGCCGTTTCCATCAGGCCCACCGTGAACCGGAAGGGAGTCGTAGTAGCGGGTGGATGCGTACTTGGCGACCTTGAGCGCATACTCGGCACTAGTTCCGCCGACGACCACGGCAAGGTGGTACGGCGGGCAGGCGGCAGTTCCAATGGCCCGCAGCTTCTCGTCGAGGAAGCTTCGGAATCGGGTCGGGTTCAGTACGGCCTTGGTCTCTTGGAACAGGTATGACTTATTTGCGCTGCCGCCGCCTTTTGCCATGAAGAAGAGCTCGTACTCAAGTTCGTGTCCCGGTTTGGTGTCGGCGTAGATTTCGATTTGGGCCGGCAGGTTGGAACCCGTGTTGCGTTCATCCCACATCGACAGGGGTGACAACTGCGAGTAGCGCAGATTCAGCTTTGTGAATGCGTCGTAGACACCGCGAGACAGGTACTCCTCATCTCGACCGTTGGTCAACACATGACTGCCGCGTTTGCCCGAGATGATCGCCGTTCCGGTGTCTTGGCACATCGGCAGAACGCCGCCCGCCGCGACGTTGGCGTTCTTCAGCAGGTCGAGCGCGACAAATCGATCATTTGGGCTGGCTTCAGGGTCGTCGAGGATCTTGCGAAGCTGAGCAAGATGGCCTGGCCGCAGGAAATGCTCAATGTCGTGCATGGCTTCATACGTCAGTAGTCGCAGCGCCTCGGGATCAACCTCGAGAAACGTTCGGCCCGCAGCCTCAATCGTGCGCACACCTTCGGTGGTCACAAGCCGGTAAGGGGTCGGGTCTTCGCCAGTAGGCAACATGTCGACGTAGGTGAATTCAGCCATGGGGTCAGCGTAGTTTGATGCCCTCGGTTCACCCCGCAGGTGTCCGCAAAGTCGGCGCAGGTGAGGATTGCCCCGTGGCGCGCGCGGATCGGCTTGGGATGACCATCGGTGGAATGGTCTTAACGGTGCTCTTGGTGTTCGGGGCAGTGCTAGTTGTTGCCTTCTTCACGTTCCGCCCCACAGATGCGAGCGTCAAGGTCGTCGACTACCAGCCGACGATCACGGCCGCGCAGAAGTCGGGGCCATTCCCACCCGCTTACCCGTCACCTGTTCCCGAAGGATGGCAAGCCACCTCGGTTCGATACCGCGTGTCACCGACCAACCCGAAGATCGCCACGTGGCATCTAGGTTTCTACATTCCGGGCGACGAATATGCCGCAGTGGAGCAGAGCAACGCCAACGACGACCAATTCATCCCCGAAACGACCGACAAGGGGAAGGCAGAGGGTGAGCAGTTGGTCAACGGCGTGCCGTGGACCAAATACGTGTCGCCCCAAAGTGGCCACCGTTCGCTGGTTCTCATACAGAATCAATTGACGACCGTTGTGACCGGGACGTTGACGTATTCGGCTCTCGGCGACTTCGCAGCGTCGCTGACCACGAAGTAATCGGGCTTCCGGGCAGCCAAGTCGGAATACTGGCGCCCGCGCACGCACGAGGAGTGCGTCGACGTTGTTGTCCGACTCACGAATGGCTGGCCGACCATGACTGCTGCAAAGCAGCGCGACACAGTGGGTGGATTCGCCCTGTACGTCGTTGCTGTTGTCGCCGGGGTCATCGCAGGCATCGTCGGAACGGCATTTCGCGAGGCGCTCGTCCTTGCCAATCAGTTCAGGTTGGACGTTGTTGCCTACTTCCACCAATGGCCACTCATCGGTTGGGTTGTGCCAGTCGGTGCAGCAGCGATAGCCGTCGCGATCGCGAGGTACATCGTCGTCCGGGTTCCGGAATCGGCTGGCAGTGGCGTTCAACGTATCGAGGCCCAAGTGCGTCGCCAGGTGACGAACGATCCGCTGCGAGTGGTTCCGGCGAAGTTCATCGGTGGCGTGCTCGCCATTGGGTCAGGTCTAGCGCTCGGTCGTGAAGGCCCCACAGTGCAGATGGCGGCAGCAATTGGCGGCAAGGTGGCCAGGTACGGAAAGCTCAACCATGATGATCAACTAACGATCCAAGCGGCGCTCGCGGGTGCTGGCCTTGGGGTCGCATTTAATGCCCCACTTGCCGGGCCGATCTTCGTGGTCGAGGAACTGACAAAGACGATTCAGTTCCGAGTGATTGTGTGTTCGCTTCTGGCAACTGGTGCGGGCGTCGGTGTTATGCGGTTCCTCATGGGCGGCGCGCCGGATTTCCTGGTTGCGCACTTGGATCAGGTGTCCATCCTTGGTCTCGCCGTATTCATCTTGTTTGGGCTACTTGTTGGGCTACTGGGTGCCGCATACAGCAAGACGACGGTCTACTTCATGGACCTTTTTGCACGGGCGAAGGCAGTTCCGCTCCTGCTGCGAGCGGCCATCGTCGGTGGTGCCG
>JAOAUD010000156.1 GCA_030157755.1 Candidatus Nanopelagicales bacterium
CATCTGCCCGCTTGTGGTCAAGAGTGCGTCGATCACCAGCCGGGGAATCTGCCAATCCGCAGGCAGTCAGTGCGTTCAAACGGCGATCCCATCGGGCGCGGGAAGTATCGCCTCGATCGTCACCATGACGGCGCCGGCGGGATACATCCGAACCTCCCTGCGCGCGTAATCCTCTCCAACCTCATCCGCGACCGTGAGCGGCGAGACACGTACCGCGGCGCGGCGCACGCTGCGCCGGAGCTGGCCGGGCGTTTGGTGGACCGATTGTCCGAGAACGGCTGCCTCGACAGACTGCGCTTGCTCGTCAGTGAGTCGTTCGCATTCGGAGTGCATAACGAGTGCCTGTGCGTAGCTGAGCTGCCCCGAAGCCAGCAGGCGTGCGGTCCCGACAAGCCGTGAGTCGAGGTCGCGGGCAACTGCGATGCGCCCGGCGGCCGTAGAAGCGGCGATTCGCAGTGCCGCAGCAACTTCATCGCGAACGGGGTCAACCACCTGGAACGGATCGACAGCGTCGGCAGACTCATTAGGGATCGGTCCGGCGACCGCAGCCAGGGCCTGGGCGGCAAGCGCGCTAATCCACGAACTGTGACGATCCAGGGCGGCAACCAAGTTCAGCTGATCGGCCGCCGACAGCGACCACGGGTCCAACTCGGACAGCAGGCTCAGCAAGTCACCTGACGGTTTGCTGGAGAGTGCTGCAGAAATCAGCCGAGATGGATCGAGAAATTTCAGACGTGGTTGGTCTGGAATGCTCACCCCATCGATTGCTGACATGTGTCGAGGTTAGGCAGTGGGTCTGACATTTCCAGACATGCAAAACGTCGGCAGTGCGATCTGGCTGTGATCTCGTTCAAGCGCCAGCTAGGTCAGCGATTACTGCCTCGGCCGCGCGTCGCCCACTGACGAGTGCGCCCTGGATGCTGGGAGTATCTCGGTGATCGCCGGCGATGTAGCGGCCGTCGCCGAACCGCACTTCCTTCCGAACATTCAATGGCGCCGGTGTTGCCGGAAGTGCATCGGGAATGACGAACTTCCCGACCAGTTCCCATCCTGCTGTTGAAGCACGATGCAAGGCTGCGGCATGAGTCAGTGCCGCTTGATCATCGGCCGCGGATTCATGAACTCCAAGAGCGCTACTTGAGACCAGCGCGACGCCAGCGGGCGCGTAGGTGGCAGCGGCGTTACTCACAACGACCGAGTTGACCAGCGGGCCCGCACGACCCGGTCCACGGCCATCAACCACTAGGACCGGGCTTCCCCCAGCCAACTCGGAAGGTGCCTGGGTGGCGCGGTGATACCAGGTGGTCACTGAGTTCATCGGGGGTGCCGTGAATCCATCGAGCAACGCGCTGACACCGCGCGGATCCGTGGCAATGACGACAGCGCGTGCGGTGACCTCCCCGAAGTCGGTGGTCACCTGCAGGGGGCCGGTTCCACGAATTGACGACACCGACGCCGACGTGCGAACACTGCCCTGCGGCAGGGCAGCAGCCAACTGCTCGGGCAGAGCTCGCATTCCTTGCGCTGGAACGCTGGGCGTACCTCGGACGAATGAACGCAGGACAAGATCCATGAATCGTCGGGAAGTCACCAAGTCGGGTTCAAGAAATACACCGGACAGAAATGGGCGGATCATCGAATCGGTCAGCTCGTCGTCGATTCCGGCCGCTCGCAACGCCTCAAGCGCCGTGCAGTCGTTCTGCCCGATGACTTCACTGGCAGACATGCGCTCGCGGGCCAACGCGTACCAGGCAAAACGTAGCTTCGCTGACACAGACCCGATCGGTGATCGGATCGCCTGCCACATCGCACGAGGTTCGTTTCGCGGGTCGGCGACTAGCCAATTCCGCGAGGGAAGGCTGACCATCGCGCCGCGGGTGAATGGGCGCAGATCAAGACCGGCGTAGTCGAAGACCCGCTTCCCTTCCGGATACGCAGGGTTGTAGAGCTGGAACCCGTGATCGAGGCGGAAGCCGTCGACCACGTCTGTTCGGACTCGGCCGCCGACGGTTGCCTGCTTCTCGAGGACGAGCGGGCGAAGACCCGCTGCCGCCAGACTACGAGCGGCGGCGAGACCGGCCAAACCAGCACCCACCACCACAACATCGACGTCTTGCGTGGCGTTCGAATCAGTTGTCATCGCGGGTCAGTCCGACATCGATCCTGGTTTCGGCAGGTCAAATGCCTTGCGCTTGACCTTGTCTTGCAGCTTCTGCGGCAGATCCGCGAGGCCAGCGCCGAGGTGTGATTTTGCCCCCGTCAAGTAGTGAGCCTTCGGGTGCCTTGTGGTCAGTCCTTCCATGATCACTTCTGCCACGCCCTCGGGCGAACTTCCTGACGTCTGCGTCTTGTATCCGCGGTCCGTGGCTTCTTTGAACATCTGCCCGTACAACTCGGCGGCTTCCGGGTTGAAGTTCTCGATGAGGGCATCGATACGGGCCTTGGTGGCCTTGTCGGCACCTGTGCTGATGAAGCCCGGTTCAACGAGGACAACGTCGATTCCCCACGGTGCCAACTCCTGGCGGAATGTGTCGCTGGCCGCAGCGATTGCCGACTTCGAGGTCGCGAGAGCCCCGAAGAAGGGCATCGTGAGGCGATCAGCAATTGACCCGATGAAGACGATGCGACCCTGTGCCTTGCGGATTAGTGGAATCAGTGGCTGGGTCAGCGCTATCTGACCGAAGAAGTCCACATCAAATGAGGTTCGCAAGTCATCGAGGGACATCGTTTCGAGTGGCCCAGGAATTCCAATACCGGCGATGTTTGCCAGACCGTCGAGCCCAGCATCGCCGACATGTCCGTCGATGAGTTCGACGGCAGCAGCGATGTCGTCTGCGTTGGTGATGTCTAAGTGGATCTTCGTCAGCGTCTCGCCGTCGGGAACGGTTCCACCCCGGGCAGAGTCGTTGGCGCGGTCGCCGGCGAACACGTGGAATCCGGCTGCGACGGCGGCTTCCATTGTGGCCTTGCCGATACCCGACGACGTCCCGGTAATGGCAATGTGTTTGAGCGCGCAGGTCATCTGCATCCCTTCGTCGCGGCCAACCGTAGCGGGGTGGCCGCCGCACCGCCAAGTGATGTTCGGTCAAGCAGCGCACACGGGGTAGATTCGCAACGTGTTCACCGTCGCCACTGCCAACGTCAATGGAATTCGCGCTGCTGCTCGCCGAGACAACCTCGCGTGGTTGGCGCAATGCGGTGCTGATGTCATCTGTTTGCAAGAGGTCCGCGCGAGTGACGAAGTGCTCGCGAAGACACTGGCGGACTGTGGACTCGGCCATTGGAACGTTGTTCACGCGGAGGCCAGCGCCGCAGGCAGATCAGGGGTTGCGATCCTGTCAGCCAGTGAGCTCGGTAAGCCGCGCGTCGGTGTTGGTCAGTCAGAGTTTGCTGACTCCGGTCGCTGGATCGAGGCGACCGTCGAGACATCCTTGGGGACCGTCACCGTGGTGTCGGTGTATGTCCACACCGGTGAGGCGGGGACTGGTCGTCAGGTCGAGAAGTACCGCTTTCTGGATGCGATGACGGCACGTCTGGCCCGACTGCGGGCAAACGCCCGCAAAGCTGGCGGCCACGTTGTGGTGTGCGGTGACCTCAATATCGCCCACACCGAACGTGACATCAAGAACTGGCGAGGGAACCGCGACAAAGCCGGTTTCCTTGAAGATGAGCGCGCCTACCTCACGAAGTGGTTCGCGAAGCACTGGGTTGACGTTGGCCGTGCCCATGCCGGGGATGTATCAGGTCCCTACACCTGGTGGTCATGGCGTGGTCAAGCATTCGACAATGATTCGGGTTGGCGCATCGATTACGTGATGGCCGATGCTGAACTTGCCCAGAGTCTCGATTCTGTGACTGTGGGCCGGGCCGAAACGTATGCACAACGATGGAGCGACCACGCGCCAGTGCTAGCGAGATTCGGTAGCACTCCATGAACGATGCAGTTGTCAGTCTGATCGTCATCGTCGTCTTCTCGATCATCGGTGGCTTCTTTGCGGCCGCTGAGACTGCCTTGGTGACCTTGCGCGAAAGCCAGATCTCAAGGCTCGCGAACACCCGCGGCCGACGAGGTGCTCGGCTTGCAGCACTCACCGCAAACCCCAATCGGTTCCTTGCCGCCGTTCAGGTCGGGGTGACGTTTGCAGGATTCATTTCCGCGGGTTACGGCGCATCACGAATTGTTCCCTACCTGGCCCCGGTTCTTGAGAACTTTGGCCTCGCGCAGGGTGTCGCCGAGTCTGTCGCTTTCATCCTGGTGACGATCTTGATCGCGTACATCTCGCTGGTCCTCGGAGAGCTCGTTCCGAAACGGATCGCGTTGCAGCGCACTGAGGGAGTTGCACTCACGGTTGCTGCGCCGGTTGACTGGTTGGCGAAGATCTCGCGCCCGTTCATCATGCTGCTGTCGGGGTCGACGAACCTGCTCGTGCGCATCCTCGGTCTCGACCCCACGACGGGACGCGAGGCGATGTCCGATGAGGAGTTGCGCCGCCTCATCGCTGGGCATGCGGGCTTCTCACAGGCCGAGCGTGAACTGATTGATGACGTCTTTGATGCAGGTGGTCGAGACCTTCGTGAAGTCATGATTCCGCGCACCGAGGTTGCGTTCCTGGACAACGCGATGCCGATTTCGGCGGCCGCCCAGAAGGTCATTCGGTTGCCGCACTCGAGGTACCCAGTCGTTCGTGGTTCAGCTGATGACGTCATCGGTTTCGTCCACGTGCGCGACGTGCTCAACCCAGCTGTTGTGCGCAGTCACGTGAAGGTCGAGAAGCTGATTCGCGAAGTTCCGAGGTTCCCCTGGAGTAAGCAGGTGCTGCCGGCACTCCAGTTCATGCGTGACAACCGGTTCCACTTGGCGATCGTGGTCGATGAGTTCGGTGGGACGGCCGGAATCATCACGATGGAAGACCTCGTGGAACAGCTCGTCGGCGATATCCGGGATGAGTACGACGAGGGTGACGGTTCATCCGTGGTGGTTGTCGGGCTGTCGGGCGAGGTACTTGTCGACGGGTTGGACAACCTCGACGAGTTCACCGAGCACACCACGATCGTGCTGCCAGAGGGCCCGTACGAGACAGTTGCGGGCTACATCATGGCCACCCTGGGTCGGCTGCCAATTGTGGGGGACAAGGTCGAAGCCCCAGGTGCAGCCCTTGAGGTGACGGAATTGGATGGCCGTCGCGCCGCGCGGATCCGAGTGATCCCAATGCACGTTGTCGCTGCAGACTCCGAACTGCCAGAATGACCGCCATGGCGCAAACCGACAGAGTGTTGTCCGGAATCCAGCCAACGGCGGATTCTTTCCACATCGGCAACTACCTCGGGGCCCTCCGGAGCTGGGTCGAGTTGCAGGACACCCACGAAGCCTTTTACACAGTTGTCGACCAGCATGCGATCACCGTTGACTACGACCCCGCGGAGCTTCGTCGCCGCACGTTGGTCTCGTTCGCCCAGTTGCTTGCTTGCGGCGTCGACCCTGCCCGATCTGTGTTGTTCGTCCAGAGCCACGTTCCGGAGCATGCTCAGCTGGCTTGGGTTCTCAGTTGCATCACCGGGTACGGCGAGGCGTCACGGATGACGCAGTTCAAAGACAAGTCCGCTCGTGACGGCTCTGGTGCGACCAGTGTCGGACTCTTCACCTACCCGGTCCTCATGGCGGCAGACATCTTGCTGTATCAGGCCACTGGTGTTCCCGTCGGTGAGGATCAACGCCAGCACCTTGAACTAACCCGCGGCCTGGCGCAGCGCTTTAATGCTCGATTCGGCGAAACCTTCGTCGTGCCGGAACCGTTGATCGTCAAGGACACGGCGAAGATCAAGGATCTCCAAGATCCGACTTCGAAGATGAGTAAGTCGCTGCCGACCGGTTGTGTGATGTTGCTCGATGATCCGAAGAAGATCGGCAAGAAGATCAAGTCAGCGGTGACTGACAGCGAGACTGTTGTGCGATTCGATCCAGTGAACAAGCCGGGCGTTTCCAACTTGCTGACGATGCTTTCAGTGCTGACAGACCGGTCGATTCCTGACCTTGAGAAGCACTACGAAGGGTCGATGTACGGGCCGTTGAAGACTGACGTTGCCGACGCGGTCGTAAGTTTTGCGACCAGTTACCAGGCCCGAACTAACGAGTTCCTGGAAGATCCGGCGGAACTACGCCGCCTGATGGACCTTGGTGCCCAGAAGGCACGGACTGTCGCAACACAGACCCTGTCTGCTGTCTACGACCGCGTCGGCTTCGTCGCGCTGTAGGAAGCGGCCAGTTACTGGCGCTTCTCAATTCGGCTACCTGGTCCAAGAGCGACCAACTGGCGGTGTCCGTTGTCGGCCCACTCAACGAGGTAGGAGTGGCTTCCTTCGGTCGAATCTCGAATGTCGATGACCGTTGCTTCGCGTGGTGCTTCGTCGCTGGACTCAATAATCACTGCGACCCGATCACCAATAGCTGCGTTCATGTGTTCCCCCTTTTCTCATGAGCGCGTGGTGCTGTGCGCTCCTCATTCAATGGTCTGCGATCCGTGGACCAACCTCAAGGTCATACGTCACGTTGAGGTGATTCGTTCTGTGAAGGTCATCACGGTTAGAGCGGAAAGTGCGGAGAAAATAGGACTATTTGCCCTTTCTGATGAGCACTCTGGCCCGCAGGATCGAAGCCACGATAAGGACCGCGAGGAACGCCACCAACGCATACATGAGCCACGGTAGATCGCTGGTGGAGGTTGACTGGTTGGTGACTGACGCCGCCAGAACCTGAGTGTCTGCCGCCGTGCCTGTTGCCGGATTGGTGTCAGGAGTGCCGACGCCCGCGCTGGTACCAGACTGCGCTGACTTGGCGACCTGGGCAGTCTCGTCTGCGCTTTGGCCTGGTTGAGGCAGCGTGCCAAGTGGGTTCACTCGACCCAGATTGGCGAAGCCCCAGTCGAGTAGTTTCGCTCCGGCCTCATCGAGGTGTTGCTCCGTGCGCATGATCGATATCAGCAGTGTGTGCCCGTTGCGCTCGGCAGCACCAACAAAGGTCCGTCCGGCGTTGGTGGTGTATCCGGTCTTCCCACCGATGATTCCGGGATATCGGTTCATCAGCAGCCTGTCTTGGTTTGCGATCGCAAACGATTCGCGCTTCTTACCCGGCGCCGGCATTTCGCCGGGGAATTGGGCGGTGCGGGTTCCGACCAACTGGCGGAACAATGGCAGTTGGAGACCTGCCCGGAAGATGGTCACTTCGTCGAGTGCGGTGCTCACGTGCCCGTCACTGTCGAGCCCGCTGGGATTGCGGATCACTGTGTCGTTCGCACCGAGCTTGGCGGCTTCCGCGTTCATTTCGGCGATGGTCTTGTCCCAGCCACCGTTGGCATTTGCCAAGGCGCTCGCGGCATCGTTGCCGCTCGGAAGCATCAGGCCGTGAAGCAGATCCATCACGGTGTAACTCGCGCCGGGTTGGATACCGACTTGGCTGCCGTCAGCCTTCGCATCCTGTTTACGACCAACGTAGGTGGAGTTCGGGTCGAGGTGTGGGATCACGGTCAGCGCTGTGAGCGCCTTTGTTGTGCTGGCTTGTGGGAGGCGATGCCGGGAACCCTTCGCCGCGAGGATTTCGCCAGATTGAGCGTCGGCGATGATCCAGGCGTAGGCGTCAAGTTCGGGAGGTGGAGTGGCACCGGCGATTGGTGAGAACTCGATTGGCGGGCCAGGCGGAGGCTTGGGTGGGTCCGTGTTCTTGGCCGTAGCCATTGATCCACTCGCGACCAGCGCTGCGAATGCAATCAGCATCGCCATCACAATGCGCACGCTGGCTGTTAACCAACCGCCTTCGCGGCGGTTGAGGTTGCCAGATGTGATGTGCACCCTGAAACGATAACCCGCGGATTTCTGATCTCGGCATCAAATGTCGCAGGAGCCAAATAATTCATTCGGATTGATGACGCGCAGTAGTCGAGCTGCTGCGATGGGCGCGTAATTGGCGCGTGATAGGCCCGGGTGAACCGGTTCAGAGGCGGTCTACCAAGCTCGTGAGGTTTGCTGCAGGAACCCGCAGGGCAGATCTGTCTCCAACCGATCCGAAACCCGGATCAGGAGAATTGGAGAGTCACATGAAGAAGCATCTCGCTATTGCCGCGCTCGCCACCGCTGGTGCCGTCCTTGTTGCGCCAGCCGCCCTGGCGGCGCCGACCGCTCCTGCGCCAACTTCGGCTGGGACGACAACTGTCTCCGCACCGGCACCGGTCGGTCCAGAGACGACGATCAGCGGCCCACAGACCGCCAAGGTCGGCCAGGAGTTCAAGATCACCGGCAAGACCGACAAGGGCCTTAAGGGCTCCAAGGTCTACGCCTACCAGGACGGCAAGAAGATCGCCGCTGAACGCACCGTGGCCGCCAATGGCGACATCTCGATGAGGATCGTTTCAGGAAAGGCTGGGGCTAACCAGGCCTACCAGTTCCGGGTTGTCGACGGCGCTAAGAATGTGTGGAGGAGCAACACCATTCACATCAACGTCGTCAAGTAGTCGCGACACTGCGGCCTCTGGGCCGCGTCTTCCTCGACACGCAACCAAGTGTGCCCGTGTGGTTACGGACGTCCTGACAGCAATGCCTTCTTGACCTGGCGGATCGCGTCAGTGATCTCGATGCCACGCGGGCACGCTTCGGTGCAGTTGAACGTGGTGCGGCAACGCCAGACGCCATCCTGGGAGTTAAGGATCTCGAGGCGTTCAGCGGTCCCAGCATCACGGCTGTCGAAGATGAATCGGTGAGCGCCGATGATCGCCTGTGGGCCGAAGTATTGATCGTCATTCCAGAACACCGGGCACGATGTCGTGCACGCGGCACAAAGAATGCACTTGGTGGTGTCATCGAAGATCGCTCGCTCTTCAGCGGATTGAATCCGCTCCCTGGTCGGCGGGTGATCATCTGTAATGAGGAATGGCATGACCTCGCGGTACGCCTTGAAGAAGGGCTCCATGTCGACGATGAGGTCCTTCTCCTGCGGGAGGCCCTTGAGCGCTTCGACCGTGATTGGCTTCTTGGTGTTGAGATCCTTGATCAGGGTCTTGCATGCCAGACGGTTGCGGCCATTGATCCGCATCGCGTCGGACCCGCAGATTCCATGGCCACACGAGCGGCGGAAAGTCAGCGACCCATCCTGCTCGCCCTTGATCTTCTCGAGGGCCGTCAAGACACGATCGGTGGGAAAGCAGGAGACAACAAACTCCTCCCAGTGCGCGCCTTCGTCGACCTCCGGGTTGAATCGGAGGATCTTGAAGGTGACATCGGTGGCAACAGGTGCGGCAAGGGCACCTGCGGCTGCGCTCGTCTCACTCGCGGTGGCAGTCATCAGTACTTACGCTCCATCGGCTGGTAGCGGGTCACAACGACCGGCTTGTAGTCGAGTCTGACTTCGGCTGAACCTTCTTCGTCTTCTTCGCGGTACGCCATGGTGTGAACCATGAAGTTCTCGTCGTCGCGGGTCTGGTAATCCTCGCGTGCGTGCCCGCCGCGGGATTCCTTACGAGCCAGCGCGCCCACGATCAAGGTCTCGGCGAGGTCAAGCAGGAACCCGAGCTCGATCGCCTCGAGTAGATCCGTGTTGTATCGACGACCCTTGTCCGAGATCGCGACGTTTTGGTAGCGGACCTGCAGCGCCTTGATGTCGGCAAGTGCCTGGGTCAGGGTTTCCTCGGTGCGATAGACCTGCGCGTTCATGTCCATCGTTTCCTGCATCGCCCGGCGAATCTCCGAGACTCGCTCGTTGCCTGTTGAGTCACGCAGGTTTTCCACGAGTGAAACGACGTGCCCGGCAGCATCGTCGGGCAGCGGCGGCTGCTCGGCGGTGGACGCGTACTCGGCCGCTGCGATGCCAGCGCGCCGACCGAAGACGTTGATGTCCAACAGCGAGTTGGTGCCCAGGCGGTTCGAGCCGTGGACGGACACACACGCGCATTCGCCGGCGGCGTACAGACCCGGCACGACGTCGGTGTTGTTGCGAAGCACCTCGGTCTCGATGTTGGTGGGAATGCCGCCCATCGCGTAGTGAGCGGTGGGGAACACCGGCACCAGTTCACTCACCGGGTCGACTCCGAGGTACGTCCGGGCGAACTCAGTGATGTCAGGGAGCTTCTCTTCGATCTGGGCTGCCGGAAGGTGTGTGAGGTCGAGATATACGTAGTCCTTGTGAGGACCGGCGCCGCGACCCTCACGGACTTCCTGCAGCATCGCTCGGCTCACCATGTCGCGCGGCGCCAAGTCTTTAATCGTGGGCGCGTACCGCTCCATGAATCGTTCGCCGTCAACGTTGCGCAGGATGCCGCCTTCGCCGCGGGCGCCTTCCGTGAGCAGCACACCGAGGCCGGCCAAACCGGTCGGATGGAACTGGTAGAACTCCATGTCCTCAAGCGGCAGACCCTTGCGGTACACGATGGCCATGCCGTCGCCGGTGAGCGTATGAGCATTCGAGGTGGTCTTGAAGACCTTGCCGAAGCCACCACTGGCGAAGATGACTGACTTGGCGGTGAACACGTGGATTTCGCCGGTCGCTAGTTCGTATGCGACAACACCAGCGGCCTTCGGTTCGCCCTCGGAGCGGTCAAGGATCAGGTCGAGGACGTAGAACTCGTTGTAGAACTCGATGCCGCGCTTGATGCAGTTCTGATACAGCGTCTGAAGGATCATGTGGCCCGTGCGGTCGGCGGCGTAACAAGCGCGGCGAACTGCAGCTTCACCGTGGTTTCGAGTGTGCCCACCGAAGCGACGCTGATCGATCTTGCCTTCGGGGGTCCGGTTGAACGGAAGGCCCATGTTCTCGAGGTCGATAACGGCGTCAATCGCCTCTTTGCACATGACCTCGGCAGCATCCTGATCTACCAGGTAGTCGCCGCCCTTGATGGTGTCAAAGGTGTGCCATTCCCAGTTGTCTTCCTCGACGTTCGCAAGAGCGGCGCACATGCCACCTTGGGCAGCTCCGGTGTGCGAACGCGTCGGGTAAAGCTTTGTGAGCACTGCGGTGCGCGCGCGAGTTCCGGATTCCAGGGCGGCACGCATTCCTGCGCCACCTGCACCGACGATGACCACGTCGTAACGATGGACCTGCATGTCGTTTGATCGCCCCTTTAGCTGATGCTCGGATCGAAGGTGAAGATCACCAGAGTGCCCAATGCGATGACGAGGACGGTTGCGCAGTAGAGCAGGCCCTTGAGTGTCAGGCGGGTGCCTTCTTTGCTCGCGTAGTCATTGATGATCGTGCGGAGGCCGTTGCAGCCGTGAATCATCGCTAACCACAGCATCAGCAGGTCCCAGATCTGCCAGAACGGACTTGCCCAGCGACCAGCAACGAATGCGAAGTTGATCCGATGAACACCCCCGTCGAGGATGTTCATGATCAGCAGGTGGCCGAGCACCAGAATGATGAGAACCACGCCGGAAATCCGCATGAAGAGCCAGGCGTTGAGTTCGAAGTTGTTCTTCGTGAGTTGGCGGCGGCTGCGAGGTGCGTCGAGGGTGGGTGCACTCATGAGGAAGCTCCAAACAGGGTCTGGAAGGTGCGCAGCAACATGAAGTAGGCGCCCGGAATCATCACGACGAGCCAGACAACGATGATGCTGCGAAGCATTGACTTCTGGTACTTGGGACCCTTCGCCCAGAAGTCACTGAGGATGATTCGCACACCGTTGAGCGCGTGGTACAGAACAGCGCCGACGAGTCCGACCTCCATGAGGTTGACCAGTGGCGTCTTGTACAACTCGAGAGCGTCGTTGTAGGCCTCTGGTGAAATCCGAACGAGAGCCGTGTCAGTGACGTGCACCAACAGGAAGAAGAAGACCAAGACACCGGTAATCCGGTGAGCGACCCACGACCACATACCGTCGTGTCCGCGGTACAGAGTCCCGGTAGCGGACTTTGCCACCTACGCCTCCGAGCAACAACTCGAGTCGGCGGGCGCGCCAATTGGAAATTGCGCACCCGGGCCAGCAACCGGACGTGGTGCTGCCTAGATGAATGCTAACGCTCCACAGCCCTCAACCTGCCACCACCACCCGTTGAGCCGCTGCCGGAAGTTCCTGGAATTGGCCTGGGATAACCTCGACCTATGTCTTCCTCGACCGAATCAGGCCTGCCATTCAAGCCGGTATACGACGCATCGGACCTCGCGGACTTCGATCCGTCCGTAGAACTTGGGGAGCCAGGTGAGTTCCCGTTCACTCGCGGCGTCTACCCGACGATGTACACCGGGCGCCCGTGGACCATGCGTCAATACGCCGGATTTGGCAATGCCGCGGAGTCGAACGAGCGGTACAAGCAGCTGATCGCAGCGGGTACAACAGGGCTCAGCGTGGCGTTCGACCTGCCGACGCAGATGGGCTACGACTCAGACCACAAGTTGGCTCACGGTGAAGTCGGCAAGGTCGGGGTCGCGATCGACTCGGTCGACGACATGCAGGTCCTCTTCGACGGAATCCCGCTCGACAAGGTCTCGACGTCGATGACCATCAACGCACCGGCAGCGACACTCCTGCTGATGTACCAGTTGGTCGGCGAGAGCAACGGGATCCCCGGTTCGGCGCTGACCGGAACCATTCAGAACGACGTACTCAAGGAATACATCGCCCGCGGGACTTACATCTACCCGCCCGCGCAGTCGCTGCGGCTGATTACGGACATCTTCAAGTACTGCAAGGCCGAGGTTCCCCGCTGGAACACGATTTCGATTTCCGGCTACCACATGGCAGAGGCGGGGGCGACTCCCGCGCAGGAGATTGCTTTCACGCTCGCCGACGGGATCGAGTACGTGCAAGCCGCCATTGACTCAGGTCAGGACGTTGACGAATTTGCGCCGCGGCTGGCGTTCTTCTTCGTCTCGCGGACGAGCTTCCTGGAAGAAGTGGCCAAGTTCCGCGCAGCACGGCGAATCTGGGCCCGCGTCATGAAGGAACGATTTGGCGCCAAGAACCCGAAGTCGATGATGCTGCGGTTCCATACTCAGACTGCCGGAGTGCAGCTCGCCGCTCAGCAGCCCGAGGTGAACCTGGTGCGGGTGGCGGTTCAGGGCCTCGCGGCCGTGATGGGCGGCACCCAGTCGTTACACACCAACAGCTTTGACGAGGCAATCGCCCTGCCGACCGAGAAGGCTGCTCGCCTTGCGCTGCGGACCCAGCAGGTTCTCGCGTACGAAACTGACGTGACGAAGACCGTCGATCCGTTCGCTGGCTCCTACGTCGTTGAGTCCCTCACTGATGAGCTCGAGGCGGCCGCTCTCGACCTGATGACTCGAGTCGAAGATCTCGGTGGTTCGGTTGCCGCAATTGAGCAGGGATTCCAGAAGGGCGAGATTGAGCGCTCGGCCTACGCCATCGCAAACGAGATTGACGCCGGCGAACGCATCTTCGTTGGAGTTAACAAGTTCACGATTGAAGACGAAGAGAAGTACGAGCCGCTCCGAGTTGATCCGACGATCGAGGCTCAGCAGGTGGAACGTCTCGCCGTTCTCCGTGCTGACCGCGACAACGTGGAAGTGACGCGACAGCTAGACGCACTTCGCCGGGCTGCCGAGGGAACCGACAACTGCCTGTACCCGATGAAGGCAGCGCTTGCTGCCCGGGCGACCGGTGGCGAAGTTGCCGACGCACTTCGCGAGGTGTGGGGTCAGTACGACCCGCCCGACGCGTTCTAGAAATAGCCGCGTTCTAGGGCCTTGCCGTCGAACTTGTGGCTACGGGTTGACGTTGCGGCACGGACGAGTTCGCAGGTTCGCGACGTAGTCATCCGGGGCTCCAGCTTCCTCGGCCGCGTCAGCAATGATTCCGAGGTAGTGGGCTGAGGGTAAGCCGCCTTCGTAGCCATCCACGACGTAGAGCCAAGCTCCAACCTCTCCCTCGAGGGTTTGGACCCGGACGCGAATCTTGACGAAGACGCCGAGGGCGGTGCCCTCCCACTCATCGAGCAGCTTCTCGTCCCATTCGGGAACGTCGTACAACATCACGAAAACTTGAGATCCGGGTTCTTCGACGACTGTGGCGAGTGCGCCATCCCAGCCGAGGTCCTCACCACCGAAGGTGAGTCGCCAGTCAACCAGCCAGCCGACGCCTCGGGCAGGGGACGTTGGCGCGCGGGCAGCCATCCGCTGGGGGTCCAGGTTGGGCCCGTACGCCGCATATAACGCCATGCCAGCAAGCCTAACCACTTTGTCGCTGCCAAAGTGCTTCGCACCGGCAACAATGGACGCGTGGCGACAGTGGTGGTAATCGGTGGTGGTCCGGGTGGCTACGAGGCGGCTTTGGTAGCAGCCCAAGAAGGTGCACAGGTGGTGCTCATCGAACGTGACGGAGTGGGCGGCGCCGCAGTCCTCACCGACTGTGTTCCGAGCAAGACGTTGGTTGCTACTGCTCGCTCGGCAAGCCTCGCCGCTGAAAGTGCCCATCTCGGAGTCCGCATCGACGGTGCCGCCATCAACCCCGACGCAGCGGGACTCGACCTGCAGTACGGCTTTGACCGGATCAAGCGTCTGGCGGCCGCGCAATCAAGCGACATCACGCAGAGACTGATCGCCGACGGGGTTGAGGTCAGGCACGGCAAGGCTCACATCGTGCGTCCCGGCACCGTCGAGATCGTGGGCGAAGCTGGCGTTCTTTCCTCGACCGTTGACTACGACATCCTGTTGATCGCCACCGGCGCCCGCCCGCGGGAGCTTCCTGATGCCATGCCAGACGGTCAGCGGATCCTGAATTGGAAGCAGGTCTGGAACCTCACGGAACTTCCCGAACATCTGGTCGTGATTGGTTCAGGGGTCACCGGAGCGGAGTTCGCTGGTGCATTCACCGCGCTTGGTGTTGAGGTCACGTTGGTGTCGAGCCGTGATCGGGTATTGCCGACCCAGGACCCTGACGCTGCCGACGTGGTGGAAGGGGTCTTTACCCGCAGGGGCATGAAGGTCCTCGGGTCCTCCAGGGCGCTGTCAGCACGTTCCGACGGCGATGAGGTGACGGTCACGCTGGCGAACGGGCACGAGGTTGTTGGATCGCACGCGCTAGTTGCGGTGGGAGCGATTCCCAATTCGGAGGATCTTGGCCTTGATGTGGTTGGCGTTCGAACGACCGCCTCCGGAGCTATCGAGGTGGACAGGGTGTCGCGGACCAGCGAGCTTGGGATCTACGCCGCAGGTGACGTGACGGGCGTGAACCTGCTGGCGTCAGTGGCGGCCATGCAGGGTCGCATTGCGATGTGGCACGCGTTTGGAGATGCGGTGACACCGCTGAACTTGGCCGAAGTTTCGCAGGCTGTCTTCACCGATCCTGAAATCGCATCGGTGGGTATTGCACCGGCAGACGTTGAGTCAGGGGCAGTTCCCGGACGAGTCCACACTCAACCGCTGGCGAGTAACGCACGAGCGAAGATGCAGGGCACGCGCGATGGCTTCGTCAAGCTGGTGGTGAGTCCCGATGGTGTTGTTCGTGGCGGGGTTGTAGTTGCCCCGCGAGCCAGCGACCTCATCCACGCCATCTCGTTGGCTGTGAGCCAGCACCTCACGGCTGACGATGTTGCCGCGGCCTTCACGGTGTACCCGTCGATGTCCGGGTCGATCGCTGAAGCTGCGCGACGCCTGCACGTGGTCTAGCGCACGGCTGATTGGAAAGTGCGGGTCAGCCAGCGGTAGGAACATCCACTGCACCGGGTGGCGCAGCATGTTCATCGTCGGATTCATCTTCCGACTTTCCGCGAATCAGCAGGTAGCCCACGCCCACGACCAGGACGGACCCGATGACGATCGCGGTTGGGCGCCACGCAATGACATCTGGTGTCGGAAGCGGCCCGAGGGCGGCTTGGCCTGAAAGCTCCGCGAAGCGAACGAGTACAGCTGTCGTGCCGTTATTCCGTTCCTCTGCAAATGCCCGCGTGAGAATCGGCTTGGAATCGAACTCAGTCGAATACGTTTCGTAGACCGTGCCGACGATCGTAAGGAACGTTCCAGGCAAGCCGAGCTTCTGCTGAATCTCCTGGCTCGTGCCAACGGCACGAACAGCTGTCCCGGGAAGAATCACGATGTAGACGGGCGTCCCGGATGCACCGATCGCGGTGACGACGCGAATCGCGTCTGCATCCGAAATCGCTAACGGGGCGCGCGGGATTTCAAAGAATGGTGGATTGCGCTGAAGCCCGGCAACCGACATGTCAACAAGATTGACCGGCAGTGGTTCTTCATCATTCGCGGTGCGGGCAAAAGCGGGCGAGGTCGCTGGCGCCACCACAAACAGGCCAACAAAGACCGCCGCGATGGCAGCTAAGTAAGCCCGTCGAACGTTCAGTGTCAGTCCTTGATCTCGCACAACACGGTTCCGGTTGGAACCGTTGCTCCCGTTTCGGCAGTCAGTCCGGTCACAGTGCCAGCCTTGTGGGCGTTGAGAGGCTGTTCCATCTTCATGGCCTCCAGTACGACTACAAGGTCACCGGCTTCAACTTGTTGGCCCTCTTCCACGGCCACCTTGACAATTGTGCCCTGCATTGGTGTTGCTACTGCGTCACCAGAGGCCGCGGCGCCAGCTTTCTTTCGCTTCCCGCGTTTGGCGGCTGACGTCTTCTTGGCTGGACCGCCGCCGATCGCGAGGTCCGCGGGCAACGACACTGCCACGCGCTTGCCGCCGACCTCGACGACAACGTCCTGACGCGCTGAGGCCTCGGCAACCTCGTCGCTTGCCTCCGCGTCGACGTAGGCCGGAATCGTGTTGTTGAAGTCAGTCTCGATCCACCTGGTGTGTACCTTGAACGCCTCGTTGGGATCGGCGGGCGCGAAGTCGGGATCTTCGACAACAACGCGGTCGAAGGTGATTGCGGTAGCGATGCCTTCAACGTCGAACTCCGCGAGGGCACGGCGTGAACGCTCGAGCGCCTCTTGCCGGTCGCGCCCAGTGACGATCAACTTAGCCAGCAGCGAATCGAAGTTTCCGCCGATGACGTCCCCGGCCTCGAATCCTGCGTCGAGGCGAACGCCGGGACCACTCGGTGGGCGCCATACGCGCAGGACACCTGGTGCCGGGAGGAAGTTCCGCCCCGGGTCTTCGCCATTGATGCGGAACTCGATCGAATGGCCACGCAGCGGCGGGTCGTCGTATCCAAGTTCCTCGCCGTCGGCGATCCGGAATTGTTCGCGGACCAAATCGATGCCGGAGACCTCTTCAGTCACGGGGTGTTCGACCTGGAGTCGCGTGTTCACCTCGAGGAATGAGATTGTTCCGTCTTGCCCGACGAGGAACTCACACGTTCCTGCGCCGACGTAACCGGCGGCTTTGATGATGGCTTTGGATGCTCGGTACAGCTCGGCTTCTTGCGCCTCGGTGAGGAACGGTGCTGGGGCTTCCTCCACCAGCTTCTGATGCCGACGCTGTAGCGAGCAGTCGCGGGTGGAAACGACCACAACGTTGCCGTGCGAGTCCGCGAGCACTTGGGTTTCCACGTGGCGGGGGTTGTCGAGGTAGCGCTCGACGAAACATTCGCCGCGGCCGAACGCTGCGATTGCCTCACGAACCGCTGAGTCGTACAACTCTGCGACCTCGTCAAGTTCGCGAGCGACCTTCAGGCCGCGTCCGCCGCCGCCGAAGGCTGCCTTGATTGCGATGGGCAAGCCGTTTTCCTTGGCGAATGCCACAACTTCGTCAGAGTCCTGGACCGGATCAGACGTTCCGGCGACCAGCGGTGCTCCGGCCTTTTCAGCGATGTGTCGAGCGGCAACCTTGTCCCCGAGCGAACGAATAGCTGATGGCGGCGGGCCGATCCACGTCAGCCCGGCATCAATCACGGACTGGGCGAAGTCGGCATTCTCCGACAAGAACCCGTAGCCCGGGTGAACCGCGTCGGCGCCGCTCTTGGCGGCGACGTCGAGCAGTTTGTCGACGACCAGGTAAGAGTCGGCGGCAGTTGAGCCACCGAGTGCGTAGGCCTCATCGCATGCGCGTACATGGACCGCGTCCCGATCGGGGTCGGCGTAGACCGCCACGCTTTCCAACCCTGCATCCCGGCAGGCACGAGCAATTCGGACGGCAATCTCGCCACGGTTGGCGATCAGCACCTTGCGCACTACGACTCCCTAGAGGATTCGGTGGAGACTTGAGAGATTTCGGTTGTCACGAGACAACGACCGGGCCTCAGTCTAGGGAGCGATACCCCGGCATGCCGATAACGCCCCTTGCAATTGTGTTGGACCCACTTACAGATTGGGGCACTGCTTCTTGACTGCTTCGGTCAAGTTGCTGATGCTCTTCTGGTAGTTGGGATCGCTCGCACCCTTGCTGACGTTCGCTTTGGCATCATTGAGCGCTTGTGAAATCGCGGCATTGGCGTTCGCCGGTAGCGAGGCGAGTAACTGATTGAAATACGTCGTCAATGACTGAATCGCGACGTTCTGCTTGCCCGCATCGCCGCTTGCCAGATCTTCGCCCAGCGAATTGAGCTTGTCTTGGGCCTTCTTTGCGTTTGCGCAGAATTCGCTCTGGCTCATCGAACTCGGTGCTGACGGCGAAGGTGATGACGAACTGCTCGACGAGCAACCCGTCAGCGCTACCCCGGCGAGAACCAGCGCGCACACAATTCCGGCGGAACGATTCTTCACGGGGGCTCCTTGTTGGTAGTGCGTCGTGAGATCAGCTGAGCGTGTCTAGGAGCACTCTAGATTCAAAGTGCGTCGGATTGACTGCTCACCGCTCCAACTTGCTCCGGCGCCCGTGGCAGACCATCCCGGACTGGACGTGCACTTGGCGCCGCCTGAAAACGTCACGTTGACTGTCAGTGAGACAGCTTGCTGCATGGGCTGGGGGTTGAGTTGGTCGTGATAGGAGTACCCCCCACCTTGACGCGTGAACGTTCCCGGCGCGATCTTGTAGCTGAACTTCAGGACGTCGGTGGCTTGTGGGGCGATGGTGCCTTCCGTGGTTGACACCATTCGGCCAAGACCGTCGGGATACGTCGCTGTCTTGCGGTAGCCAGTAGGGGCTTGGATCTGTGGTTCGGTCGCACCAAGCGGCAGGTAGAAGAACCACTCGTTTGCCGACCATGCGGTGGTATAGCCGATCTTCTGGCTGGCATCGAGGTCTGCGGGCACGTCGTTCTTGACGGTCAACACCTGCTCAACCGTCGCTGATCCGTCCTCATTGACCGTGACGTTCGAGACCAGGTCGCGCTGTGAGTAGACGTCGACCTTGCTCATGTTCCGGTTGCGTGAGAAGAATCCGACCGTGTCATTGCCCGGGGTTTGGTAGACCTCGCCCGCAGCCTGCGCATCGACGGCAATCTGTTGCAGTTGTGGCTGCTGGAACCGCATCTGCACGTGTCGTCCAGGGATTTCCTCGCCAAGTGCGATCGCCGCCGCAGCAAGAGTCTGGATATCGCCTGACATGAGGCGGCTGATCATGACGGTCGCAACCTTGTCGTTCAGTGATTGGCGAACCCGCTGATCCGATTGGAAGTCGAGGTAGGCGTCAGTGACAACCTTCTGAGCGAAGTTATCAGCAGTCAGGGTTCCGTAACCTTCAACATCGATCGGCCCGGTAGCTCGAATCAATGCCTCGATGGCTCGGGTATCCATCCCGATCATGGCGTCGACCTTCGGATCCTTCGCTGTGTTCCAAGCGCGAATCAGATCCTCGCCAGCGAGCCGCCAGTCGGGGTGCGCCCCGGAGTTGACGAAGCCGAGCCCGGCGGCATCGGCACCCCACGGAGGCGGGGACGCTGGTTTGTACTGGATCACTGGGTGGCCTTTGAAAGCGTCGCCCGCGATGTATCCGTTGAACGGAATTGTCATCTTCCCCTGGTCGAACTGAAGGATCGCTGCTGACAACGGAGCACCGCCCGGCGCCCGCAGTTGCGCGGGGTTCTCAAAAGCGATCATGTACTTCTGAGGGGACTTCGCTCCCAAGGCATCGAGGATCACCTGACGTTGGGGCGCGATCTTGCTGGTGGCAAAGTCGCCGAGGTCTACATACGCAAGTCCGCTGTCACGTGCTTGCGTGAAGAGTCCGCCGAATGGACTGAAGCCCGAAACGTTCGCGAGTTCTTCCCGCGCGTCGGAAAAGGCGGGAGTCAGTTGCGGCAGCTGCGCCAGTAGTGCGTCGAGAGCAGTCAGGTTGACGGCGCCGTTTCGGTACACATTGGGATCGAAGTTCTCAGCAACTGGGACGGCCGCTGTCACAAGTTCTTCGCCTGCGCTACTGAAGTGTTGAGCATTACTGACCGCTGTGCCGAACCACGGAACAAGTGCCGCGAGGCGCATGGGCGGTGATGACATAGCGGTGTTAATTCGGCCCATCCCAGACTGAGCCTGTTCAGCTGACTGTTTGATGGACGCGGAGTCTTTTGCGGAGTAGCCGGATTTGAACAGCGAAGCCGCACCCGCCAGTTCGACTGCTCCCACAACAAGCGAGATGGTGAACCATGCGGCGAATAGCAGCGGAACCGCGATGACGACAGCCTTGAGGACTCGTTGCCATTGGGGCGCGCTCGTGGTCGAGGCGGGTTCGCTCGATTCCGGTGCCACCGCATGATCGTACTAGGGTGATCGCTCGCGTCGAGGAATCGAATGATCAGGGGGCTCAGAACGTGACTGATGCAGGTACGGGCCGTCCGAAGCGCCAGCTTGTCTTGGCGTCTGCCTCGCCTGCGAGGCGCGGACTACTCACCGCCGCGGGAGTTGAGCCCACCGTCGAACCGAGTCACGTTGATGAGGACGCGGTCGAGCGCGCTGCCAGCGATCAGGACTTGTCCATCCCGCAGCTTGCTCAACTGCTGGCGGAGGTGAAGCGCGACGACGTTGCTGCCCGCCTGGCTCGGGCCGGAAGTGATTCGCTAGTTGTGGGCTGCGACTCGATCCTTGCGTGGCAAGGCCTGGCTCTGGGCAAACCAGGCTCGGCACAAGCCGCGTTGGATCGGCTGGCAAAGATGCAGGGGACCAGCGGTGTGCTTCATACCGGTCACGCGGTGACTGATTTGGCGACGGGCCGTTGCGTCGGCCGGAGTTGTTCGACGCGGGTTGACTTCGCCCCAATGTCGACAGCGGAAATTGAGGCCTACGTTCGCACCGGTGAGCCGCTAAACGTCGCGGGCAGCTTCACGCTCGATGGCCTGTCATCGCCCTTCATCGCAGGGATCGAAGGCGACCCAAGCAACGTGATTGGGCTTTCGTTACCGCTGCTGCGCGAGTTGCTGCGTGAGCTTGGTGTCGACTGGCTCAGCGTCGTCAGCTACTCCTGACTCCGGTTTCTAGCGGCGGCCGAGCTGGGCCCAGGCGCCGGGTCCCGGAGCCGGCATCGGTTGACGATGCATAGACGCGGGGGCTCCCCAACCGGAAGGCGTCGATGGGTCGCTCGCGGGCTCGCCGGATGCTGCTGCGGCTACCGCAATAACGGTGACCACAGCGGCAAGCTCTTCCGGTGTTGGGTTACCGGAGACAACCCGCAGCAGTGGCTGCGGCGCGGGCGCCGCTTCGTCGCCGGTCACAGCGGGATGTTTCCGTGCTTCTTCGGCGGCAGTGTTTCGCGCTTGTTGCGCAGTGCCCGCAGTGCCAGGACAACCTGCTTGCGCGTCTCGTGTGGCTCAATGACGCGGTCCACGTACCCGCGCTCCGCTGCCAGGTACGGATTCGCCAATTCGTCGTCGTACTCGACCAGCAGGCGGGCGCGCTCGACCTCGGGATCGTCGGCAGCTTTTAGTTCCTTGCGGTACAGGATGTTGACCGCACCCTGCGCACCCATCACGGCAATTTGGGCAGTTGGCCAGGCCAGCGAGATGTCGCCACCGAGGTGTTTTGACCCCATGACGTCGTACGCGCCCCCGTACGCCTTGCGGGTGATGACGGTGACCTTCGGAACGGTCGCCTCGCAGTACGCGTAGATCAGTTTTGCGCCACGACGGATGATGCCGTTCCATTCCTGATCCGTTCCCGGCAGGAAGCCCGGGACGTCCACAAACGTCAGGACCGGAACGTTGAACGCATCGCAGGTGCGCACGAAGCGGGACGCCTTCTCAGAAGCATCGATGTCGAGCGTGCCGGCAAACTGCATTGGTTGGTTGGCAACGATTCCGACTGGACGACCTTCGACACGACCGAATCCGGTGAGCAGATTTGGTGCCCACAGCGCCTGAACTTCGAGGAAGTCGCCTTCGTCAACGACGGCCTCAATGACGGTGTGCATGTCGTACGGCTGGTTCATCGAATCGGGGATGAACGTGTCCAGCGCGAGGTCCTCTTCGGAGGGCTCGAGATCGGCCTCGACGTCATCGGCCGGTGGCATTTCGGCGTTGTTGCTCGGCAGGAAGGACAGCAGCGACTTGACGTAGTCGAGCGCATCCTCTTCGTCAGCGCCGAGGTAGTGAGCAACGCCCGACTTACTGTTGTGGGTGTGAGCGCCACCGAGTTCTTCGAATCCGACATCTTCACCGGTGACGGTCTTGATGACATCCGGACCGGTGATGAACATGTGGGAGGTTTTGTCGACCATCACGATGAAGTCGGTAATGGCCGGGGAGTAGACAGCGCCACCCGCGCACGGCCCCATGATCAGCGAAATCTGCGGGATCACACCGGAAGCGTGAACGTTGCGCAAGAAGATGTCGCCGTACTTCGCCAGCGACACAACACCTTCCTGAATTCGGGCGCCACCGGAGTCGTTGATTCCGATCACGGGAACGCCGGTCTTCATTGCAAGGTCCATGACCTTGACGATTTTCTCGCCGAAGACCTCACCGAGGCTTCCGCCGAACACGGTGAAGTCTTGGGCGAAGACGCAGATAGGGCGGCCGTCGATCGTGCCGTAACCAGTAACAACGCCGTCGCCGAATGGCCGCGTCTCGTCCAAGCCGAAGGCGGTGCTGCGGTGACGTGCGAGGGCATCGAGTTCGACGAATGAGTCGTCGTCGAGCAGCGTCAAGATGCGCTCGCGCGCGGTCATCTTGCCTTTTTTGTGCTGTTTGGCGATGGCCTTTTCGGTGCCCGGATTCTCGGCTGCCTTGTTGCGCCGCTGGAGCTCAGCGAGCTTGCCAGCCGTCGTATGGGGGTCTGGTGCGTTCACATCAGTGGCTTCTACATCAGGCTGAGCAGTCATTCTTCCCCTTGGGTTGGCAGCGCGAACTAGTGCTTCAAGCGTCATAGGTACGGTAGCAACGTGCCCGCGCCAGCAAATCCTGCATCCCCGCTCACGGCGCCCGCCATCATCAATGCGTTTACGTCTCATGGCCTTGAGCTACCCGCGCCAACGGTTTTCGACACGATTGCCTCGACCAACGACGAGGCACTTGTCCAGGCGTCGGCGGGGGCACCTGAATGGACCGTTGTGGTTGCTGATCGCCAGAGCGCGGGCCGGGGCCGACTCAGTCGATCATGGGAAACCCCAGCTGGCAGAGGCCTTCTATTCTCGGTGATTCTTCGCCCCGACCCGGTCTGGTCGGCAGCATCCCTGGGATGGATCCCATTGATTGCTGGCCTCGCCACGAGTCGGGCATGCGGCGCCCACGATGTTGCATGCCGCCTCAAATGGCCGAATGACGTGGTGATCGACGCAGCTGCGTATGACGGGTCGCCTGGTCCACGCAAACTGGCGGGGATCCTCGCGGAGCGTCGTAGTGAGGCTGTGGTTGTGGGCATCGGGATCAACGTTTCCCACGCACAAGCAGAACTCCCCATTCCTGCGGCAACATCACTTGCGCTCGAGGGTTCTGGTTGCGACCGCGCGCAGTTGTTGGCGCAGTGCCTGCAGGTGTGGGGCGAGTTGTGGAATCGATTTCGACTTGGCGGCGGCGATGCGGACTCCAGTGGAATTCGAAGTGAGTACCTCGCCGAAAGCCTGACGATCGGCCGACGGGTGCGAGTTGATCTCGGTGGAGGCGCGCCCCTCGTCGGTGAGGCCGTTGATATCGATCATGAAGGCCGGTTGATCGTCGATGGACCATTCGGACTGCGAACGGTTTCGGCCGGCGATGTCACGCACCTTCGCCATTGAGTTGGTGGCGGAAGGTTCGCAATGGCGAACCTTCCCGGGCGGATCAATGGGCGAAACCGTGATCACTTTCTGTGAATAGCGGCCAATTCGGTTGTTCGTGACAAACCCATGCCCGCAGTTCTGCCACGATTAGCAGGTGAGGTCATCTCGAGCCAGCGTAGTTGCCAACGAGCAGCTCATCGCCGAGGTGCGCCGACATGAGCTCGGCCTCATGGGCATCGCAGTCCGGTTGGCCATATTTGTGGGCTTGGCTGGCGCCCTGTGGGCGGTGATCGAGGTCTGGCTGCCACCCAAGTCACTATGGGTGTCAGCGTCTAAGTGGACCGTTGGTGTTGTGGTGGGGCTCATCGTGATCTTCAGTGTGGGTAGGCGGTTCGCGGGCTGGGCAAATGCGCGCATGGAACTCACTGACCAAAGAATTCGAATTAGATACCGACTGCGAAAAGCTGGTTGGGACATCCCTTTACTGAGTATCGTCGAGGTCACATACGTTTCTGGACCGATTCAGCGTTTGTTTGGGGTGGGGGTCTTGCGGGTGCAAACCAGTTTCGCGCCGCTACCGGCGTTCATGCTCGACGTTGCGGACGCCAAACAACTGCATCACGACATCTTGGTGCTGCGCAATCAGGCGTGGGATCGGCATGTTCGTAGCTACAACCAGGCCGGACCCTCCGGCCAGCTTCGCGCTGCCTCATGACTGAGGGCTTAGACACGGCCCAAGCACCGCAGCAGCCTGCAGTCAAGGTTCCTGCGGAGAAGAAGTCTGCGGCGAAGAAGGCCCCTGCGAAGAAGGTAGCTGCGAAGAAAGCACCCGCCAAGAAAGCCGTTGCCAAGAAGGCCGCAGCCAAGAAGGCCGTTGCGAAGAAGGCCGTTGCGAAGAAAGCCGCAGCCAAGAAGGCCGTTGCGAAGAAAGCGGTTGCGAGGGTGAGGCTGCCCGCAGCGCAGCACGTATCTGCAGAACGACCTGCGGGATCATTGGATGACTTCGTCGAATTCGTCTTGGGTTCTGCACCAGAGTTGACCAGTCGGCAGGTAGCGCAGCTTGCAGGAGTGTCCGAGGAAGTCACGCGCGCGCTGTGGCGGGCCATGGGATTCGCGGATGTGGGTGGCGAAGCCGAGTTTGCGATGGCCGATGTCGAGGCATTACGTGCGCTGATGGCCCTAGTGGATGCGGGTTATGTCTCGTACGAGGAATCGATCGAGTTGGTCCGGGCGATCGGGCAGCACACCTCACGGCTAGCCGAGTGGCAGGGAAACATCATCGCCCGCTCATTGATTGAACGAGGTGTGATCGCGCAACATGGTGTCCTCGAGGCTGACGACATCGGCGCGCTGCTGGCGGATTCGCGTGCATACAAGCCGGTGCTGGAGGAGTTGATGCTCTACTCCTGGCGCCGCCAAATGAGTCACAACGCAGCGCGAGCCGCAGCGATCGCAGAAGTTGGCCCAGAGGCACGGACCGACTCGATGACTGTCGGCTTTGCGGATCTTGCTGGATTCACGAGGCTCTCTCGTCAGATACCCGAAGAAGACCTCGCGGTTTTGGTGCAGTCATTCGAGAGTGTGAGCGCCGATGTCGTCGCTGCCGAGGGGGCTCGGCTGATCAAGACCTTGGGTGACGAAGTCCTTTTTGTTCATGAGTCACCACGAAAGATCGCAGCGATCGCAGTTGAACTGCACGAAGCGCACCGCGGGAACCATGACGTGCCGAAGATGCGCATAGGGCTCGCGACAGGGCCAGTGCTGTTGCGAATGGGCGACGTTTTCGGCACCACAGTCAATCGGGCAAGCCGTTTGACTGCAATGGCGAAGCCAGGCTCCACGTATGTGGATTCGGCAACACTTGATGAACTCGAACATCTTGAGCAGTTTTCATTCAAGGGCGTTCGCCCTCGCCCGGCTCGCGGTTTCGGGTTGCTTCGGGCGTGGTCAATGGCAGCCGCCAGCACGTCCTAACGGCCCGCAGTGGCCGCGGCCGCACCACCAATGCGTAGGCTTCGCCGAGATTTGAATCCACCGCGAAGGCGCGTTCACAAGGGGTCCATTCATGCCGAACCATCCTCCAGTCAGCGAACTACGCAAGCAGGTCACCGCCGGTGGCGCCGCCAGATATCACGAGGCGAACGCTGCTCGGGGCAAGTTGTTCGCTCGTGACCGAATCGCTGCCTTGGTCGATGCGGGGTCATTCGTTGAAGACGGCCAACTCGCGAACGTGATGGCCGGTGACCTGCCCAGCGACGGTGTCATCACCGGGACCGCCATGATCGCGGGGCGTCCAGTTGCTTTGATGGCGAACGATTCCACCGTGAAGGCCGGCTCTTGGGGAGCGCGGACTGTTGAGAAGATCATTCGGATCATCGAGCGCGCCTACGAGTTGTCGATCCCGATGGTGTGGCTCGTGGATTCCGCCGGTGCCCGAATTACGGATCAGGTTGACCTGTTTCCTGGCCGCAGGGGTGCGGGAAAGATCTTCTGGAACCAGGTGCGGGCATCCGGATCGATTCCCCAAGTCTGCGCATTGTTCGGCCCGAGTGCTGCCGGTGGCGCTTACATTCCGGCGTTCTGCGACATCGTGGTCATGGTCGAAGGAAACGCCTCCATGTACCTCGGATCTGACCGCATGGTCGAAATGGTGACGGGCGAAAGGACAACCCTCGAGGCGATGGGTGGCGCGAAGGTCCACACCAGTGAGAGCGGAGTCGGGCACGTCCTGGTCAAGACTGAGGAAGCCGCCCTCGACACCGTGAAGCAGTACTTGTCGTACCTGCCGCAGAACTGGCAGCAACTGCCCCCAGTTGCCGAGCCGAGCGCTCCGGAGGACATCGACCTGCGTGCGCTGGTCCCCGAAAGTGAGCGCCAGGCCTTCGATATGCGTCGCTATATCCGCGGGCTTGCAGATGAAGGCTCATTCTTCGAGATCCACAAGGGATGGGCGCGCGAACTAGTTGTCGGTTTCGCCCGACTCGACGGCAAGGTCGTTGGACTCGTTGCCAACAATCCGATGTTCAAGGGCGGGGTGTTATTCGTCGATTCGGCCGACAAGGCAACCCGATTCATCCAGTTGTGCGATGCCTTCAACGTTCCGCTGATCTTCCTCTCTGACGTCCCTGGCTTCATGGTGGGCACTGCCGTTGAGAAGCAAGGCATCATTCGCCACGGTGCAAAGATGATCACCGCTGTCAGTGAGGCGACCGTCCCGAAGTTCTGTGTGGTGGTCCGAAAGGCATATGGGGCCGGGTTGTATGCGATGGCGGGTCCAGGGTTCGCGCCGGATGCAACCATCGCCTTGCCGACGGCCAAGATCGCGGTCATGGGAGCCGAAGCGGCTATCAACGCCGTTTACGCGAACAAGATCGCCGCAATCGAAGATGAGGCGGAACGAGAGGCTTTCGTCGCAGCCAAGCGTGAGGAGTACGAAGAGGACATCGATGTCGTGCGGCTCGCCAGCGAGCTCGTAATTGACGCGATCATCGAGCCGGAAGACTTGCGCAGCGAACTCATCCTGCGAATTGCCGCCGCCGCGACGAAGAACCGCGACTTCTCCCGCCGCCGTCATGGAGTCACCCCGGTTTAGCCGGTCCCCACGCAGGATTGGGGCGATCTGCAGCCTTCTAGCGACGGTAGACCGCCACAATGCTGGGTGGAAGCCCGCTGAACGGGCAGATAGATCAGATCTCGGAGAGCTGGACGATCTCTTTGTCGCTGACTTCGGATTCTTCTGGGAAGACCCACTTGCGGTAGGACCAGAAGCGGAAGATTGTTCCCAGCGCCAAGCCAATGACGTTCGCGCTGATGTTGTCCGCGATGACGGAGTCAAAACCGAGTGCGTAGTGGGTGAACCACAAACAACCCAGCGCGATCCCCATGCCGATGATGTTCAGGACGAAGAACAGCACGTATTCGCGGCGGTATGAGGTTCGACCGCGGTCCCGGAATGTCCAGAAACGGTTGCCGAAGTATGCGAACGTCGTCGCCGCCGTCACCGAGATGACCTTCGCGGTCAGCGGCTTGGAGGCAAACATGCTGCTGTCGGCAAGAAGCAGGAGGTTGAACAGGCCCACGTCGATGACCAGTGCCATCAATCCAATAACGCCGAACTTCGCGGCCTCGGAGAGGATTTTTTCAAACTTCACGCGTAAAACAGCCACCGTGGTTGCGATCCGACCGCGGGGCTGTGGCTGAACAGAAGTTTGGGTCATGTTTTTAGGTTACCCACCTCGTGCGAGGATTAGCGTCATCGTCAGGTGAGTCTGATCACCATGTCCTGTACATCGGTGATTGGGTACTCACTCCTTGTGCCCAGCGTAAGCCGATTGGGTGAAGAATTTCGGCGGTTCCGCCGTAAGTGAGGGAGAAACGTGGACCTGAAGCTTTCAGCCGAGCATGAGGCGCTGCGAAAGACAGTTGAGCAGTTCGCCCGCGATGAAGTCGCCCCGGTCATTGGTGACTATTACGCGCGGGGAGAGTTCCCCATGCCAATCGTCGAATCGATGGCCGACCTCGGCTTGTTCGGACTTCCCTTCCCGGAGGAATACGGCGGCATGGGCGGCGACTTCACGGCTTTGTGCGTCGCGCTTGAGGAACTTGCTCGCGTGGACTCATCCGTGGCGATCACCCTGGAAGCCGGGGTGTCGCTCGGTGCGATGCCCATCTACCGATTCGGTAGCGAGGAACTCAAGCGTGAATGGCTGCCCAAGCTGACCTCCGGCAAAATGCTCGGCGCCTTTGGCTTGACTGAAGCGGGCGCGGGATCGGATGCCGGCAGTACCCGCACCAAGGCCCAGTTGGTCGACGGGGAATGGGTGATCAATGGGTCGAAATCCTTCATCACAAACTCAGGAACACCGATCACCGGCCTGGTCACAGTCACCGCCGTGACTGGCGAAAATCCTGATGGCAGTAAGGAAATCTCCGCGATTCTGGTTCCGGCCGGAACGCCTGGCTTCACAGTCTCAAAGGAATACGACAAGGTCGGCTGGAACGCGTCAGACACCCATGAACTGTCGTTCGTCGACGTGCGGGTGCCGGAATCGAATCTGGTCGGGGAACGTGGTCGTGGCTATGCGCAGTTCCTACGGATCCTGGATGAGGGCCGCATCGCGATTGCTGCGCTGGCAACCGGTCTCGCGCAGGGCTGCGTCGACGAGTCAGTGAAGTACGCCAGCGAACGGGAAGCATTTGGTCGCCCGATCGGTGCGCACCAGGCTGTCTCTTTCATGATCGCCGACATGGAGATCCGCGCCTACACGTCCCGTCTGGCGTGGCGTGACGCTGCGGCCCGGATGGCCGCAGGCGAACCCTTCAAGCGCCAAGCTGCTATCGCGAAACTTCACTCATCCAATGCCGCGATGGACAATTCGCGAGCCGCGACGCAGGTGCATGGTGGGTACGGCTTCACCATCGAATTCCCCGTCGGCCGTTTCTATCGAGACGCGAAAATCCTGGAAATCGGTGAAGGTACTTCCGAGGTTCAGCGGATGTTGATTTCCCGTGACCTCGGTTTGCCGCAAAGATAGGCACATGTCGACGAGCTACGAAGTAACCCAGAGCCCGCATCCGGATTTCCCTGACCTGACTGCGTATACGTTAAGTGCGCCGACTGGGATCGCCGTCACGTTTGTCCCGGCCGCCGGGATGGTCGGGTCGTCACTGACCCACAACGGGGTGGAACTGCTGGGAATGCGGGCCGGCCTGGGCGCTTATCGGGAGTCCGGCAAGACATTCGGGATCCCGTTGCTCGCACCCTGGGCGAACCGCCTCGAGCACAAGCAATTCGGTGACGTGACCTTGGTGACAGACGGAACCCCTGGCGTACACCTCGATGGAAATGGGCTTCCCATCCACGGGCTGCTCGCGGGTTGCCCGGATTGGAAGGTCACCCGCTCCGAAGCCGTTCAATATGGCGCTGGTGTGGCGAACGATCAGGTCGGATCGTGGCTCGTCGCAGAACTCGACTTCAACAGTGGCCGACCTGAATTCCCGGCGTTCCCGTTCCCGCATGTGCTGACCGTTTCGGTCCAGCTGCTCGATTCAACCGTGCGAATCTCAACCTCAGTGCGCCCAACATCGGATGCCGAGGTGCCGGTTGCATTTGGCTGGCATCCCTACTTCGCCCCGCCGGGTGGCGATCGACAGGACTGGACGGTCTGCAAGCCGTTCACGCATCACCTGGTCCTCGACGAACGATGTGTGCCAACGGGTGAAGTTGAGCGAGTGCCCGTCGAAGTCGATGTCCTCGGCGACCCGAGTCAGGGCGGGGTTGTGTTCGATGACCTCTTCGATGAGGTTCCTGTCGGCACGACTGCTTGGATTGAGGGAGGCCAGCATCGCATCACCCTGTCCTATGACGAGGGGTATTCGTACGCCGTCTTGTTCGCGCCACCGGACCAACCGCTTGTGGCGATTGAGCCGATGACGGCTCCGACTGACCCGCTGTCCGGGCACTTCCCGATCACGACCGCCAAACCGGGGGAGTCGTACTCGGCAACCTATGGAATTCACATCACCGAATCAGGGGTCTCTGCGTGAGTTCAGCGTCATCAGTCGATGACTTCCCAACGGTTGGGATCATCGGCGGAGGTCAGCTTGCACGGATGGCACAGCAGGCCGCAATTGCCTTGGGCATCAACATTCGCGTGCTGGCAGCGGCCGAGGGTGACAGCGCGGCCTTGGTGATCAATGACGTTCGGGTTGGCAACCACGACGATCCGCAGGCGGTTTTCGAATTCGCCGAGGGCGTCGACGTCGTCACGTTCGATCATGAACATGTCCCGCCGTCAATCCTGCGTGAGCTCCAGGCAAGCGGACTCTCAGTACGTCCCGGGCCGGATGCCTTGATACACGCGCAAGACAAGATCGCCATGCGTCGGGCGCTCACCGATGCCGGTTTGCCGTGCCCGTCGTGGGGTTCGATTGCAGCGGATGCGCCGGTCGAACAAATGCGCGAAGCCCTCGCCGCGTTCGGCGAGAAGGTCCAGTGGCCGATCGTCCTGAAGACGTCCCGCGGAGGTTACGACGGCCGGGGAGTCTGGCTGGCGGACACCCTTGAAGAAGCGGTCTCGATCGTTGAAGGCAACCCCTTGGAATCGCCCGCGGCATGGCTTCTCGAAGAACGGGTCACCTTCCGCCGTGAACTTGCTGCTCAAATCGCCCGCTCACCACACGGACAGGCAGTTGCCTACCCGGTCGTGGAGACCGTGCAGACCGAGGGGATCTGTCGCGAAGTTATCGCCCCGGCTCCAGACCTTGATGCCGATCTCGCGATTGCGGCGCAGAGCATCGCGCTGCGGGTAGCCGACGTTGTCGGGGTGACCGGGATGCTTGCGGTGGAAATGTTCGAGACCGCCGACGGCCTGTTGATCAACGAATTGGCTATGCGCCCTCACAATTCCGGGCATTGGTCGATCGACGGTGCGGTGACCTCACAATTCGAAAACCACTTGCGGGCTGTGTTGGATTTGCCTCTGGGGAGCCCGGCCGCGCGAGCGCCGTACTCGGTCATGGTCAACGTGATTGGAACCGACAAGGGCGATCTGTATTCGGCCTACCGACACGTCATGGCGCGTGATCCGCACTTGAAGGTTCACTTGTATGGCAAGACGCCACGTCGCGGGCGCAAACTTGGACATGTCACCGTGACAGGCGAGGATCTAGAGTCCCTCCGCGAGCGGGCGCACCACGCCGCCGACTACTTAGCAGGAGTCATCGATGAGTGAAAACGCGCCAGACCCAGTTGTCGGCGTTGTCATGGGGTCGGATTCGGATTGGCCGACGATGAAGGCGGCGACCGAGGTCCTCGCGGAATTTGATGTTCCGTTTGAGGCTGACGTGGTGTCGGCTCATCGGATGCCCGAAGAGATGATCGCCTACGGAAAGAGCGCGGCCGATCGAGGCCTGCGCGTCATCATCGCTGGCGCGGGCGGTGCGGCCCACCTGCCGGGAATGTTGGCCGCTGTGACGCCACTTCCGGTCATCGGAGTTCCTGTCGCGCTGAAGCACCTTGATGGACTTGATTCGCTGCTGTCCATCGTGCAGATGCCGGCGGGGGTGCCCGTCGCTGCAGTGGCCGTGGATAACGCGCGCAATGCCGGTCTGCTGGCTGTTCGAATCCTCGGTGCCTCTGATGACGCACTGCGCAAACGCATGCTCGATTTCCAACTTGAGCTTCAGGCCAGCGCTAAGGCAAAGGGGGCTCGCCTGCGGGGCGAGTGAGTCAAGAATCCCGGCACCGCCGAGTGCCAGCGTGGACTAGGCGCAGGGATCGTCAGCTGCGGTCTTGGGCTTAGTCGCTGCAGCAGCTTGATCGGCTGCCGGGCCAGACACCTTCACTGCTTTCACGCCGTCGTAGCCGCTACCCACTGTGATGCGGAACGTACGTCCCAGGTTCTTCACCGGCTTGACCGTCGCACCAGGCAACGCCTCTTGAAGTGTCTTCAGTGAGTTGTCGTAGCGGGGGTCGTATTCGATGACGGTTTCTTCGCCGGTCCGCTTGGGTGCGTTCGCTGCGATGCCGGACACCCGGTAGCCAGCAGCCTTGAACTCCTTGATTGCTTTGGTGCCTTGGCCTGAAACGGTCGAACCATTGAGTATCCGCACGCTGATTGTTGATGGCGCGACCTCGACGGTTGGCCCACTGGCCTCGGGAGCCTTCTCCACAAGTGGCTCGCCGGTCTTCAGGCGATTGAACAGTTCGCTTGACTTCGCTTGATCCCAGACCACGACCGAGCCGACGCCGGGGGCCGATGTTTCCTGACCGAGGGGGATCGTCTGGAACGTCACGTTCGAGGGGTTGACCGAGCGCATCTTGGCCGCCAGGTTCCACATGTCGCGCTTGCTGAAGTTCTCGTCGACCGTGACCGCACCCGCTGCCGAGTTCAAGAACGCAACCATCCGAGCGGGGTTCAAGATCGTTGATGGGCTCATGGCCTGCTTGAACATGGCACCGACAAATGTCTGCTGGCGCTTCATCCGACCGAGGTCGGCGCTCGGGTCGAAGTAGCGGGCACGGACGAACCCAAGCCCTTGGGTGCCATTGAGCATTTGGTTGCCCGCAGGAAGGTCAAGTCCGGACTTCTGGTCTTTGATCGGCGTCTTCAGACACATGGGGACGCCACCGAGTCCATCGACCATCGTGACGAAGCCTTGGAAGTTGATTTCTGCGTAGTGGTCGATGTGGACACCGGTCGAGCGCTCCACCGTTTCGACAGCGAGGCTTGGGCCGCCGATGCTGAAGGCGGCGTTGATCTTCTGCTTGCTGGAGGGGATCGTCTTACCGGATGAAGTGGTGTGGGCTGGAATCTCGACATACGAGTCGCGGGGGATGCTGACGATTCCGACTGATCCGTCGTCCGCGAGATGCGCGATCATCATCGAGTCGGTGTGGCTGCCGTATTCGGATTGGCCCACGTGGAGCTTCGACCGCTCGGCTTTGGACAGGCCAGTGCGGTCATCGGATCCGACGAGCAAGATGTTGGTGCCGCCGTCATTTTCGGGCCGGTTCTTAACGAGGCCAAATACCTCAGTTCGTTTGACTTGATCAGTTACCTCGTTCGCAGTCGCGTAGCCAATGCCGCTGGCAACGAGCACACCGGCAGCCACCACAACGCCGAAGAGGCGCATTGGGTGTCTTTGGCGCATGCTGCTCGCCGGTGCCATGCGAATGCCTTTCATTTGGTGGTCTCAATTGGTTGCGACGCGCCCGGTAGTCCTGACGTTCCAGGTTTACAAGAACATCACGTTCTCGCGATTTGCCGTGTATTTACACCGCGGTGGGGCGCCGGGGAAGGCAATCAACGCTGTGGATGATGCTAAGTCGCAATTCGGCGAACCGAAGCTTGCGGCACGCCGAGAGTCAATATCGGGGGCAGCATGTGTGCTTGCGAAGATGTGAAAGTAGTAATGTCCCACCGATGGCTACTCCAGGTGATCATGTGGCAGCGGAGCGCGAGTTGATCGTGGATGTCCGTGATGGCGAGGCGCAATTCGGTGACGCCGTGTCGGTCATCATGCCGGTCCTCAATGAGGAGCGGCACTTAAGAGAAGCTGTCGGGGCAGTGCTCGATCAGGACTTTCCGGGTTTGATCGAAGTGATCCTTGCGCTCGGCCGATCAACGGACAACACAGACTCGGTGGCGGCCGATCTTGTGGCCGGAGATTCTCGGGTGCGCACTGTGTCGAACCCATCCGGTCGCACTCCGACGGCTTTGAACGCTGCGCTGCAGGTGGCGACGCACTCGATCATCGTTCGGGTGGATGGTCATTGCGAACTTCCCCGCGACTACATCTCTCGCGCCGTGGAAACCTTGATCCGCACCGGTGCCGACAACGTCGGCGGCGTCATGGCTGCGGAGGGAACCACGGACTTCGAGTCGGCTGTGGCTTTGGCGATGACCTCCAAACTTGGCGTTGGCGGTGCGCCCTTCCATGTGGGTGGCCAGGAGGGCGAAGCGCAAACGGTCTACCTAGGAGTCTTCCGCGCCCAGACGCTGCAACGGGTCGGTGGCTACGACGAATCCTTCGACCGCGCTCAGGATTGGGAGATGAACCACCGAATCCGCTCCCTCGGCGGGAAGATCTGGTTTAACCCACAGATGCAGGTGTCCTACCGTCCGCGGCCAGACCTAAAAGCGCTGGCCCGCCAGTACTTCCAGTACGGAACGTGGCGGCGTGAGGTCATGCGGCGCCACCCCGAGACTGTTCAGGCCCGTTACCTGGCACCGCCAGTGGCAGTCGCAGCAATCGGCGTCGGGGTTGCCGCCGGCATCACTGGTTTGGTGGTCCCGTCGGCCGCCACGTTGCGGCTTGGTTGGCTGATTCCAGGCGGATACGCCGCCGCAGTGGCTCTTGGCGGGATTGCGATCTCGCGCGGCGAGAGCCGATCCGTGAGGGCACGGGTGCCAGCCGTCCTGGCGGCTATGCACTTGTCATGGGGTGTGGGTTTCCTCACCTCACGACCGCAAACAGGCGGAAAGTCCTGATTGTCCCAGCGATTCGCGGCGGCGTGTGCTCGCCCAATTCCGCAAACCGACCTATCATCGCAAATGCGCGTCTGCGAGGGGAGTAACTGTGGCAAAGGCTGCCATTGACGTCAAGACTGTCGCTGACGACGACGAATTCCGTGGCACGTTCCACGTCTACGAGCCGTATCGGGCTGGGCTTCCTCGCAACTTCTCCGGCTACCTGAAAGAACTGTGGCGCCGTCGCGAGTTCATGAACGAGATGACCCGGGCGAATGTGCGGGCCAACCAGCTCGACACCCTGTTCGGGCGCTTGTGGAACGTCATCAACCCGCTGCTGATGGGGTTGGTGTACCTCCTGCTCGTCTTGATCTTGGCGCGCGGGGCGACGATCCCGCACTACTTCGTCTATCTACTCGCTGGGCTCTTCATCTTCGACGTCCTTGAGACTTCGATGAGTCAAGGTGCAAAATCCGTGACCAGCGCCGGCAAGATGGTGACGAATACTGCCTTTCCCAAGGCGCTGCTGCCGCTATCGGCGGTCCGTGGAGCGTTGGCAGAGCTGTGGCCGTCGTTGATCGTGCTGGTGGTTGCGGCTCTGGCCTTCGGTATCCGCCCGCAGTTCACCTGGGTGCTCGCGATCCCAGTTCTCGCTTTGCTCACGGTGTTCTGTGCCGGCATGGCAATGCTGCTCGCCACCATGCAGGTGTACTTCCGTGATACGCGCAGCTTCCTGCCCTACTTCATGCGGCTGTGGTTCTTTGCCTCGCCAGTGCTGTGGGCAGCGGACCAGCTCCCCAAGAGCGGCGAATTCTTGCGATACATCAACCCCATGTTTGATTTCGTCGCGACCTGGAGCAACGCCATCGTCTATGGCGAGTGGCCCAATCCGCAGGTATGGCTCGTGATGTCCGGTTGGGCATTGCTCGCTCTGGTACTCGGCGGCTACGTATTTCTTTCAAGGGAGCGGGACTTTGCAGTCAGAATCTGAGCCCGCGATTAGCGTCCAGCACCTCTCGATGACCTACCGGACAACATTCGAGAAGCGCCCGACGCTGAAAGACTCCCTGCGTCGCGTTGGTCGTGGCGAGCGAGTGGTTCGCGAGGTCGAGGCACTCAAGGATGTGAGTTTCGACCTGCCGCGCAGCCGTGTGCTGGGCATCGTTGGAAACAACGGCGCTGGAAAGACAACATTGGTGCGGGCGATTTCCGGGATCTTGCCACCCACCGAAGGGCGCATCGAAATTCGCGGCCGCGTCAGTACATTGCTCGCGCTTGGCGTCGGTTTTAACCCCAAGCTGTCCGGCTACGAAAACATCATGCTCGGTGGTCTGGCCGTTGGTTACTCGCGTGCAGAAGTCGAAGAGAAGACTGATGAGATCGCAGAGTGGACGGAACTCGGGGACTTCCTCGAAATGCCCATGACGACTTACTCATCGGGTATGTCCGCTCGGTTGGCATTCGCAGTGGCCGTTCATATGGAGCCCGACATCCTCATCGTTGATGAGGCCCTGTCGACAGGTGATGCCTCGTTCAAGGCCAAAGCACACGAGAAGATGAACAGCCTCTTGGCCGAGGCCCACACGATGGTGTTGGTATCACACGCGCTGGCGACGGTTGAGGAACTGTGCACCGACGCCATCTGGCTCGAAAAGGGCGAGCTGAAGATGTACGGCACGCCTGCGGAAGTGATTGCCGCCTACAACGCAAGCACTGGAGTAGACCCGGCTGCCGTCACCACGATGCAGGACTTCTAACCAAACTGCAGGTTGGGTCGGTTGCTTACGGGCGACCGATTCCCTGGTACTGCCACCCAGCTTCGCGCCACTGCGCCGGATCCAACACGTTGCGGGCATCCAAGATTCGTCGCCCGGCAGTCCTGCTCGCAAGCTCGTGCGGGTCAAGGGTGACGAACTCGTTCCATTCCGTCAGGAGCAGCACGATGTCTGCTCCGGCGCATGCCTCGACCGCTGAGTCAACGAAGTCCAACGTCGGGAACTGTGCAGCAGCATTGACCATCGCCTTCGGGTCGTAGACCCGCACGTTGGCGCCTTGCAGGTGAAGGTTCGCCGCCACATCGAGCGCAGGCGAATCGCGAACGTCGTCGCTGTCGGGCTTGAATGCCGCGCCAAGTGCGGCGATCACCTTCTCGTTCACCGTACCGCCGAGCATCGTGGCCGCAGCATTTGCAGTTCGGCTGCGTTGGCGCAGGTTGATGTCGTCGATTTCCTTGAGGAACGACAGCGCATCGTCAACGCCGAGCTCCCCAGCGCGTGCCATGAACGCCCGAATATCCTTTGGCAGGCACCCGCCACCAAAACCAAGTCCGGCGCGCAGGAACTTCGAGCCGATTCTGTCGTCGTAGCCGATCGCATGTGCCAGCGCCGTCACGTCTGCCCCGGCACGATCACACACCTCCGCCATCGCGTTAATGAAAGAAATCTTGGTGGCGAGGAACGAGTTGGCAGCCACCTTCACAAGTTCCGATGTGGCGAGGTCCGTGCGCAGGTAGGGCACACCGGCGGAGATCTGGTTGCTGTACACCTGACGCAGCAATTCATCTGCCGAGTCGCTGTCCGTTCCGATGACGATCCGATCCGGGCGTTGGGTGTCCGCCACGGCGAACCCTTCGCGGAGGAACTCAGGGTTCCAGGCGAGTTCCACCTTGACGCCTTCTGGAGCAAGCTTCTGGCTTACGTCGCGAAGTCGAGCCGCAGTCCCCACGGGAACGGTCGACTTGCCGACCAGCAAAGCATCGCCGGTGAGGTGCGGGACGAGACCCTCGACTGCTGCATTGACATACGAGATGTCCGCCGCATTGGAGTTTGCGCTTTGCGGAGTGCCAACGCAGATGAAGTGGACGTCACCAAACGCGGCGGCTTCGGCCATATCCGTGGTGAAGTGCAGACGACCGGATTCCAGCGCCTGGTCGAGGACCTCGGGGAGGCCAGGCTCATAGAAGGGCGGTTGCCCCGAACCGAGTTGCTTGACCTTGAGCTCGTCGACGTCAACGCCGATGACTTCGAATCCAAAGTTCGCCATGCACGCCGCGTGGACTGCACCGAGGTAGCCGGTGCCGACGACGCTCAGACGTGGCTGGGATTGTTCAGACATGGGCCTTAGGTTAGTCCCAAGGACGTTCGCGGACGTTCGTATACTCGCCAAGTACAAGCATCATCGGCCGTTCATCCCGGTGGTACGCAATCCGCGACAGCAGGAGCGCTGGCCCTCATGGCAAATAATCCAGACTTCGACCTGTACCAACTGTCTGACGAACACAGCGAACTGCGCGCCGCTGTGCGCGCTCTCGCGCAGGCCAAGATTGCTCCGCGTGCAGCGGAAATTGATGAGACGGGTGAGTTCCCCTGGGATGTCTATGAGGCCCTGGCAGCATCAGGATTCCACGCCATCAGCATTCCGGAGGAGTACGAAGGGTCCGGGGGTGACAACCTCGCGGCCTGCATAGTCGTCGAAGAGGTTGCTGGAGTATGCGGATCGAGTTCACTGATTCCAGCCGTGAACAAGTTGGGAACAACCCCGCTGCTGGTTGGTGGCGACGAGGCCATCAAGTCGCGCTACCTGCCAGAGGTTGCCCGCGGTGAGGCGATGTTTTCCTATGCACTCAGCGAGCCCGAGGCGGGAAGTGATGCGGCAAGCATGCGCAGTCGCGCGGTTCGAGACGGTGACGGCTGGATCCTGAACGGAAACAAGCGGTGGATCACAAATGCCGGGATCTCCAAGTACTACACCGTCATGGCGAGCACAGATCCAGACAAGGGCCCCAAGGGTATTTCGGCATTTGTTGTCCACGCTGACGACCCAGGGTTCAGCCTCGGTGCTCCGGAGCGCAAGCTCGGAATCAAGGGATCGCCGACTCGTGAGCTCTACTTCGACAACGTCAAGCTGCCTGCCGATCGCATGATCGGTGCTGAAGGTACGGGTTGGAACACGGCGATGAAGGCCCTCGATGTGACGCGGGTGGGAATTGGCGCGCAAGCCGTTGGCCTCGCTCAGGGAGCGCTGGATGCTGCGGTTGCGTACGCCAAGGAGCGGTCGCAGTTCGGCAAAGCCATTGCGGACTTCCAAGGGATTCAATTCATGCTCGCGGACATGGCGATCGAGGTCGAGGCAGCTCGCCAATTGGTCTACCGGGCAGCGGCAGTCAGCGAACGCGGGGAAGCATCCGCGACGTACTTCGGCGCTGCTGCCAAGTGCTTCGCGTCAGATGTTGCGATGCGAGTCACGACTGATGCAGTCCAGGTCTTTGGTGGTTACGGCTACGTAAAGGACTATCCCGTCGAACGGTTCATGCGCGACGCAAAGATCACGCAGATCTACGAGGGAACAAATCAGATCCAACGCATGGTCGTTGCTCGCAACTTGTTGAAGGGTGGCGCCGCGACAGGCGCAGGCCTCGCTTAGACGCCGCAGACGCCCTCGCGAGGTACGGTTGGGCGCGTGATTGAGTCGGGTTCTGCGCGGCCAACTATTTCCGTTGTACTCATTAGCTACAACGACGAAAAGCGTCTTCCGACTGCGATCCGCAGCGTCCTCGCGCAGACCTTCCAGGACTTGGAAGTCATCGTCGCCGACGATGCCTCGAGTGACGGAACTGCCGGAGTAGTTCGCTCATTTAGTGAGGCCGACAGCCGAGTTCGCTACGTATGCCTGCCCGAGAACTCCGGTGGCTGCGGCGCACCGCGCAATACCGGTACCAAGATCGCCACGGGCGAATGGATCTTCTACCTCGACAGCGATGACGAAATCGAGCCGGATGCCTTCGAAAACCTCGTCGCGGCGGGCAACGAAACGGGCGCCGATGTGGTGTCCGGTGCCATTCGTCGAGAGTTTGTGGGCACTGCTCGCGCCAAGGTGTGGCATCCGGAACTGTTTGAGGCGCCGTTGGTCATCGATTCGA